>JBQTKF010000018.1:0-33767 GCA_052386355.1 Gammaproteobacteria bacterium
GCGAACCGCGCGGGCGCGGGCGCCGGCGCCGCGGACGCGGCGGCCGTGAGCGTCAGGAGGGGCGCACCCCGGGAGAATCGCAGGCAGCGGCGCCGGGCAATGGCCATCCGCTGGGGCGCGAGCCATCGGATAGCGCCACGTCTGCCCAGCCGGACCCGGCGCGACCGGTTGAAAGGGCGGAGCCGCCGCCGCCTGCACCGGCCCAAGCTCCCTCGCCGCCAGCGGAGTCCTACAAGTCGCCGCAGAGCTACACCGTGTGGTCGTCTTCGCCAGGCGACGGACACCACTTCGGGCCGAAGGAGTGAATCAGGGGGCTTGCCGCAACGCCGCGAGCAGGCCCCTCGAAGCTTCCTCGACCAGGTCCAGCACTTCCTCGAACCCGGTGGCGCCGCCGTAGTACGGGTCCGGCACGTCGCGGCGGCCGAGCGCCGGCGCGTATTCGAGGAACAGGCGCAGCCGGTGCCGATGCCGCGTGGGCGCGACCCGGTTCAGGCGCCGGTAATTCTGCTCGTCCATCGCGAGCACCAGGTCGAATCGCTCGAAGTCGTCCGGTTCCACCGGCCGCGCACGCAGCCCGGTCATGTCGATGCCGCGCCGCGCGGCGGCCTCCACCGCCCGCGGATCCGGCGGCTCGCCCGTGTGGTAGGCGCGCGTGCCCGCCGAATCCACCTCGACCTCGAGGCCCCCGCCTTCCTGTTCCAGCAGCCGGCGGAACACGGCTTCCGCGGTCGGTGACCGGCAGATGTTGCCCAGGCAAACGAACAGCACACGCTGCCTCATGCGCTGTCGCAGTCCGTATTCCGCGCAGCGCCAGCCGCAGCCTCGTTCACGGACGGCGGCCTTCGCGCAACAGCCGTTCGACATGTGCGAGGTCATCCGCCGTGTCGACGCCCGGTCCGGGCCGCGCGGTCGCGTCGCCGACCACGATCGGCAGGCCCATCTGCAGCGCGCGCAGTTGTTCGAGGCTCTCGGCGCGCTCGAGCGTGCCCGGCACGGCCGCGGCGAGGCGCGCGAGCGCCTCCACGCGATAGGCGTAGATGCCGAGGTGGCGGCGTGCGCCGCGAAAGCGCGTCTGGCTCCCGGGCCCGGCGGGCGCACCGTCGCGGTGCCAGGGAATCGGCGCCCGGCTGAAGTAGAGCGCACGGCCATTGCTCTGCGTCACCAGCTTGACCACGTTCGGGTCGAGGTACTCCTCGAGAGTCTCGACCGGCGCGGCGAGCGTCGCGATGGCGGCGCCGGGATCGCGTTCCAGCAGTTCTGCGGCCTGGCGGATCAGCGCCGGCGGCAGCATCGGCTCGTCCGCCTGCACGTTGACGACCACCGAATCGCCGCTCCAGCCGCGCCGCGCCGCCAGTTCCGCAATGCGGTCCGTTCCGGACGGGTGGCGCGGCGAGGTCAGCTCGACGTCCGCGCCCGCCGCCGCGCAGACGGTGCGGATGCGCTCATCGTCGGTTGCGACCACGACTTCCTGCGCGCCCGAGCGCTGTGCCAGCTGGTGCACGTGCAGGATCATGGGCGTGCCGGCCAGCTGCGCGAGCGGTTTGCCGGGCAGCCGCGTCGAACCGAAGCGCGCGGGAATCGCGACGCGAAACATCAGCGCCCGCCCAGCAGCGGGTCGTCGGGCGCCAACGGGCGCGCCTGGTCCGGCAGCATGACGGGGATGCCTTCCAGCACCGGGAACGCCAGCCGGTCCGCCCGGCACACCAGCGTCTCCGGATCGGCGTGCCATTGCAGCGGCCCCTTGCACACCGGGCAGGCGAGGATGTCGGCAAGCGTCTCAGTCACGTGCAGCGGTTCCCTGCGGCCGGGCCGCGGCGAGGGTGGCGATCCGTTGGACGAGCCCCGCGGCGCCGGGTTCTTCGACGCGAGCCTCGATCTCGACGTACCAGGCGTCCAGCCAGCCGTCTCCCGTGCATTTTACGGCATCCTTCTCGGTCATCAGCAGCACCCGCCCCGCACCGGCACCGGCTTGTACAGGCGACCAGGCGGCGTGGTCCGGAAACGCCCGCTCGTCCGCACCGATGCCGTGGTCGCGCAACATCTCGAAGAAGCGCGAGGGGTTCCCGATCGCTGCGGCAGCCACGACCGGCCGACCGGCGAAATCCGAGAGCGGGCGGCGCGCCCCGTCCGCGAGCGCGACGGCCGCGACGGGTTCGAGTCGCATGCGGATCGCGCGCGGCCACGCGAATCCGGCGCCATTGACCACGACCGCGCCGACCTCATGGAGCCTGGATGCCGGCTCGCGCAGCGGGCCTGCCGGCAGCAACCGGCCATTGCCGAGTCCGCGCTGCCCGTCCACCACCGCGACTTCGAGGTCGCGGGCCAGCGCGTAGTGCTGCAAGCCGTCATCGCAGAGGATCAGGTCGCATTCGGACTCGAGCAGCCGGACCGCATCGGCGCGCCGTGTCGCGGCCGCGACCGGCACACCGGTGCGCCGTGCGAGCAGAAGCGCCTCATCTCCGGTGCGGCGCACATCGTCGCCGGCCGCGATGCGCCGCGCCGCCCCGCGGTCGGCGCCGTAGCCGCGCAGTACGATGCCGGGACGCAGTCCGCGGGCGACAAGCTGTCCGGCGAGCCAGGCGACCAGCGGCGTCTTGCCGGTGCCCCCGGCCGTGACATTACCCACCACCACGACGGGCCGCGAAGAGCGGTAGCGCGCCAGCCATCCGCGCGCGTACAACGTGCGCCGCAGACGCGCCACTGCGGCGAATAGCCACGCTAACGGCAGCAGGAAGCGGCCGCCGCGCCCGTCGCCGTACCAGGTCGCGATCAGCCAGTCGTGCATGCGCGCGACCGGCTCCTCAGACGTTGAACTGCATGCGGTGCAAGGCCGCGTAGACGCCGCCGGAAGCGATCAGCGACGCGTGCGTGCCGGACTCCACAATGCGGCCCTCGTCCAGCACGATGATTCGGTCGGCATGCTCGATCGTGGCGAGCCGGTGCGCGATGACGAGGGTGGTGCGCCCTCGCACCAGCCCCGCGAGAGCCTCCTGGACCACACGCTCGGACTCCGCGTCGAGCGCCGACATCGCCTCGTCCAGGATCAGGATCGGGGCATCCTTCAGGAGCGCGCGCGCGATGGCGACCCGCTGCCGCTGGCCCCCCGACAGCAGCGATCCGCGCTCGCCGACCATCGCATCGAGGCCGCACGGCAGCTCGCGCGCGAAATCGAGCACGTGCGCGGCGCGCGCCGCCTGCTCCACGGCCTGCTCGCTTGCCTTCGGCATGCCGAAGGCGATGTTGTTCCGGATGGTGTCGTCAACCAGCATGATCTCCTGGCTGACGACACTGATCTGGCGGCGCAGGTCCCCGAGCCGGTACTCGCGCAGGTCGTGCGCGTCCAGCAGCACCATGCCCGCGTCGGGGTCATGCAGGCGCGGCAGCAGGCTCACGAGGGTGGACTTGCCGCTGCCCGAACGGCCGACGATCGCGACCGTCTGCCCGGGCACGATGCTGAGCTGGATGTCGCGGAGCACCTCACCCTTGTCCGCCTGGTAGGTGAATCCCACACCGCGGAACTCGATTTCCCCGCGCGCTCGCCCGATGCGGCGGCTTCCGCCGGCATCTTCCGCGGCGGTATCGAGGATCTCGAATGCGCTCTCGCCCGCCGCGATGCCCTGCTGCAGCGGGCTCACGACATTGACCAGGCGCCGCAGCGGCGCGGTGATCAGGAGCAGCGCCCCCAGGAATGCCGTGAACTCGCCGACGGTCAGGCGGTCCGCCTGGACGTCGCGGATCGCGACGAACATGACCGCCGCGAGGCCGAATGCCGCAATCAGCTGTACCACCGGATTCGACACCGCCCGCACGGCGATGAGCTTCATGAAGCTTGCGCGGTTGCGTTCGTTGACGCGTTCGAAGGCCTCGAGCTGCTGGTGCTCGGCGTTGAACACCTTGATCATGCGCAGGCTCTCGAGCGATTCCTTGGTGACGCGCGAGACGTCGCCCATCGAGGACTGGATGCGCGTGCTGTAGCGCCGCACGAGCCGGCTGGTGGCGCGGATCAGTCCGATGATCAGCGGGGCGACGCCCAGCGCGAAGGCGGTCAGCCGCCAGTTCAGCCACAGCAGGCCGCCCAGCAGCCCCAGGATGGTCAGCGTGTCGCGGATCAGTGACAGGATCGCGGTGGTTGCGGCCTCCGCCACCAGCTCCACGTTGTACGTCAGCCGCGACATCAGCGGGCCCACGCCGTGGCGGTCGAAGAACGAAGTCGGCAACTCCAGATAGCGCGCAAACACGTCGCGGCGCATCGCCTTGATGACCTGGCGCCCCACGCCTCCCAGCGCATAGACCGAGAGGTAGTCGCCGATGCCCCGGATGACGAACAGCGTGATGATGCCGGCCGGCACCAGCCCCAGCACGCGCGCGTCGCGCGTCGTGAATGCGGCGTCGAGGAAACCCTTGGCCAGCCAGGGGAAGGCCGTGTCGACGGCCGCGTACATCATCATGCCGAGGACGCCCAGCAGGAACATCGCCCGGTGGGGCCGCGCGTAGGCGGACAGGCGCCGGTAGATCCTGAGGCCGCTTGGACTGAGCGGCGGCAGGCCGGGATCAGTCTTCGGCTTGCTGGCTGACGGTGGCAATGTTGACCTGCGTGAATCCCAGCCGCGCCGCCACGTCCATGGCCGTCACTACCGACTGGTGGCTCGCCCGCGCATCCGCGCGGATGATCACCGGCTGCGCCCGGTTCTCGCCCGCGACCTGCCGCAGGCCCGCATGCAGGGTCTCCCGCTGATTGTTGACCAGCACGCGCTCGTCGATCCGGTAGCTGCCTTGTGCCGTAATCGTGATGACGATGGAGTTGCGCGGCCGCTCGTAGCTCGACGCATCCGCCTGCGGCAGCTGCACGCGCAACCGCGCGTCCTGCACGAAGGTGGTCGAGAGCATGAAAAAGATCACCAGCAGCAGCACGACGTCCACCAGCGAGATGAGGTTCAGCTCGGGGTCGTCGGAGCGCCTGGCCTGAAGCCTCATGAGGCGGCCTCGCGCCGTCGCCCTGCCGCCGGCACCTGCATTTCGTGCACGACCTGGTCCATCGCGTGCACCAGGCGGATCGCTTCCTTTTCCATCTCGACCACGAGGAAGTCCACCAGGCCGCGCAGGTAGCGGTAGCCGATCAATGCCGGAATCGCGACGATCAGGCCTGCGGCCGTCGTGATCAGCGCCTGGCCGATGCCGCCCGACAGAACCTGGGGGTCACCCACGCCTTCGCGGCTGATGGCTTCGAAGGCGAGGATCATCCCGATCACGGTCCCGAGCAGGCCGAGCAGCGGCGAAATCGCAGCGATCGTGGCGAGCGGATTCAGGAAGCGCTCGAGCTCGTGCACCACGTGCCGCCCCGTGTCCTCGATGGCTTCCTTCATGATGTCGCGGCCCTTGTGCCGATTGGCGAGGCCGGCGGCGAGCACGCGTCCGAGCGGCGAGTTGCGCGCCAGCGCCTCGATGTGGCGGTCGTTCAGGGTGCGGGTCTCGACCAGTTTCCAGACCCGGTTCGTGAGTTCCCGCGGGATCACGCGCTTGCGCTGCAGTGTCCATAGCCGCTCGAGAACGATCGCCGCCGCGGTGACCGAGCACAGCATGATCGGCCACATGACCGGCCCACCGGCGATGAAGATTTCCCTCATGGCGCGGCATGATACCGTGCGCGCCCGGCGCCTGCCCGCGGTGCCTGCTACGCCTCGGCCGGCCGCCACCAGCGCTGCCGGCCGCGTTCAACCGCCACCTCCGGCACCGGCGAGTCGCTGCGGAAGCGGATCGTGACGGCACCCGCGCTCGCCGTCGCAAGCACCGTGGTACCGGCAGCGCGCCAGCGTGCCACCACAGCCGGATCGGGCATGCCCCAGCGATTGCCCGCAGCGGCAGACGCGATGGCGAGTCTTGCGCCGACGGCTGCGACCAGCGCGGGCGAGGACGAACTGCGGCTGCCGTGGTGCGGCAGCAGCACGACGTCCGCCGCAATCGCCTGTTCGGCGAGTCTCGCCTCAGCCGCTGCCTCGGGGTCCGCGAGCAGCAGGGCGCTGCCCCCGGCGCCGCTCACGTGCAAGGCGCAGGAGCGGTCGTTGTCGCTGCCCTGCATGCCCGCCGGCGGGTGCAGCACTCGAAACAGGACGCCGTCCCAGCGCCACTGCTCGCCGTACCGGCAATCACCGCGTTCGCCAATCGGCATTGCCGCGGCGAGCGCCTGGACGCCGCCGGCATGATCCTGGTCGGCGTGGCTCACGATCAGGCGATCGATTCGCCGGATGCCGCGACCGCGCAGGAACGGCAGCAGCGAAACTTCGGCCGCGGCCCCGCCGCCACGCCAACGCGGCCCAGTGTCGAATACGAGCACCTGCGTACGCGTTTCGACGACGGCGGCGAGCCCCTGCCCTACGTCAAGGACCGTGAGCGTCCAGCCATTGCCGCCGGGCTCCGGCGCCATGCCGGTCACCGCGGCGATCAGGAAGGCGGCCGCGGCGACGCGCGGGCCGCGGAGCGGGAGCAATACTGCGGCGAAGCCGGCCACGCCGGCGGCCGCCAGCAACCAGCCCGGCTGGGAGGCTGGAAACCAGGCCGCCCAAGGCCATCGCCCCGCCTCCACCAGCCATGGCCAAACGGGATCGAGCATCCGTCCCAGCAGTCGCCAGATCCCATCGCCCGCACCGGCAGCGATCAGCTCGAGTACGGTCGCCAAGAGTACGGCCGGCAGCAGCAGGAAGCTGAAGAACGGGATGGCGATCGCGTTCGCCAGCGGCGCGATCAGCGACAGCCGACCAAAGGAAGCCATCAGCACCGGCGCCAGAACGGCGCTGATGGCAGCCTGGCTGCGCGCATAGACGGCGATCCTGCCTGCGATGCCGGCCCCCTCCTGCAACACGGCAAACAATGTCGCAGTCGCGACGAACGACAGCCAGAAACCCGGCGAGGATGCGGACAGCGGATCAGCGGCGATCAACAGGAGACCCGCGAACGCCAGCGTCTCGTGCAGCGCGGGCCGGCGCCGCAGCAGGCGCAACAGCGCGAATACGGTCACCATGGCGCAGGTCCGCAAGGCGGGAGTCGAGGCGCCCGCCAGCGCGGCGTAGCCGGCGGTCGCAAAAAGGACGACGCCGGTCTCGATCAGGATCCATCGCCGCAGTCCCGAGATCATCGGCAACCGCCGCAGGCGCCGCAGGCACCAGAGCGCGACCAGCGCACAGGCAGTCACGTGCATGCCGGAGATCGCCATCAAGTGCGCGATGCCGGTCGCCGCGAACGCCTCCCACAGCGTGTCGGGCAGGTTGCCACGATGACCCACCGAGAGTCCTTGAAGGACGGCGGCCGTCGGCGCGCGCGGGAGCGCGGTAGCGATCCGGTCCGCCACGCGTGCGCGCAACCGCTGCACGCGCCGCAGGTCGTCGCCGTCTGCAAGCCGAGCCGGCGCCGGCAGCGTGAGCAGGTAGCCGGTCGCGGCGACGCCCTGTCGCAGCAGATCGAGTTCGCGGTCCGTCGCGCCGGGATTCGCGAGGCCGCGCCGGCATCGCAGGCGGGCGGTCAGACGCCAGCGCTCACCCGGTCGCGGTACGGATTCCGCCTCGTACCACGAGAGACGCGCGCGGAATTCATCCGGCGACCTGACGTCGAAGTCGAAGTCCACCCGCCCTTCGCGCAGGATCGCGGGCGAGGCGACCGTGCCTTCGAGCCCAACGGCTTCCCCGTCGCGCCCACAGGGCCATTCGCCCGCAAGGCGCAGGCCGGCCTGCGCGCTCGCGACGGCGAGGCCGCAGACGGCGGCCGCCAGCAAGGGAAGACGCCCGCGCCAGCACCACGCGGCGGCGACGAGCGCCGGCAGAACCCCGACCGCCGGCAGCGCCGGAAGCACGAGGATCGCGAGGGCGCCGGCACAGAATGCGAGGGCGGGCAGGAACATCGGCGGCACCCGGCCGTGGCAGGCCACCGATGGTCGCGCCGGCCACGCGCGCGCGAGCGGCGATCAGGCGCTGGATTCGCGCAGTTTCCCGTCCTCGAGCACGAGCACGCGGTCCATGCGAGCCGCGAGCGCATGGTCGTGGGTGACGATCACGAGACTGGTGCCGAGCTCGCGGTTGAGTTCCAGCATCAATTCGAATACCTGCCGCGCATGGGCACCGTCGAGATTGCCGGTGGGCTCGTCCGCCAGCACGATGCGCGGACGCGTCACCAGCGCCCGGGCGACGGCCGCGCGTTGCCGTTCCCCGCCGGACAGCTGCGCGGGCCGGTGCGTCAGGCGCGCCGCCAGCCCGACGCGGCCCAGGAGTTCGGATGCCTGCCGGCGGGCTTCCGCCTGCGGCATGCGCCGGATCAGCAGCGGCATGGCGACGTTTTCGAGCGCGGTGAATTCCGGCAGCAGGTGGTGGAATTGGTAGACGAACCCGAGCGCCTCATTGCGGAGCCTTCCGCGCTCCGCGTCGGGCAACGCCGACATCTCGCGCCCGTCGATCCGCACGCGTCCCGAAGTCGGCAGATCGAGTCCCCCCAGGAGCTGCAGCAGCGTGGTCTTGCCGGATCCGGAGGCGCCGACCACCGCGGCGCGCTCCCCGCGCCGGATCGCCGCATCCACACCCGCGAGCACGCGCACGACCGCCGGACCCTGGCGGAACTCCTTGACCAGCCCCTCGCAGGCGAGCACGACGCCATCCGTCAGGGCTGGCATTCAGACCTCATGCCGCAGCGCTTCCGCGGGTTGCGTCGCCGCCGCGCGCAGCGCCGGGTAGAGGGTTGCCAGCACGCCGAGCGCGAGCGCAATTCCGCCGACCAGGAGCACGTCGCCCGCCTGGACGTCGGCGGGCAGTTCCGAGATGAAATAGACCCTCGCGTCCACCAGCGTCAAGCCCGTGAGCCACTCGAGCCCGCGCACCAGGGACGTGATGTTCGCGGCAATCAGCAGGCCGAGGCCGAGACCGATCACGGTGCCGACCACGCCGATCACGCTGCCCTGCGCCGCAAAGATGTACAGCATGTCGCGCGGCGAGCCCCCGAGCGTGCGCAGGATCGCGATGTCGGCGCGCTTCTCCTGCACCACCATCACGAGCGTCGACACGATGTTGAAGGCCGCCACCGCCACGACGAGCGACAGCACCACGAACATGATCGACTTGGTGACCTCGATCGAACGGAAGAAGTTGCCATGCCGGCGGGTCCAGTCGCTGATGTAGTACGACCCCGGCAGCTGCTCTGCGATCTCGCGGATCCGCCGCGGCGCCTCGCTGGCGTCCGCGAACCGGTAGCGCAGCCCGGTCACCGCCTCGCCGAGCCGGTACAGGCGCCGGGCGTCCTCGATGTGCAGCAACGCGAGGCCCTGGTCGTATTCGTACATCCCGGCGTCGATCAGGCCCGCGACGGTGAAGCGGCGCGTGCGCGGCGCGACCCCGACGGGCGTGACGCTGCCCTGCGCGATCACGACCTGCACCGCGTCCCCGATGCCGACACCGAGCCGTTCAGCCAGCCCGCGCCCGAGCAGCATGCGCCACGCGCCCGGCGCGAGTTCCTCGAGCCCGTTGCCGCCCAGGTGCCGGTGCAGCTCCGAGACCGTGCGCTCCGCGGCGGGCTCCACCGCGCGCAACTCCACCGCCCCTGAACGCGCGCCCGCCACCAGCATGCCGCGGCCCTCGACGAAGGGCGCGACGCCGGTCACGCCCTCCGATGCCCGCGTGGCGCCTTGGATCGCGCGCCAGTCCTCGAGCCTGCCGGAGTCCCCTTCGAGCGTCGCATGCGAGACGACGTCGAGGATGCGTTGCCGGATGTCGCGCTCGAAGCCGTTCATGACCGACAGCACCACGATCAGCGTGAGCACGCCGAGCGAAATGCCGGCCATCGAGATGCCCGAGATGAAGCCCACGAACCGGTTGTCGTGTTTCGCGCGCAGGTAGCGCAGGCCGATCCACCAGGTCCATCCGCCGGCCTGCGCCCGATCATTCATAGCGCAGCGCCTCCGCCGGCTCGGTCGCGGCGGCACGCCGGGCCGGGTAGATGGTCGCGAGCAGGGTCAGCGCGAGGGCCGACGCGGCGACCAGCAGCACGTCGGCCAGACGCAGTTCCGTCGGGATGCGCGTGATGTAGTACACCTCGCGGTCGAAGATCTCGAACCCGAAAATCTGCTCGAGCGCGGCCGACACCACGTCCACGTTTTCGGCGAGCAGCACGCCGAGCAGCACGCCGGCCAGCGCGCCGATCCAGCCGATGACCGTGCCCTGCACGACGAAGGTGGCGACCACGCCCCCGCGCGACAGACCGAGGGAGCGCAGGATGGCGATGTCGTTGCGCTTGTTGGTCACGACCATGACCAGGCTCGAGACGATGTTGAACGCCGCCACCGAGACGATCAGCAGCAGGATCACCGTCATCATCGTCTTTTCGAGGCGGATCGCCCGGAAATAGGCCGCGTGCTCGACCGTCCAGTCCCGCGCCGGACCGGTGTGCAGCGCCGCGGCGACGGCGGGCGCCGCCTGCGGCGCCGCGAAGGGGTCGTCGAACCAGAGGCGCAGACCCGCCGGTGCCGCGGGCCCCGCGAAAGCGGCGAGGTCGGCCAATGCCGCAAAGGCGAGTCCTGCGTCATGGTCGGCGAGCCCCATTTCGAACAGTCCAGAGATCTCGAACACGGCGATGCGCGGATTCAGTTCGCCCGCCTCGCCTGCGGAAAGCAGCAGGAGCGTCACCGGGTCGCCGACCGCGACGCCCAGTTGCAGGGCGAGCGCGCCCCCGAGCACGATGCGCTGGCTGCCGGGCGCGAGCGACGCGAGCGTGCCTTCCCGCATCGCCCCGGCGAGCACGCCGCCGGACGCAGGGTCGACGGCATCGATGCCGCGTACCGCAGCGCCCGCGAGCAGCGCGCCGTGCGTCAGGAGCCCCTGCACTTCGACGTAAGGTTCGGCGCGCACCACGCCGGCAATGTCCCGGGCGCGTGCGGCGAGCGCGCCGAGTTCGTCCGGGGGCGCCGCCGCGGCGAGGGTCGCGTGCGAGGCGAGCGCCAGCAGCCGTTGGCGCAGTTCGCCCTCGAAGCCATTCATCACGGACAGGATGGTGACCAGGGCGGCGACGCCCAGGCCGACGCCCGCGAGCGATACCCAACTGATGAATGACACGAAGTAGGGGTGCTGCCGGGCGCGCACGTAGCGCAAGCCGAGGCCCAGCGGCAGGGGGGTCAGCATGGCGCCGAAATCATGCGTGTTTCGCGATCCCTATCAAGGATTTAGGGCGGCAATCTCGATAGCGTCGGACCCGATGCTACACTCGCCGCCGGAGGTATGACGATGTCTATCGTACGCACATTGCTGGTGCTTGCGCTTGCCGCGGCACCGCCCGCCCTGGCCCAGAACCTCGGCATGGCGACCTCTGATCCTGCCGCAGCCGCCGATCGCCCGTCGCGCGGCAGCACCATGTCGTCGGTGCAGAGCCGCTACGGCGAGCCGACTACGCGCCATGATGCCGTCGGCAGCCCGCCGATCACGCGCTGGGATTACCCCCAGTTCTCGGTGTACTTCGAACACGAGCGCGTGCTGCATGCGGTGATCGTCCGGGGCGCCCCCGCCGGCTGACGATTGCCTGCGCGGCGGGCGCGGGTATCCTGCTTTGCCAGACCTCGCCGGGTCCGCCCGGAACGGGGTTCCTTGCCTGCGGGAAGGTGGATGAAGTCCGGCTCCAGTGCTTCGATTCGGCTGCCCACCTCGGGCGCGGCGCGGCTCGGCGAAATCTACGGGTCGAGCGCCGCCTGCCTGCTCGCCGAGGCAGCGGCCGCCGCCGCCGCGCCGTTCGTCGTGATCGCGCCGGCCGGCCGCGAAGCGGATCAGCTGCTCGCCGAGTTCGCGTTCTTTGCGCCGGCCGGCCTGCCGCTCTACTCCTTTCCGGACCGCGAGATCCTGCCCTACGACCCGTTCTCGCCGCACCCGGACATCGTCTCGCAACGCCTGCGCACGCTCGCCGCGCTGCCGACGCTGGCGCGCGGCGTCGTCGTCACGACGGTGGCGGCGCTTCTCGACCGGCTGCCGCCCGCCGCGTTCCTCGGCGCGCTTGCCTTCGACCTGCGCACCGGCCAGCGAGTCGACCTCGCCGCGTTGCGGCGGCGGCTGACCGATGCGGGGTTCGTCCACGTCACCCAGGTGCTGTCGCCGGGCGAATTTGCGGTGCGCGGATCGGTCGTCGACCTGTTTCCGGCAGGCAGCACGCAGCCGTATCGTCTCGACCTGTTCGATGAACTGATCGAAAGCATCCGCGACTTCGATCCCGCCGATCAGCGTTCGGCGGCGCGGCATGAAGCGGTTTCCCTGCTGCCCGCCCGCGAGTTCGGGAGCTCACCGGAGGCGATCGCGGCCTTTCGCAGCCGCTGGCGCGCGCGTTTCGAGGGAGACCCGCAGGACTGCCCGGTGTACCAGGCCGTCAGCGACGGCGCCATTCCGGCCGGCATCGAGGCCTGGCTGCCGTTTTTCTTCGAGCGCACCACGGCGTTCGCCGACCACCTGCCCGCGCAGGCCGTGGTCGTGGACCTGGCCGACGCCGCGCGCACGCTGCCGGAGGCCTGGGCGGAAGTTGTTGCACGGCATGAGCAGATGTGCCACGACCGGCGGCGTCCACTGCTGCCGCCCGCGGAGTCCTTCACCGATGCGGCCGTCGTGCTTGGGGAGATCGCGAAACGCCCGCAGCTGCTCGCGACGGCGGTCAAGGTCGAGCCGATCGGGGCGCAATTGCCGTTCGTCAACGCCGGCTCCGAGCCGCCGCCGGAACTGCGTGCCGACACGCGCGCCCCGGAGCCGCTCGCCGCCCTCGCGCGCTTCCTCGCGGGCTTCGCGGGGCGCACCTTGCTGCTCGCGGACTCCGCCGGCCGGCGGGAAGTGATCCTCGGGCTGCTGGGGCGCCAGTCGCTGGCGCCCGCGGTCGTGGCGAGCTGGCCGGAATTCGCGCAGGGGACCGCAAGCCTCGCGCTCGCGGTGGCCGGGGACGTGCGTGGCCTCCTGCTGCCATCTCGAGGGCTCGCACTCGTCGCCGAGGACCAGCTGTTCGGCGAACGCGCGCGGCAGGAGCGGCGCCGACGGCGGGCCGAACGCGACCCGGATGCGATCCTGCGCGATCTCGTGGCGCTCAGCCCGGGCGCACCGGTTGTGCACGAGGAGTACGGCGTCGGCCGCTATCGCGGGCTGCGCGTGATGTCGGTCGCCGGGCAGCCGGCCGAATTCCTGGTGCTGGAGTACGCGGGCGGCGACCTGCTGTACGTGCCGGTGCACGCGCTGGACCGGGTCACGCGCTATACCGGCGGCTCGCCCGAAGCCGCACCCTGGCACCGCCTCGGCACCGACCAGTGGGCGCGTGCACGCCGGCGCGCGGCCGAGCGGGTGCGCGACGTCGCCGCGGAACTGCTCGACCTCTACTCACGGCGCGCCGCGCGCGCCGGTCGCCCCGCGGCCTTCGACGTAGCCGCCAGCCAGGCCTTCGCAGCGGGCTTTCCATTCGAGGAGACCGCAGACCAGCATGACGCCATCGAGGCCGTGCTTGCCGACATGCGCTCGGGCCGGCCGATGGATCGCGTGGTCTGCGGTGACGTCGGCTTCGGCAAGACCGAGGTGGCGCTGCGCGCGGCTTTCGCCGCGGTCAATGCCGGCCGCCAGGTCGCGGTGCTGGTGCCGACCACGTTGCTCGCGCAGCAGCATGCCCAGACTTTCGCCGACCGCTTTGCCGACTGGCCGGTGCGGGTCGAGAATCTGTCGCGCTTCCGCACCGCGGCCGAGCAGAAAGCCGTGATCGCGGGACTCGCGGGTGGCGGCGTGGACATCGTGATCGGCACTCACCGGCTGCTGCAGCGCGATGTCGCATTCAGCGACCTCGGGCTCGTGATCGTGGACGAGGAGCACCGGATCGGCGTCGGCCACAAGGAGCGGCTGCGCCAGTTGCGCGCCGACGTCGACACGCTGACGCTGACCGCGACGCCCATCCCGCGCACGCTCAACATCGCGCTCGGCGGCCTGCGCGACCTCTCGTTGATCACCACGGCGCCCGCCGAGCGCATCGCGATCGAGACCTTCGTGACCGAATGGAGCGATACGCTGGTGCGGGAGGCCTGCCTGCGCGAAGTCCGCCGCGGCGGCCAGGTCTACCTCGTGCACAACCAGATCGAGGACATCGAGGCATTTGCGGCGCGCGTGCGCCGTCTGGTGCCGGAAGCGACGGTGAGGGTCGGCCACGGCCAGATGCGCGAGCGCGACCTCGAGCGGTTGATGCTCGACTTCTACCACCGCCGGTTCCAGCTCTTGGTCTGCACCACGATCATCGAGTCCGGCATCGACGTGCCGAACGCCAACACGATCGTGATCGACGGGGCACACCGCTTCGGACTTGCGCAGCTGCACCAGTTGCGGGGCCGAGTCGGCCGTTCGCACCACCGTGCCTGGGCCTACCTGCTCGCGCCGCCCGCGTCCTCGTTGCCCGCGGACGCGCAGAAGCGCCTCGAGGCGATTGAGTCGCTCGAGGAGCTCGGCGCCGGCTTCGCGCTCGCCACGCACGACCTCGAGATCCGCGGGGCCGGCGAACTCCTGGGCGAGGAACAGAGCGGCCAGATCCAGGAGATCGGCATCGGCCTGTACCTCGAACTGCTGGATCGTGCGGTTTCCGCCCTGCGAGACGGGCGTGAGCCCGATCTTTCCGCGCCGCTGCATGCGGGCGCGGAGATCGACCTGCAGCTGCCGGCGCTGCTGCCGGACGATTACATGCCGGACGTCCATCTGCGCCTGCAGCTCTACAAGCGCATGGCAGCTGCGCCCGACCTGCCGCGGCTCGACGACCTGCGGGCGGAGATGATCGACCGCTTCGGTCCGCTGCCGCCTCCGGCGCGCACCCTGTTCGAGGTGCACCGGCTGCGGCTTTCTGCGCACGCGCTCGGCATCCGCCGTCTGGAGGTCGGAGCCCACGGCGCCGTCGTCGAATTCGGCGCAGCCCATCGCGTGGACCCGGCCCGGGTCGTGCGCCTGCTGCAGCGCGAGCCGGGTTACCGTCTGCAGGGGCCGCAGCGCCTGCGGGCGAAGCTCGAGGCGCCGGATGCGGCGTCGCGCATCGCAGCGGCCGAAGCCTTGCTGGTGGCGCTCTCCCCCTGACGCCGCGGCCGGCTCAGGCCGGCCGCCAGCCTTCGAGTCGCAGGGCTGGGCGCTCGGTGCAGTCGTGCGCCGCGGCCACTGCCGCCTGCCAGCGCGGATCCGCCGCGAGCGCGGGCGCGGGCCCGCGCCCGTGCAGGCGCGCGAGACGCATGCGGCTGACCGGGTTCGCCTGGGCCGGCAGCCCTGCGAGCAGTTCGAGCGCCGCCGCGCGGTCGTTGCAGACCGGCAGCATGTCGCATCCCGCGGCCAGCGCCTGCGCGGCGCGCGTCGCGATGCCGCCAAAGGAGGCCGCACCCGCCATGGACAGGTCGTCCGTGAAGATCGCGCCCTGATACCCGAGGTCCCCGCGCAGGATGCCGCCGATCCACCGCGGCGAAAGGCTGGCCGGCAGCCGATCGACTTCCGGGTAGACCACGTGGGCGACCATCACCGAGGCAAGCCCGTTCGCCATCATCCGCCGGTACGGCGCCAGGTCCGCCTCGATGTCGGCCCAATGACGGCGGTCCACCGGCAGGGCGACGTGTGAATCGGCTGCCACCGCGCCGTGGCCGGGGAAATGCTTTGCGGTCGCCGACATGCCCGCCTCGCGCATGCCGAGCAGCCAGGCGACGCCGAGTTCCGCGACCGCGGTCGCGTCCGCATGCAGCGCACGATCGCCGATGACCTGGCTGACACCGTAGTCGATGTCGACGCAGGGAGCGAACGAAAGGTCCACACCCGCCGCACGCAGTTCCGCCGCCATCAGCCACCCGAGCTCGCGTGCAAGCGCCACGCCCTCCGCCCGGTTTACGGCAAAGCGCCGCCCGAGCTCACGCAACGGCGGCAGGCGCGTGAATCCGTCGCGGAATCGCTGCACCCGCCCGCCCTCCTGGTCCACCGCCACCAGCAGCGCCGGGCTCCTGATCGCGTGGATCTCGGCGACGAGTCGCGTGAGCTGCGCCACATTCTCGAAGTTGCGCGTGAACAGGATCACGCCGCCCACGAGCGGGTGCCCGAGCATTTCGCGTTCATCGGGCTCCAGCGCAATGCCCGCGAGGTCCGTCATCACGGGCCCCAGCGTCACAGGCCGCCCCCCGGGGCGCGACCCGCCACGACCAACCGGCGCCACGACGGCGGCCAGCCTGAAAACGGCTGGTCAGCGAGCCGGAAGTTACGGAATCGGGCGTCGTCCGTGACCTCTTCGCCAAGCCACGCCGGCCGGGGAAACTCCTCGGCCTCGGAGTCGAGCTCGACTTCGGCAAGCACCAGTCCCCGGTTCTCGCCCTCGAACTCGTCGACTTCGAAGCAGTAGCGGCCCACCGGCACGCGGTGCCGGTGTTTCTCGACCGAGGGCGCTGCGGCGAAATCGGAGAAGATCGCGGCGCCGTCCGCAATCGGGATTTCGTACTCGAACTCCGCACGGGACGGACCGGCCCGCATCGACTTGATGGAGAGCCAGGCCCGGGAGCCGGAAACGCGCACGCGCACCGAACAGCGGCCGGTGTTGGCAAGATAACCCTGCGACAACCGCGCGGAGTCCTGCACCTGGCGGCGCCAGCCGTCGTCGCGCACCAGGAACTTCCGTTCGATTTCGAGGCTCATGCGGCGGGCTCGAACAGTGCGATGGTCTCGACGTGGGCCGTATGCGGGAACATGTCCATGATGCCCGCGGCAACCAGCCGGAATCCATGCTGTGAGACCAGGATTCCTGCGTCGCGTGCCAGGGTTCCGGAGTGACAGGAAACGTAGACCACGCGCCGCGGCCGGCAGGCCGCGATCGCAGGCAGCACCTCGCGCGCGCCGGCGCGCGGCGGGTCGAGTAACACCAGGTCGCGCGGGTGGCTTGCCCAGGTAGGCAGCGGATCCGCCGCGGCGAGGTTGCCGACCTCGAAATCGGCGTTGCCGATCGCATTGCGGGCGGCATTCTCCCGTGCGCGGGCGACCAGCCCCGCGTCTGCCTCGATCCCGGTGACCGCGGCGACCCGCTGCGCGAGGGGGAGCGTGAAATTGCCGACTCCGCAGAACAGGTCGAGCGCGCGCTCGCCCGGGCCCGGCTCCAGCAACTCGAGTGCGAGCGCGACCATGCGACGGTTCATGTCGCCGTTGACCTGGATGAAATCCGTGGGCGCAAAGCGGATGCCAGCGGGGAGTCCGGGCAACTCGTATTGAAGATTCGTCGCAACCGGCGACAGCGGCACCACCGTGTCAAGCCCCCCGCGCTGCAGGTACAGCTCGACGCGGTGTGCGCGCTCGAATTCCCCGAGCAGTTCGAGGTCCGACTCCGATGGATCCGCGAGCACGCGCAGCACGAGGGCAGTGGCATTGTCGCCGACCGCGAGCTCGATCTGCGGCACCTGGCGGCGAATGCCGAGCGCGCCGATGACGGCGGCCAGGGGCGCGATCAGGGCGCCTGCGCCTGCCGCGAGCACCTCGCAGCCGGACAGATCCGCGAGCAGCGGGCTCGAGCGCTCCCGGAAGCCGACCAGCACTTTCCCCTTCCGTTCCACGTAACGGCAGCCGAGCCGTGCGCGGCGGCGGTACGCCCACGCCGGGCCGAAAAGCGGCGCCAGCCACCTTCCTGGACTGATGCCGCCGAGCCGCTCGAGCTGCTCCGCGACCACGCGGCCCTTCGCCTCGAGCTGCCTGCCGTAGTCGAGGTGCTGCAGCGAGCAGCCGCCGCAGACGCCGAAATGCGCGCAGCGCGGGTTGACGCGATCCGGCGAGGGCCGCAGCACGTCGAGCACCCGGGCCTCGTCGTGCCGTCGCCGGCGCACCGTGAGCTGGAGACTCACCTCCTCGCCCGGCAGAGCGCCGTCGACGAACACGGTCTTGCCGGCGATGCGCGCGACGCCGCGTCCTTCGTGGTCGAGCGCGGTGATCGCGACGCTCTCCGGTGCGGGCTCCGCCTTCAAGCCGGCCGCCAGGCGTCGAGGAAACGGCGCCAATGCGTCTCGCGGCGGGCGTCCAGCCAGGCGCGCGCACGCTCGAGCTCCTCCCCGTAACCGCGGTCGTCCAGGCGTCCGCGCACCTGCTCGAAGCGCAGATAGACGAGGTAAGTGTTCATCACGTCGGTTTCGCAGTAGTCGCGGATCTCCGCAATGCGCCCGTCGCGCCAGGCATCCCAGACCTGATCGCCCGCCATGCCGAGCTTTCCGGGCAGCCCGAGCAGCAGCGCAACGTGATCGAGGCTGGCGCGGCCGCGCGCCTGGTATCCGGAGAGCACGTCCATCAGGTCGATGTGCCGCATGTGAAAGCGGTTGAGGTAGTTGTTCCAGCGGAAATCCCGGTCGAGGTCGCCGTTATCCCAGTAGACCGGCGAGGCGATGCCGTGGCGCAGCATGCGGTAATGGAGCACGGGCAGGTCGAAGCCGGATCCGTTCCAGGTCACGAGCACGGGCTTCAGCTTGTCGATGCCCCCGAAAAAACGCTGCAGCAGCTCGTCTTCGGGACTGTCGGCAGCGCCCACGCTCCAGACCTGGAATTGTCCGCCGCTGTTCAGGAGCGCCGAAATCGCGACCACGCGGTGCTGCTCGTAGGGCAGGAACGCCGAACCGGTCTCCTCCGTCCGCCGCGCAAACATCGCCTCCGCGACCGCGGCGTCGTCTCCCTCGATCGCGAACAGCCTGCGGCCCAGCGCCACGTCGGGAATGGTCTCGATGTCGAATACGAGGCAGTGGAGGGGCGCGTTCACGATTTTCTCATCAGGACGGCGACTGCGAACACGAGCCCGGCCTCGTCCGTCAGGCTGACGTGCCCGTCGCCCGCGCCCAGCCGGTCGGCGAGCGCACGACCGCGCGGCGAGAAGCGCACTTCCGGCTTGCCCCGGTGGTCCGCGAGGAAACCCACGTCGCGGATCCAGATGCCGTGCCCGAAGCCCGTTCCGAGCGCCTTGACGATCGCTTCCTTGGCCGCAAAGCGCATCGCCAGGAACCTCGCGGGCCGCCGGTTCGCGTCGAACAGCTCGAGCTCCTCCGGCATCAGCAGGCGCTCAACGAAATGGCGGCCGAAGCGCAGGTAGGCGCCCGCCACCCGCTCGACCTGCACCACGTCGGTGCCGAGGCCGAAGATCATGCGCCGCGGGCTTCGCGCATGAGCCGCTTCATTTCGCCGACCGCGGCGCCGATGCCGGTCGTGATCGCGCGCGCCACGATGGCGTGGCCGATGTTGAGTTCGGCGAGCGCCGGGAGCGCCGCGACCGGCTGCACGTTGTGGTAATCGAGGCCGTGCCCCGCGTGCGCGATGAGGCCGAGCGCCGTCGCCCTCCGCGCCGCCGCCGCCAGGCGCGCCAGTTCGCGCGCGCGGTCTGCCCCCTCGGCTTCGGCGTAGGCGCCGGTGTGAAGTTCGACGACCGCGGCGCCGGCGCGCGCGGCTGCGTCCACCTGAATCCCGTCCGGGTCGATGAAGAGTGCGACCCGGATGCCGCCTCGCGAGAGGCGGGCGCACGCCTCGCCGATCGCCCCCGGTTGCCCGGCGACGTCGAGGCCTCCCTCGGTCGTGAGTTCGGTGCGCTTTTCCGGCACCAGGCAGACGTCCGCCGGCAGCACGCGCAGGGCGATGTCAAGCATCTCCGCGGTCGCCGCGATCTCGAGGTTCATGCGCGTCTTGAGCGCCGTGCGCAAGGCGGCGACGTCGCGGTCCTGGATGTGGCGGCGGTCCTCGCGCAGGTGCAGGGTGATGCTGTCGGCGCCGGACTGTTCCGCCACCAGGGCGGCATGCAGCGGATCGGGCGAGTGGCCTGCGCGCGCCTGACGCAGCGTCGCGACGTGATCGATGTTCACGCCCAACAGGATGCCGCTCATTCCCCCTGCTCCCGCCGGCGCATCGCCAGCATGACCTCGCGGCTTGCGAGGCCGCGCCCCTCCAGGCAATGGGCGATCGCCGCACCGTAGACGTGGCGTGCGGCGGCGAGTGCCCGCGGCTCCCCGAGCTCACCGCGCGCGACGGCGAGCAGGTCGCGGCCGCGGAGCGCGTCCGCGCCGGCCGCGGGCTCGCGCACTGCGAGCAGTCCCCGGCCAGGCTCGAAATGATAGTACCGTTCCGGGTCCAGCGTTTCCCCGGCTGCTGCGGCATCGAGCGCGACGCCGTAGCCCAGCTCCTCGAGCAGCACGCGTTCGAAGGCTCGCAGCGGCGCGTGCCCGGCGGCGGTCGCGAGACCCGCGAGCGCAGTGCCGTAGGCGTCGAACACGCGCTCGTGTGCCTCTTCGCGCGGCAGCAGCCGCAGCAGGAGCTCGTTGAGATAGAACCCCGACATCAGCATGGCAGCTGCCAGCGCGGGCGCGGGGCTCCCACCCTCCACGGCCGTCAGCGTGCCGCCGTCGGCGCGCCCGGACCAGGACACCATCAGCGGCTGGAATGGACGCAGCAGCGCCCGCCAAGGCGACTTTGGCCGTCGCGCACCGTGCGCGAACAGGCTGACGCGGCCGTGCGGGCGCGTGATGAGCTCGAGGACGCGGCTGCTGTCGCTCCAGGGCCGGTGGTGCAGCAGCCAGGCCGGCGCGAGCTGTACGCGTCGCGGGGCGCTCACTTCGCCTCGTGCCCAAGACGGCGCAACATCGCGGGGTCGTCGCTCCAGCCCTTCTGCACGCGAACCCAGGTCGACAGGTGCACCCGGCGGCCGAGCCTCTCGTTCAGCGCGAGCCGGGTGGCGCGGCCAATCGCCTTCAACCGGGCGCCGCCGGTGCCGATCACGATGCGCCGCTGCCCGGGACGTTCCACCCAGATCACGGCATCCACGTCGGTGCGTCCGTCCGGCTGTTGCTCGAAGCGCTCGATCTCGACGGCAATGCCGTAGGGCAGCTCTGCCGAGAGCGCGATCATGAGCTGCTCGCGCAGCGCCTCGGCCGCGATGAAGCGCTCGTCGCGGTCCGTGACGGCATCCGCGGGCCAGGCCGCGGGCGCTTCCGGGAGCAGGTCCGCCACCGCCCGCGCGAGGCGGTCGAGGTTTTCGGCGCGCAGCGCCGAGACCGGCACGACGGCGGCGAAGTCATGGCGTGCCGCACAGCCCTCGAGGAATGGCAGCAGCCGCTCGCGCGGCCGCACCAGGTCGATCTTGTTGACAGCGAGCACGACCGGAAGCCGCGCGGCGACGAGCGCCGCGAGCGCCGCTTCGTCGCCGCTGCCCCAGCGCGGTGCCGTGACGACGAGGATGGCGGCGTCCGCGCCAGCGAGCGCGGCGGCGGCCTCGCGATTCATGGCCTGTACCAGGCGGCTGCCGGCGGCGCGCGCGGCCCCGGGCACGTCGAGCAGCGCGACTTGCCAGCCAGGGCGCGTCACCACGCCCTGGATCCGGTGCCGCGTGGTCTGCGACTTCGGCGTCACGATGCTGAGCTTCTGCCCGACGAGCGCGTTGAAGAGCGTGGACTTGCCCGCGTTCGGGCGGCCCGCGATCACCACGGTACCGGAGCGGTGGGCACTCATCGCGCAGCCTGCAGCGCAGGGTGGTCGAGCACGCGTTGTGCCGCTTCCTGCTCCGCGCGACGACGGCTGCTGCCCTCCGCCTCCGCGCCTACCGCGAGTTCGCCGACGTCGCAGCGCACTCGGAATCGCTGCTCGTGCGGTTCGCCCGACACCGCGAGCACGGTATAGGCGGGAAGCGCGAAGCCACGCCCCTGCAGGATCTCCTGCAACCGCGTCTTCGGGTCCTTGAGCCCGGCGGCGCCCGGCAGCGCCGCGAGGGGTGCGGCGAACAGCCGCGCCGCGGCATCGCGCGCGGCGGCGAACCCGCGGTCGAGGTAGATCGCGCCAAACAGCGCCTCCAGCGCGTCGGCCAGGATGGTCGCGCGCCGCTGACCGCCCGACTTGAGTTCCCCCTCCCCGAGACGCAGTTGTGCGCCGAGTCCGATTGCGGTCGCCGCCTGCGCCAGCGATTCCCCGCTCACCAAGCTCGCGCGATAGCGCGACAGCTCGCCTTCGCTGGCGTCCGGAAAGCGCGCGATCAGGAGTTCGGCGACGACGAACGACAGCACGGCGTCGCCCAGGAACTCGAGCCGTTCGTAGTTGTCGGGGCCGTGACTGCGGTGCGTCAGGGCCTGCGTCAGCAGGCCGGCATCGGCCAGCGTGCAGCCCAGGCGCTCCTGCAGCCAGCGGCCGGCAGAATCCACGGATGGGCCGGCCGCGGTCAGCGCGCGGCGACCTCGACGGTCTTGTCGAAGGTCACCAGGAACGAGATGTTGGCCACCAGCGGGACGGAGTCCTCATAGGCAGCGCGCACGAAGAACGTGCCGCCCTCGCGCCGGATTTCGATGTCGTTCGAGGTGATGACTTCGACCATCTCGATGTCGAAATGGCGTTCGACCGCCTTGCGCAGCATGAAATCGGTGGTGCCCGGGTTGCTCTCGTATTCGTCGCGCACCTTCTCAAGTGTCGCCGCGACCCGCATGTACTCGAGGTACTTCGGCGTCAGCCGTATCCCGGCGTAGACCCACGCGCCGACGACGACGACCAGCACGATGATTCCCAGAAAGGTCATGCCGCGTTGACGATGCTGCATTTGATCGATCTCCCTACCGGATGACGGTGCCCATACGGTCCCAGAGCAGGAGCGACCCCGGCCCCGGATTGAACGCCAGCCAGATGGCCTCCGCCTTGCCGATGACGTGGTTCTCGGGCACGAAGCCGACGTCGGGAAAACGGCTGTCCCGGCTGTTGTTGCGGTTGTCTCCCATCATGAAGAAGTGCCCATCCGGCACGCGCCACTCGCCGTCCATGCCGGGCCGGGCCGGGTCCAGCATCACGCCGTGGCGTCTGCCTTCGAGCGTCTCCTCGCCCACCTGCGTGAAGGGATACTGCTCGCTCTTGGGGCCCGAATACAACTCGCCAGCCTCGATCCGCGACGCGGTTCCATTTACCCACATCCGGGCGCCGGCCACGCGGATGACGTCGCCCGGCAGGCCGACGAGGCGCTTGATGAACACAACCGACGGGTCCGAAGGCTTGCGGAACACCACGACGTCGCCGCGCGCCGGCGCGCCGATCGCGACGACCCGCGTGTTCAGCACCGGAAGCCGCAGTCCATAGCGCCACTTGTTGACGAAAATGAAATCGCCCTGGATCAGCGTCGGCATCATCGAATCGGATGGGATCCGGAACGGCTCGTAGAGGAACGAGCGCAGCAGCAGCACGATCACGATGACCGGGAAGAACGAGCGCGAGTAGTCCACCAGCACCGGTTCGCTGGCGATGCCGCGCAGCCGGCGTCGCGGCGCGAACAGCCAGCGGTCGATGCCCCACACGGCTCCGGTGAGGCCCGCGAGCGCGACCAGCACGAATGCGAAATCGAACACCATCACCCGCCCCCTCGATTCATTTCTTGCCCACTTTCAGCACCGCGAGGAAGGCCTCCTGCGGGATCTCGACCGTGCCCAGCTGCTTCATGCGCTTCTTGCCCTCTTTCTGCTTCTCGAGCAGCTTGCGCTTGCGCGTCACGTCGCCGCCATAGCACTTGGCGAGCACGTTCTTGCGCAGCGCCTTGACGGTCGCCCGCGCGATGACCTGGCCGCCGATCGCCGCCTGGATCGCGACTTCGAACATCTGTCGCGGAATCAGTTCGTGCATCTTGTCGACGAGTTCGCGCCCGCGCTGGTAGGCGCTCTCGCGGTGCACGATCATCGACAGCGCGTCCACGCGGTCGCCGTTGATCAGGACGTCGAGCCGCGCGAGCGGCGCCGCCTGGAAGTGGCTGAACTCGTAGTCGAACGAGGCATAGCCGCGGCTCGCCGACTTCAACCGGTCGAAGAAGTCGAGCACGACCTCGGCGAGCGGCAATTCGTACTGCAGCGACATCTGCGTGCCGAGCTGCTGCATCTTTTTCTGCGCGCCGCGCTTCTCCTGGCACAGCTTCAGCACGCCGCCGACGTGCTCGGGCGGCACCAGGATGTTGGCGACGATGATCGGCTCGCGCAGTTCCTGGTACTGGGGCGGCAGCCGCGCCGGGTTGTCCACCAGCGACACGGCCCCGTCGGCGGCAACCACTTCGTAGACCACGGTCGGCGCGCTGGTCACGAGATCGAGCCCGTACTCGCGCTCGAGACGCTCCTGCACGATGTCCATGTGCAGCAGCCCCAGGAATCCGCAGCGGAAGCCGAAGCCGAGTGCCGCCGATACCTCGGGCTCGTAGTGCAGCGCCGAGTCGTTGAGGTTGAGCTTCTCGAGCGCGTAACGGAACGACTCGTACTCGTCCGTCTGCACCGGGAACAGGCCGGCGAAAACGCGCGGCTGAACGGTCTTGAAGCCGGGCAGCGGCGTCGTTGCCGGCCGCGCCTCGTGCGTGATCGTGTCGCCGACCGGCGCGCCGTGGATCTCCTTGATGCCGGCCACCATCCAGCCCACCTCCCCGGTCCCGAGCGCGTCCGCGATCACGCGCTTCGGCGTGAAGCGCCCGACCTGGTCCACTTCCCAGCTGCGACCGGTGGACCAGATGCGGATGCGGTCCCTGCGCTTGAGTGTCCCGTTGACCACGCGCACCAGCGACACCACGCCGACGTAATTGTCGAACCAGGAGTCCACGATCAGCGCCTGCAGCGGCGCCGCCGGATCGCCTGCCGGCGGCGGGATGCGTCGGATGATCGTCTCGAGAAGCTGCGGCACGCCCTCGCCCGTTTTTGCGCTGACCCGCACCGCGTCCTTCGCCTCGATGCCGATGATGTTCTCGATCTCCTCGATCACGCGCTCGGGGTCCGCGGAGGGAAGGTCGATCTTGTTGATGACCGGTACGACCTCGAGTCCCTGTTCGAGCGCGGTGTAGCAGTTCGCCACGCTCTGCGCCTCCACCCCCTGGGCTGCGTCCACCACCAGCAGTGCACCCTCGCAGGCGGCGAGCGAGCGGGACACTTCGTAGGAGAAATCCACGTGCCCGGGCGTGTCGATGAAATTCAGCTGGTACTCGGCGCCGTCCGCCGTGCGGTGCCGTAGCGTCACCGATTGCGCCTTGATCGTGATGCCCCGCTCGCGCTCCAGGTCCATCGAATCGAGCACCTGCTCCTGCATTTCCCGCTCCGCGAGACCGCCGCAGACCTGGATCAGCCGGTCGGCGAGCGTGGACTTGCCATGATCGACGTGCGCGATGATCGAAAAGTTGCGGATCTGGTGCATCGAGGGGGACCGGAGGTGCGCCTGCCGGACAGGCGCGTCCGGGAACGCGCGAATTATAGCAGCCGGACCACGGCGCCCCGGTCGAGACGCCCGTGACAGACGACGTGGCCGTCGCAGGTGAGCACCGGTACCTTGAGGCCGAAGCGCCGTCTTGCGACTGCGTCCGCGTCGACGTCGGCCACCGCGAAACCCAAGCCGCGGACCTCGAGGAGCGACGCGAGTTCGGCGATGAATTCGTCGCAGAGGCCGCAGCGCTCGCGCGTGTAGACCCAAAACCGCGGCGGGGCGCCGCTCGCGGAAGGCGTCAGTTCGCGCGCTCCGCGGGTTGCGCGGGCGCCGCCGCAGGCGTCGCCGGGCGGACGCCGGTCGCGATGAAACGCAGGGTGTCCGGCGGCACTTCGCCTACGACCGTCACCTGGTGCCCATGCACCACGGTCGTATAGGCCGACGCGACCCCGGCACGGCGGCTCGCGGTCACCGGGGCCCGGCCGGGTGCGGAAGGCTGGATGAAGACGGACACGGAAGCGAGACCGTCGGAGTAGACAAGATGACGCACCGGGGCGCTCGAGCCCGCCATCGCCTGCAGTCCGCTGACCGAGAGCCGGAATCCGGGTGGCACCTGCGCGGCGCGCCAGCCGGGCGACCCGTCCACGGCCTGCGGCACCTGCCGCAACCAGCGCAGCTTGCTGCGGTCCGTGGACGGCTCGAACGCGGAGTCGGGTATGTTGCCGTGCAATCGGAGTTCGGTGAAACGCAGGCGCTCGATGACCCGGCCGGCGGCATCCGAAAGTTCGCTGCGCACCGGCATGTTCGAGGCTTCGTCGATCCAGAGCCGGTAGCCGAAGCGGTAGCCATCGCGCGGTCGCACGACCACGACCGCAGCCGGCCCGTTGAGCGCGGTTTCGCGGCCCGCATAGCTGACTTCGTACCAGGGCGAGACGCGGGAGTCGAATGTCGGCAGTGCACCCATCAGGTCGCTGCGCGCCGGCCGGCGCTCGATGATCGCCAGCTTGCGGTCAGGCAGGTAGACCACCACTTCGTCGTTTTCCCGCACCAGTTCGCGGCCACTGCCCGAAAGAGACACCAGGCGCTCCCACACCGCGCCGTCGCGGACCCGGTGCACCACCCGCAGCCTCTCCGAACTGCCGGCCGATTCGCAGACGAATTCGCCGGAATAGCTGGTGCCCGCCAGCGCTTCCGCCATGCGCCCGAGCCAGAGCTGGCCGTCGCTGGCGGCGGCATTCCCGGCGACGAACGCGAGCGCGATGAAGGCCGCGCGGCGCATCACTGGCCTGCAGCGGACGCTGCGGCCGCATCCGGCTCGGGCAACGCCGGTTCCGGCCCGGCGATGAGTCCCGCGACCACGCTGCGCCGGGTCAGGGGCGAGGCATAGCCGTAGTGCGCGACCAGGTAATTGGCGAGTTCGGCGGAACCGAGCGCCGCTTCCGCGTCGGCCGCGGGCGGCGTGGTGTAGGTCTCCACGGCCGGGTCCTCCGCCGCGCTCAACGCGGGCACCGGCTCCACCGGCAATTCGGGCTGCTGCGCCACCACGGCGACGGGCTCTGAGGCCACCTGCGCGCCGTACTGCGGCATGACCAGCACTGCGGCGGTTGCGATCGAGGCCGCCACGCCGAGCCCGGCGAGCGGCCGCCCGAGCGCGCGCCAGTTGCGCAGGCGTGCGGCGATCGCGCCGAAAGCCGGCTCGCGTGCGATCGCGGCGCTCACGCGCGCAGCCACCTGGCGCGCCGCCGGCACGTCGCCGTCGCTCCTGAGCACTGCGCCGATCAGCGAATAACGCGACAGCGCGCCTCGCAGCTCGTCGTCGCGCTCGAGTCGCTTCAGGAGCAGCGCCGATTCCGGCTCCGGCAGTTCCCCGTCCAGGAAGGCCGACAGTTGTTCCTTCACCCGTTCCGTCATGTCAGTCGTCTCCGATTCGCCCGAGGCCGCCGTCGAAGACCTCTCGCAGGCTGCGATCGATCGCCTCGCGCGCGCGGAAGATCCTCGAACGGACGGTGCCTACCGGGCAATCCATGGTCCTGGCGATATCCTCGTAACTCAGGCCTTCCAGCTCGCGCAGCACGATCGCGAGCCGCAGGTCGTCCGGCAGCGCCTCGATGGCCTCATTGACGGTCCTCTGGATCTCCTCGGTCAGCGCGAGCGCTTCCGGGGTCTCCGCATCCGCGAGCCGCGCATGTGCCTGCACCTGGGCGCCGTCCTGCAGGTCGAGGTCATAGGACAGCGGCCTGCGGCGGCTCGCCACCAGCGAATTCTTGGCCGTGTTGATCGCGATCCGGTACAGCCAGGTATAGAAAGCGCTGTCGCCGCGGAACGCCGGCAGCGCCCGGTACGCCTTGATGAAGGCTTCCTGGGCGATGTCCTCGGCCTCGGCGGGGTTGCGGACGTAACGCTGCACGAGCTTCAGCACCTTGTGCTGGTACTTGAGCACGAGCGCGTCGAATGCCGCCTTGTCGCCCTTCTGGACGCGGCGTACCAGCGCAATGTCGCCTGCTTCAGCCCGCATCGGCTCGACGAACCGCGCTGCGCCCGCCAATGTCACGCCGCATATGACCGGCCGCCGCGCCTTAAGTTCGGCTTCCGGGGCGTGCGAGCCGGGCGCTGCCCTGCCTCCTGTGACCCAGTCCCCGGATTCTAGCAAGCCAGGCGGATCAAGGCCTTGAGTCGGCGGAAGTCAGGGTCCGGCAGCCCCGCCCGCGGCAGCATCCAGCCATGCCGCCGACCGTCGACCGAGAGCTCGAGCAGGACGAGCGCTCCCCAGGCGCGGCTCGCCGGGTGCAGAACGGCCGCCTGCGCGCCGCCCGCGGCGAGCCGCGCGTGGCAGGCGCCTGGCTCGAGGATGACGGTGTTCAAGGGCGCGTGGCCGCCGGGGATCCGCGACAGCGTCGCGTAGAGCGAACCCAGCGCCAGTGTCGAGAGACCGGCCGCGAGAGCCGGCGGGCAATGCGCGAGCCACGGACCGGCCGCAGCCACGGCATGGAACACCAATGCACAGGCCGCGAGCCGCGGTTGCGGCGGCGGTTCAATCGTGACGGAGAAGGATGTCATCGACGAGTGCTGCAAGGCCGGGATGGACCGGTCGGGTGCCATGCAGTAACCAGTCGGCCAGCAGCGGGTCCGGTTGGTCGAGAAGTTGCGCGAAACAGTCCCGCACCGCGGGTTCCGCGCCCGGCCACCGCCGCTCGAGCCAGCGGACCAGCAGGAGATCGAGCTCCTTCATGCCGCGCCGGCATTGCCAACGGACTGCGCCGGGCGCCGCCTGATCCATGCTCAACCGTCACCCGCGGCGAGCCGTCGCTTGATGTCCGCAATCGCGCGCGCCGGGTTGAGGTCCTTCGGGCAGGCCTCGACGCAGTTCAGGATCGTGTGGCAGCGATACAGGCGGAAGGAATCATCCAGCGCCGCCAGCCGCTCCACGCGTGCCTCGTCGCGCGTATCGATGATCCAGCGATAGCTGGCGAGCAATGCGGCGGGCCCGAGGTAGCGCTCGCTGTTCCACCAGTAGCTCGGGCAGCTGGTCGAGCAGCAGGCGCACAGGATGCAGGCCGAGGGGCGGTCAATGCGCTCCTGGTCGGCTGGCGCCTGCAGCCGCTCGCGGCCGGCGGGAGGCGGCTCGCGCGTCTGCAGCCAGGGCTTGATCGACGCGTACTGCGCATAGAACTGCGTCAGATCCGGCACCAGGTCCTTCACCACGGGCATGTGCGGCAACGGGAACACGCGCACCGGGCCCCGGATTCCCGCGATCGGCTGGGTGCAGGCCAGGGTGTTGATCCCGTCGATATTCATCGCGCAGGAACCGCAGATGCCCTCGCGGCATGAGCGCCGGAATGTCAGCGTCGAATCGATCTGATCCTTGATGTGGATCAGCGCGTCGAGGACCATGCTGCCGCATCGGTCGAGATCCACCTCGAAAGTGTCGACGCGCGGCGGCTCCAGCGAATCCGGGTCGAAGCGATAAATGCGGAATTCGCGCACGCAGGCCGCGCCCGCGGGTGCGGCGTGGCGCCGGCCCGGCCGTTTCCCGTACTTCGATGCTTCCGGCAGCGTGAACTGGACCATGAACTTGCGACTCCCTGCGCCTCAGTAGGTGCGCGCCTTCGGCGCGATCGACTCCACATCGCCCGAGCCGGTCGCGAGCTGGACCGGCCGGTAGTCGAAACGCGCGGCGCCCGCGTCGTCCACCCACGCGAGCGTGTGGCGAAGCCACCGGGCGTCGTCGCGCGCCGGGTAATCCTCGCGCGCGTGCGCCCCGCGGCTCTCGGTGCGGTTCCTCGCCGAGTGGATCGTGGCGAGCGCCTGGCGCATCAGGTTGTCGAGCTCGAGCGCCTCCACCAGGTCGGTGTTGAACACCAGCGACCGGTCGCTGATGCACAGATCGCTCATCTCGCCGAAGGCGGCCCCCACGGCGCGGCAGCCCTGCTCGAGGGTCGCGCCGGTGCGGAACACGGCCGCGTCCTTTTGCATCGCACGCTGCATCTCGTCGCGCAGCGACGCGGTCGACCGTCGCCCCGAAGCCTGGCGCACGCGGTCGAATCGGGCCAGCAGCCGATCAGTCCCGGCTGGCGGCGGTTCCGGAAGCCTGGCGCCCGCTTTCAGGCGCTTCGCGCAGTGCGCCGCGGCCGCCCGCCCGAACACCACCACGTCGAGCAGCGAATTGGAGCCCAGTCGGTTGGCGCCGTGCACCGACACGCAGGCGGCTTCGCCGACCGCCTGCAGCCCGGGCACGACCTGGTCGCCGGTGGCGTTACGGGTGAGCACTTCGCCATCGATGGTGCAGGGAATCCCGCCCATGTTGTAGTGCACGGTCGGCAGCACCGGGATCGGCGCGCGCGTGACATCCACGCCCGCGAAGATCCGCGCCGTCTCGGCGATGCCCGGCAGGCGCTTGTGGATCACCTCCGCGCCCAGATGCTCGAGATGGAGCAACAGGTGGTCCTTGAGCGGGCCGACACCGCGGCCTTCCCGGATTTCGATCGTCATCGCGCGGCTGACGATGTCGCGTGAGGCGAGGTCGCGGGCATTAGGCGCATAGCGGTCCATGAACCGCTCGCCGGCGCTGTTGCGCAGGATCCCGCCCTCCCCGCGCACGCCCTCGGTGATCAGGCAGCCTGCGCCGTAGATGCCGGTCGGATGGAACTGCACGAATTCCATGTCCTGCAGCGGCAGGCCCGCGCGCAACACCATGCCGCCGCCGTCACCGGTGCAGGTGTGCGCGGAGGTGCAGGAAAAGTAGGCCCGGCCGTAACCGCCGGTCGCGAGGATCGTGGCCTGCGCCAGGAACCGGTGCAGCGTGCCGGTCGTCATGTCGAGCGCGAGGACCCCGCGGCAGGCGCCGCCCTCCATGATCAGGTCGAGCGCGAAGAATTCGACGAAAAACTGCGCGCTGTGCTTGAGGCTCTGCTGGTACAGCGTGTGCAGCATCGCGTGCCCGGTGCGGTCGGCCGCCGCGCAGGTGCGTTGCGCGATGCCGCGGCCATAGTGCGTGGTCATGCCGCCGAATGGGCGCTGGTAGATGCGCCCATCCTCGGTGCGCGAAAACGGCAGGCCGTAGTGCTCGAGCTCGATCACCGCGGCCGGCGCTTCGCGGCACATGTAGGCGATCGCGTTCTGGTCGCCGAGCCAGTCCGAGCCCTTCACCGTGTCGTAGAAGTGGAAGCGCCAGTCGTCTTCTCCCATGTTTCCGAGCGCGGCGCTGATGCCGCCCTGGGCCGCGACCGTGTGGCTGCGGGTCGGAAACACCTTGGTGATGCAGGCGGTCGCAAGCCCGGCCTGCGCGAGGCCCACGGTGGCCCGCAGGCCGGCTCCGCCGGCGCCGACCACGATCACGTCGCAGGCGTGCTCGACGAACGGGTACGCGCTCACGCCCCGCCACCGGTCGCGATCGCCCACAGGGCCCAGGCTGCGACCGCGGCAGCCGCCAGGTGCAGCAGGCGCGAGGCCAGGCCCACGCGCGCATGCCAGGCCCCTGACACGTAGTCGTCCACGATCACCTGCACGCCCTGCGCCGAATGCCACAGGGCACACCACGAGAAGAGCAGCATCAGCGCCGCCTGCGCGGGCGCCCCGAGCCAGGCGCGCGCGCTGTCGTATCCGGGGTCTGGCAGCGACAGCAGCGACCACAGGAACCAGCCGCCGAGCGGCAGCAGGGCGATCGCAGAAAGCCTCTGATTGCGCCAGTGGCGCGTCGCCTGGCGGCGCGCGCCGTTCACGGCGCCCCCAGCAGCCAGCGCCACGCCGGCGTGGTGAACAGCGTCAACGCGAATGCGGCCGTCGCCAGCAGCAGCACCACGACGCCGCTCGCGCGCGCCGCGCGCAGTTCGAAGCCGAATCCGGCGTCCCAGGCGAAATGCCTCAATCCGTTGAACAGGTGATACCAGAACGTGGCGAGCAGTGCCGCGAGCACGAGGCGTATCGGCCAGCTGCCGAAGCAGGCCGCCGCCGCCGCGTAGGCGTCCGCGCCAAGGGCGATGGCCACGATCCAGGCGATCAGCAACGGACTCGCCGCGGTCAGCAGCATTCCGCTGATGCGGTGCAGGCCCGAAAGCACCGTCGTCAGCGCGAGCCGGTATACCTGCAGGTGCGGCGACAGCGGGCGTCGGGTGGTCTCGGCGGGCACCGTCGGCGCCCTGACGGGTGCAGGAGCTTGCATCGCTAACGTATTCTGCCAGAACGAATCTCGGCCTCCCAAGGCCAATTGCGCGGGATTATGCGAGAAGTGCTGCGCTACGATAGCGCGATGGGCGGAACTCGCTGGGCGCTGCTCCCCGGGATGTCGGTGGTCGCCGCGGGCGGACGCGACGCGCGCAGCTTCCTGCAAGGGCAACTGACCAACGATCTGCTCGGCATCGGCCGCCATTCCGGACTGCTGGCGGCCGCTTGCAATCGCCAGGGCCGCGTGCTGGCGTTGCTGCGGCTGGCGCTGCGGGACGACGCGGTGCTGATGCTGCTGCCGCGCGCGCACGCGCCGCTCCTGATCGCCCACCTGGCGCGATTCGTGCTGCGGGCGGACGTCGCCTTCGAACAAACGGACGACGCGGTCGCGGGCCTGGTGGACGCCCCACCCCATCTCGAGGCCCGCGCCGCGAGCGCGGGGCTCACGGTGATGGTGGCCAGCACGCGGCGCGCACTGATCGTCGGCCGCGGCGAGGCAGTCGAGTCGCTGCTGCAAAGCGTCGCACGTTCGACGGCCGGGGATTGGGAGTCAGCCTGCGTCGCCGATGGCGAGCCGATGGTGTACCCGGAAACCACCGGCGTCTGGATTCCGCAGATGATCAATCTCGACCTGCTGGGCGCGGTCAGCTTCACCAAGGGCTGTTACCTGGGACAGGAGATCGTCGCGCGCGCGCAGCACCTCGGGCGCATCCGCCGGCGCATGCTGCGTTACGCGGGTGCCGCCGCACCCGGGCCCGGCGCCCCGCTGTACCTTGGTCGCGCGCAAGCGGCGCAGGTCGTACGCAGCGGCTCAGCGGGGGCCGGCGGTTGCCTCGCCGTGGTGGCGCTCGACCAATGCGGGGAATTGCTGGGCGCCGCGCCCGGAGGTTCCGAATTCGTGCCGGCGGAACTGCCGTACACGATCCCGGCCGCCGCCTTCGAATCGGAGGCCATGCCGGCCGGCTGAACCGCCATTCAGTCGCTGCCCGGTTCGTGGCGCAGCTGCGGGAACAGCAGCACGTCGCGGATGCTCGGGGAGTCCGTCAGCAGCATCACCAGCCGGTCCACCCCCACGCCGAGCCCCGCGGCGGGGGGCATGCCGTACCCGAGCGCGCGGATGTAGTCACCGTCGAAGGCCATCGCCTCCTCGTCGCCCGCGCCGCGCCGCGCCTGCTGCTCGCGGAATCGCTCGGCCTGTTCATCGGGATCGTTGAGTTCGGAGAAACCATTCGCGAGCTCGCGCCCGTCCACGTAGAGCTCGAACCGGTCGGTCACGAACGGGTCCGAGTCACGCCGCCGCGAGAGCGGCGAGACCTCGGTCGGGTATGAGTGCACGAAGGTCGGCTGCATCAGGTGCCGCTCGCTGGTCCGCTCGAACAGGTTCATCAGGAGCTTGCCGGGCCCGTCTTTCGCGCCCGGTTCCAGGCCGGCCACGGCGCAGGCACGGCGCAGGGATTCTGCGTCGCGCAACCGTTCCTGGTCGAGGCCGGGGTTGTGTTCGAGCACCGCCTGCTCGATGGAAATGCGCGCGAACGGTGCAGCGAACCGGATCCGGCGCCCCTGGTAGGGAACTTCGCGCGTGCCTGCGACCGCGCCCGCCAGTCCCTGGAACATGCGTTCGACCAGCACCATGAAGTCTTCGCAGTCCGCGTAGGCCTGGTACAGCTCCAGCATGGTGAATTCCGGGTTGTGCTGGGTCGAGAGGCCTTCGTTCCTGAAGTTGCGGTTGATCTCGTAGACGCGCTCCAAGCCGCCGACCAGCAGCCGCTTCAGGTACAGCTCGGGCGCGATGCGCAGGTACATGTCCTGGCCGAGCGCGTGATGGTGCGTCACGAACGGCCGCGCCAACGCGCCGCCCGGAATCGGCTGCATCATCGGCGTCTCGACCTCGAGGAATCCCTGCGCGTCGAGGAAGTCGCGCAGCCAGCGCACGATCTGCGAGCGCCGCTGGAACGTCTCGCG
>JBQTKF010000019.1:0-31344 GCA_052386355.1 Gammaproteobacteria bacterium
GCGCCTTGTTAGGCGGCGTGGACTGAGGCGGGTCAGACGAGCGACGCGAACCCACCGTACGCCATCCGTTTAGCATCAAAACCTGAATTCGATGACTCGATCAAACTCGCCATCCTTGGATCGGCCGCTACCTTCTCGTTTGCCAGGTCACGTACCTCACGAGATTCGAACTCCACCCAGCCAAACACGATGGTTTCGTGCTCCGTCGCAGCTACCAAATCGGTGAACGAGCGCGTTCCCTCCAGTTTCAAATCGTCACCGACAAATTCGCAGTAGTCGAGTGCGCCATGTTCCTTCCAAATCTCTGCAGCCGCTTCCGCGACACGCCTATACTCGCTTAGACGATCGCGCCGAACCGGGAAGACGAATCCGTCAACGTAATGGGCCATGTCAGCTCCGACAGTGGGTACTGTATCTCATGTTGTCAGCCGCCTAACGCCGGCGCTGACCCGCGGGACGAGGCTTGGCGCGGCCCGTGCTGCATTTCACGGGCCGTGACGAGACCGGCCCGCCTGGTCCAGCGCGATGTTGGGCGGCCCCGGGAGCTTTTATGCGCAGAGGCACGGGGATGTCAGAGCTTCGGACGCGGCGCATGTTGACTCCAGATTCGCGCGACTTCCTCATGGGTCCTCATGATCGCGTGATTGCTGATGAAGGCCGCTGCGGATTCCATCCTCGCCGCTTCGGTGGTCAGAATGCCGTCGCTTACGGCAACCCTGAAGTAGCCGAGGTAATTGGCCCGCATCAGGGTCGCGAGGCACCCGGCTTCTCCGTCGATTCCCACGAGGACAATCGTCTTGATACCGTTCCACTTCAGGATGGGGTCGAGAACCGTGCCGAAGAACGCATCCGGCCGATACTTCGGCAAGAGCAGATCGCCCGGCGTCGGCTTGACCTCGTCGATGATCTCCCACCCCCACGTGCCCTCCAGAGGACCGGCTCGCGGCGGATCGGCGGCATTCGCGGCCCACGTGTCGCGAACCTGCGGGTCCGACGACGAGAGCCCGTCCGGCAGGCGCGTACTGCGCACATACACAACGCGAACGTTCTTCGCGCGAGCCGTCACCAGGAGCTTCTGGATCGCGGGCACGATCCTGGCCATGCGCGCCGGATCGTACCGGCGGCCCGCCTTGTCGTATCCGCCGCCCGGAGCGATGAAATCCTTCAACATGTCGTTAACGACGAGGGCCGTGTGCCTAGGATTAAGGATTTCGTCGACGCCGATGGGGATTTCGCGGCCTTCGAAAACGACCGAAGCCAGCTCTCCGGGCTGTCCCGGTGTCTTTGGCATGACAGTATTTGAGACGACGACGCCATTTGCACGGGGCGTGCTCTTGTTCCAGATGTCTATCACCTCAGCGTGAGTGTTGAGCAACGCGTAGTCGCCGATATACGTCATTGCATCGGCCGTGCGCTTTGCGTCTGCGGACAGGGTCCCGTCGGTGATCACCACCGGGAAGTAGCCGAGGTTGGAGGCGGTCATGACCGTTGGAATCACTCCAACCGCGGCCCCTACGCCCACGATCACTATCGTCCTGATGCCATTCCACCTGAGGATAGGATCCAGGATCGTTCCGTAGAAGGCGTCCGGCCGGTACTTTCTGAGGACCAAATCCTGCGCCTGGGGCTTCACGGCGTCGATCACTTCCCAACCCCATTCACCTTCGATCTGCTCGCGTGGCGGGAGTTCGCCTGTACTGAACTGATTCCGGCGGTTGGCATCCGAGAACGTGCTCCCATCCGCATGCTTTGTGTAACGGACGTAGATGATGCGCACGTTCCGCTCACGCGCGGTGGCGAGGAGGCTCTGGATGCGCGGGATGAGCGTGGCCATGGTTGCGGGGTCATAGCCGCGGCCCTGCTTGTCGAGTGACCCACCGGGCGAGACAAGGTCATTCGTCATCTCGTGAATGATGAGAGCCGTGTGCCTCGCGTTGAGGATTTCGTTCATGGTGTTGGGGATCTCGCGCCCGCGATACGTGATCGTCGACGGGTTCTGAGCCGGCGGCTCCGGCACGGCCGGCGGAGTGTCTGCGGGCAGACGGACGGTCAGCAGAACCGGGCTCAGACTTACGAACAGCATCTGCCAGCCTCGTTTCATGACTGAATCCCCTCGCCAATCGATGACCAAGCGCGCCAGTATTCTGCGAACAAACGCGCTTCCTCGTCGGCCTGCCTAACGCTTCAGCGGCGGCGCGCAGCGCCGGCCGCTGCAAGCTGTTGTCAGGCCCCAGGTGTGCGGTTAGATCCTGTGTCGTCGTGCATTGCACCCCTCTCTGAATCACTGCGAGGTGTGCCCTGGTCGATGGATTACGTCGTGCGCACCGCTTTGAGCCAAACTCTCCGCGGTCGCGAGAAGACTGTCGAGCATAGGACGATCCAAGTAGCGGCCGTTTGTAACCACACCCGAAATGCGTCGAGTGTTTCGGATGTCCGTGAGGGGATTGGCGTCGAGGAGAACGAGGTCCGCTATCCGACCCGGCGCAACAGCGCCGAATTCATCGGTCTTTTCGAAGAACAGCGCCGCATTCCAGGTGGCCGCGCGCAACGCCTCAAGCGGGGTCAACCCCGCCTCGACGAGGGCGTACAACTCTTCGTGCAGGGCGACACCAGGAATCGTCCATTCAGTGGCAATATCAGTGCCCGCGAGTAATCCGATGTGCTCTGCCTTCATTTGCCGGAGAAGTTGTGCAAGCCAGTCGGCATATTGCTTCCGTTCGGCAGCTACCTCCGGCGGTAACGCCGAGATTCGTTTCGACCATGATTCCCACGCCGCGCGATGGGGGCTTGGCACCCAGCGTAAGGCATCTCGCACCTCTTCACGTAGATCGGGCCGGAGCCCTTCGCGAGTCTCCATGAACAGCGTCGGCGTCTGCCACGTGCCGTTGGCCGCGAGTTTTCTCAACAGCGCTTGGCAGCGGTCCGGGTCGTAGGTCTCAATCGCGCGCATGCGCTGCGCTGCATGGACCTCCGAACGTAGCTCCCTGCCAATCCGTTCGGTCCCCGCTTCGAGCATGGCAAGCCGTTGACCCAACAGGCTGTCGGCGTCGCGGGAACAGGCGAGCTCCAGGTTGCGAAGATGCTCGAAGCTCCGCACTCCGGCATCTGATGCCTCGCCAGCCAGGACAGAAAGCGGAACGTGGATTGCGACCGGCAGACCGCGCTTCCTCGCCTGGTCCACGATGGCGAAAAACGCGTCCCGATCGAGCATTTCATACGCCTTGATAAAGTCAACGCCACGACGCCACAAACCGTCGACAATCCGCCGTCCGTCGTCCGCTGTGCGTGCGACAACCGAAGCTGGCGGATACGCGGTTGGCACCCCGTCGATCAGCGGGCCCGTGCCGATGATTCTCGGTCCTATCATTCGACCCGACTCGACTTCCGCGCGCCAGGCGAAGAGGTAATCCAGATGTGCGGCGAGGTTGCGTGCACCCGTGACGCCATGGGCGACCGCGAGCGGGAAAGTCACTTCGGGACAACCTGGTGTCGGTTCACCGAGGAAGTGAGCATGCATGTCCCAGAGACCCGGAATCAGGAACCGTCCTTTGGCCTCGACGATGCGAGTACCCTCGGGGATCTGGGCAACAGCAGCAGGTGCTATTTGGGCGATTCGTGCCCCCGAGACTACGACCACCTGGTCGTGAAGCAGCCCTCCCTCAATGACATCGACGACGGTTACGTTCTTAAAAGCGACTTGGCCTGCGGCCACGGAGACGGTACTGATAGCTAGGGCAGCGGCAAGTGTGGCGACAAGTCGTTTCACCCGGACGGTCCTTTGCAATTCCTAGGCCTTCTCTGTGGGCCTAACGTCCGCGTTGAGCGGGCCGCGCGAGGCCGTTGCAGCGCGCCGCAGGCGTAAAATCTCTCCGCGCGCCTGCGGCGCGCCACCCGCGACCTTTCACGGACCGCTCCAACGCATTGTTAGGTCACTCCCAGTAGCTCTTTGTGCGCTTTAGTGACTGCTCATCAAAGCAGTCAGGCCCAGACAGTCTGGCTTCGTTGGGCAGAAAGCGAATTTCGCACCGAATGTGGGAAAGCAAGCTATCGGCAGGCATTGCGAACTCGTAATGATCACCGACAGGTGTGAGCTTAACTACCACGGCTAGAGGAGCTTCGCCTTCCGCAACTTGGATCAATGCTTTCCAGGCGGGGATAACCAAAATCTCGATCCCGATAAGGTCGCCAGTCTCTTCTACGAGACGAAGGCTCGAATAAGTGCCAGAAATCCTTTGCGTATCGTAAGAGTCAGCTTCGCCCACCAATAGAAGCATCAGAAATGCGGCGGCAGTAACGCGCATGGGAGTGACCTAACTACAATTGGGTATTAAAGTTCATAGCTAGTTTTACCCCGTTTGCAGCCGATAATCACGTGGCGGCGACGTAAGTCCTTGACCAGACTGCCACGCGGCATGACCTAATCTGACCCGCCGCTAGGCCACGGATGGCCCCCGCACCGACACTCATTGAAGAAGTCCGATCCCGTATCCGCGCTCGCCACCTGAGCTTTCGGACCGAGAAGACCTACCTGCAGTGGATCCGGCGCTTCATCCGTTTCCACGGCCAACGTCATCCGCGCGAAATGGGCGGTCCCGAGGTGACGGCATTCCTGACGTCGCTTGCCGTGGAGCGCAGGGTCGCGGCGTCGACGCAGAATCAGGCGCTGGCCGCCATCCTGTTCCTGTACCGGGCGGTGCTCGAAATCGACCTTCCTTGGCTGGAAAATCTGGTGCACGCACGTCGGCCCCGGCGCCTGCCCGTCGTGCTGGCGCGCGATGAAGTTGAGCGCGTGCTCGCACATCTGGACGGAACAGACTGGTTGATCGCTTCACTGCTTTACGGCAGTGGCATGCGTCTGAACGAGTGCCTGCAACTGCGCGTCAAGGACCTCGACTTGTCCCGCCTGGAGATCGTCATTCGTGACGCCAAGGGGCAGAAGGACCGCAAGACGATGCTGCCGCGGACACTCGTTCCGCATGTACGCGACCATCTGCGCCGCGCGCGAAATCTGCACGAAGAAGACCGTGTCGCGGCACGCCCGGGTGTGTCGCTGCCCTTTGCCCTGCGCGCCAAGTATCCGCGCGCGGCGACCGAGTGGGCATGGTACTGGCTGTTCCCCTCGAGGTCCTTCTGCCTGGATCCCTATTCGAATGACCTCGTGCGTCACCATCTGTACCCACAGAACATCCAGCGATCGGTACATCTGGCAGTCACAGCCGCCGGGATCGTGAAGCCGGCGAGCTGCCACACCTTCCGCCATTGCTTCGCGACGCACCTGCTCGAAGACGGCTACGACATCCGCACGGTGCAGGAGCTCCTGGGCCACGCGGACGTGAAGACAACCATGATCTACACACACGTGCTGAACCGCGGCGGGCGCGGCGTCATCAGCCCGCTGGACGCGCGACGCCGCTCAGGCGAATAGGGCGGCGATGGCGTCCGCGAAGCGCGCGGGTGCGCCCGGGTCCATGCGCAGATACAGCGCGGGTTCGACCAGCTCGAGTTCCATGACCCGGAACGCCTCTCCATGGCGCACGAGGTCGGCACGACCGTAGATAAGCCGCTCGCCGACGGCGTTCATTGCGGCGTCGCTGGTGGCGCGCAGCCCGGGCTCGGGTGTTGCGCTGCGCACGTCGCTGCCGTGTTCCTCCTGCACGCGGAAGTCGCCGGCCTTCGGCACCTTCAGGATCGCGTGGCTGTACGCGCCACCCATGTAGATCAGCGAGAACTCTCCTTCGGACACGATCGCGCGTTCGAATGGCTGCATCATCAGCGGGCGTCCGTGGAAATACGCCTCGATCACGCCCGCCAGGTCCTTCGCGCGCAGGCGGTCGAGTCGCCAGGCGCCTTCGGCGTTGCCGCTCATCACCGGCTTGATCACGACCTCGTCGCTGCCGAGCTCGTCGAACAGCGTGAGCAGCCCGCCGCGTGCGAGGCCGTCTCGCCAGAGGGTGGGCACGGTGGGCACGCCCTGGGTGGCGAGCTCGCGCAAATAGGTCTTGCGCATGTTCCAGCGCGCGATGGCCGCGCTGTTGCACAGACGGGTGACGCCTTCGATCCGCTCGAGTGTCGCGAGGAACTCCGCGGCATGGTGCTGGTAGTCCCAGGTCGAGCGCACGACGACCAGCGCGTAGCGCGCCCAGTCCACATCGGGCTGGTTCCAGGGAATCGTCTCGACCGCGACGCCGCGCCGCGCGAGCGGTTCGACGGCGAGTTCGTCGTCGATCACGAAGTCGCCGCGCTCGCCGAGCGTCAGGAATGCGATGCGGCGCATGTTCAGAAGCGCGCGGTCCAGCGGAAGGTGGCGCGCCCGAAGCTCAGCTGTTCCAGCCCCCAGGCGAGGTTGTTGCGCGCCTGGCGCTCCTGGCGTTCGCGGAATTCGTGGGTCGCGTACACGGACGGGCGCATCATGAACGAGTGCAGGATCGCGCCGCGCTGGCGGCGGTACATCGCGGTCGGCACCCACCAGTATTCGGCGCGGACCTGCAGTTCGAACTCGGCATAGCGGTCGGCCTCGGCGCCGAGGATGGAAAGATCCGTGTCCACCATGAGCTGCGCAGCCGGCTCGGCAGGATGCGGGCCGTGCCGCGTCGCCAGGATGAGCCCGCGCACCAGGGCGCACTCGGCCGCCGATCGCCCGGACTTCTCGAGCACGCGCAACGCAGCCTCCGCGCTGCGTTCCTCGTTCTTCTTCGAGAACGTGTTGTAGATCGCGTCGTGGAACCAGAGTGCGTATTCGAGCAGCGGATCGCCGGCCTCGGGGTGCATGCAGCGGTCGAGCACCGCCAGGCACTCGTTGATATGGCGCGGCGTATGGTACTTGCGCGCACGCTCCTCGTAGTGCGACTCGAGCCAGCGGAAGGCGACCAGCGGCTTTTCGACGCCGAGCCGGGCGGCGAGGTCATTCCAGCGTGCGACGGAGAGCGTCTCCTTCAAGCATCGTCCCCGGCGACGCTGTCCTCGACCCGACGGTTCATGCCGGCGTTCAGCCAGCGCTTTGCGAACCGGCTCCAGTACCACCACATCACCGGGCCGATCAGGAAGTAGATCAACCCCGCAACCGGCGCCATCCAGTCGGGGCCGGTGAGTGCGAGCAGCGCCGACACCGTGCCGACGCCGGCGAGCGTGAGGTGCGCGCGCATCGAGGTGCGCGTGACGTCCACCTCGCGGGGCGTGAGCGCAAGCGCGTCGGCGTGCGCGAGCGCATGACGGTAGAGCAGTGCGATCAGGGCGAACACGGAGATGAAGCCCGCCGAATAGATCGCGAGCAGACGGCCGCCCTCGCTGATGCCGAATGCCCAGGGGCCGCCGAGCAGGCCGCCGAGCAGCGCGCCGAACAGGAACCTGAGCGGGTAGACGTAGAACAGGATCAGGCACAGCAGCACACCGTTCAGGAAGATGGTCACGGGATTCACCAGCCCGTAGCGCCGGAAATACTGGTAGTGCAGGTACCAGATCCAGACCAGCACGGCGAACGTCGCGCCGAAGGCCGGGAATGCGCGCAACACCTCGTACAGCCCTGCCATGTCCTTCGGCAGCTCGGTCGAGACGACGAGCAGGGCGAGCGCGAATGCGAACACCGCGTCGCTGAACTGCTCGAGCCGCGTGATCTCCGTCCCGCGCCACCGGAATCCGTTCTTCTCGACCTTGGTCATGTGCCGTCCTTCAGGATCAGCGTGGGCCGCGCCATGCCGTACTGCGCCGCCAGTTCCGCCGGGTGCGCGGCGTCCCAGACGACGAGGTCGGCACGCTTGCCGGCTTCGAGCGTGCCGCGCTCGGCTGCGAGCCCGAGGGCCGCCGCGCCGTGGCGCGTGACGCCCGCGAGCGCTTCCACGGCCGTGAGCCGGAACAGCGTGCAGGCCATGGTGAGGTTGAGGAGCAGCGAGGCGATCGGCGCGCTGCCGGGATTGAGGTCGCTCGCGATCGCGATCGGCACCTGGTGCCGGCGCAGCAGCTCGACCGGCGGCAACTTCGTCTCGCGCAGGAAATAGAACGCCGCCGGCAGCAGCACCGCGACCGTGCCGGCCTTCGCCATCGCGATGACGCCGGCCTCGTCCGCGTACTCGAGGTGATCCGCCGAGAGCGCGCCCTGCTTTGCCGCGAGCGCCGCGCCATTCTGGTTCGAGAGCTGCTCGGCGTGCAGCTTGACCGCGAGGCCGAGTTGCCGTGCCTGCCCGAATACCCGCTCGACCTGGGCGGCGGTGAAGCCGATGTTCTCGCAGAAGGCATCCACCGCATCGGCGAGCCCGGCCGCGGCCGCTGCGGGCAGGATTTCGTCGCATATACATTCTATATAGTCGTCGCCGCGGCCCCGGTACTCGGGCGGGACGGCGTGCGCGGCGAGGAGCGTGGTGCGTACGGTCAGCGGCAGCCGTTCGCCGACGGTGCGCGCGACGCGCAGCATCTTGAGCTCGCTGTCCCGGTCGAGCCCGTAGCCGCTCTTGATCTCGACGCAGGTGACGCCTTCGGCGGCGAGCCGCAGCGCGCGTGGCAGCGCGAGCGCGAGCAGTTCATCCTCGCTCGCGGCGCGCGTCGCGGCGACTGTCGAGACGATCCCGCCGCCCGCGCGCGCAATCTCCTCGTAGCTCGCGCCCTGCAGCCGCTGCTCGAACTCGCGATGGCGGGAGCCGGCCCACACCAGGTGCGTATGGCAGTCGATGAGCCCGGGAGTCACCAGCGCGCCGCGCGCGTCGGTGACCTCGACGATGGCGGGCAGCTGCGCGGGCAGCTCGCGGTCGGTGCCGACCCACGCGATATTGGCGCCCGCGATCGCGACTGCGCCCTGCGGGATCAGCCCATAGGCGCCGTTTTCGGCGCAGGTCGCGACCGTGCCGTTCCTGACGACACGCGTCCAGTGCTGCGTTTCGGCGCCTCCCACGCGGCCAGTTTACCGGAGCCTGCCGCCGCCGCGTTATGCTGCGCGTTCGTACCGCCCCGGGAGCCGCCGTGCCTGATCCGACCATCACCAGGGAGTTCATCGCCGCGCTGCCGAAGACCGACCTGCACGTGCATCTCGACGGCTCGCTGCGCATCCCGACGCTGATCGAGCTGGCGCGCGCGCACCACCTCCAGCTTCCGAGCTGGACCGAAGGCGGCCTGCGCGAGACGGTCTTCACCGATCGTTACACCAGCCTCGGCGACTACCTGAAGGGCTTCAAGTACACGGTCGCGGTGATGCAGGACGCGGAGTCGCTGGAGCGCATCGCGTACGAGCTTGCCGAGGACAACCAGCAGGAAGGCGTGCGCTACCTCGAGGTGCGCTTCGCGCCGCAGCTGCACGTGCGTCCGGGCCTCGACGCGGTCGCCGTGATCGCCGCGGTGGACAAGGGACTGCGCCGCGCGCGCGATGCCTGCAACCGGCGGCCGGAAGTCGCCGCGTCGCGCGAGCCGCCTTTCGAGTACGGCATCATCTGCTGTGCCTTGCGGATGTTCACGCCCGAGTTCTCGCGCTATTACGAGACGCTCTTCGACGCGCATCCTTACACGCGGCCGAAGGACCTCTACGCGATGGCCTCGATGGACCTCGCGCGCGCGGCGATCATCGCGCGCGACCGCCACGGCTACCAGGTGGTGGGCTTCGACCTCGCGGGCGAGGAGTCGGGCTACCCGGCGGGCGCGCACAAGGACGCCTTCGAGTACGCGCACAGGCACTTCCTCAAGCGCACCGTGCACGCGGGCGAGGCCTATGGCCCCGAGTCGATCTTCCAGGCGATCACCGACCTGCACACGGACCGCATCGGCCACGGCACCTACCTGCTGGAGGCCGATCAGATCCAGGACCCGGAAATCGAGGACCGCGACCGCTACGTGGACAAGCTCGGCAACTACATCGCCGACCGGCGCATCACGCTCGAGGTCTGCCTGACGAGCAATCTCCAGACCAACCCGAAGCTGAAATGGCTGGACGACCACACCTTCCGCAAGCTGCGCGCGAAGCGCCTCTCGACCACCCTCTGCACCGACAACCGCCTGATGAGCAACACCACCGTGACCAACGAGCTGTGGCTCGCGGTCAAGCATCTGGGCCTCGACCGGCACGACCTAAAGTCCATCATTATCTACGGCTTCAAGCGCAGCTTCTGGCCGGGCGATTACCTGTCGAAGCGCCAGTACGTGCGCCAGGTGATCGATCATTACGAATCCGTCGAGAAGAAATTCGCGCAATGATGGGCGGCTGGCAGGCGGCGCTCGAGCGCTGGCTTTCCGCGGGGCTGGTGGACGCCGCGCAGGCCGGTCGCATCCGCGCCTGGGAAGCGGAGCAGGGCGGCGAACGCGGCCGCAGCCGGCTCGCGATCCTGGCCTTCGCCTTCGGCGGCATGCTGCTGGTCGCGGGCGTGCTGCTCTTCGTCGCGGCGCACTGGGACAAGCTGGTGCCGGGCGCGCGCTTCGCGCTGGTGCTCGCGATGGTCGGGGTCTTTCATGCCGGCGGCGCGCTCGCCTCGCGCGCGAGCCAGGCGCTGTCGGCGACGCTGCATGCGGTCGGCACCGGCGCGCTCGGCGCCGGCATCTATCTTTCCGGGCAGATCTTCCACATGGCGGAGCACTGGCCCGGCGCGCTGATGCTGTGGTCGGCGGGCGCCGCGCTCGCCTGGTGGCAGTTGCGGCAGTGGCCGCAGCTGCTGTGGCTCGCGGTACTGGCGCCCGCCTGGCTTTGGGGTGAGTGGATCGAGGCGCAGCCGCCGATGGCGGCCTGGCGCGGCATGTCGCCCGCGGCGCTCGGCGCGTTCATGCTGGCCTGCGCGTATCTCATGGCCTCGGCGCCGGATGCGCGCGATTCCTGGCGCCGCGCGCTCACCGTGCTCGGCGCGATCGCGCTGATCCCCGCCGCGGCTTCGCTCGCCTGGACGGACTACCCGGCGCTGCGCGCACCGGACCTCGCGGCTGAGCCTTCTTCGCGCAGCATGATGGCGGCTTGGTCGCTCGCGATCGTCCTCCCGGCGGGCGTGGCCTGGGTGCTGCGCGAGCGGGTGGCGGCGTGGATGCTGCTGCCGCTCGCCTGGGGTCTCGCCTTGCTGTGGGTGAACCCGCGTCCGGACAGCGGCGAGCTCGCGCTCTGGGCGTTGTTCGCGCTGGGCGCGGTCGGCCTCGTGGCCTGGGGCATCCACGACCGGCAGCGGCTCGCGGTCAACGTCGGCGTGCTGGCGTTCGCGCTGTCGGTGCTCGGCTTCTACTTTTCGAGCCTCTACGACAGGCTCGGCCGCGCGCTCGGCCTGATCGGCGTCGGCGTGATCTTCATCGGCGGCGGCTGGCTGCTCGAGCGCACTCGCCGCCGTCTGCTCGCGCGCATCGTGAAGGCGCCGCCATGAGCCTCCTGACGAAAGGTCTGGTCATCGCCGCGGCACAGGTCGCGCTCGCTGCGAGCGTGGGCGCGAAGTTCCTGTGGGATCGCGCGAACTACCCGCGCGCGTGGGTGGAGACCGCGCCCTACGACCCGGACCTGCCGATCCGCGGCCGTTACGTGCGGATCGCGGTCGTGGTGCATCCGGTCCGCAGCCTGGACCCGGTTCGCCAGGGCCCGGCGGAGACCTACCTCGCGCACCTCGAGGTCCGCGACGGCAAGCTGTACGCGATCGAAGACAACGACGGCCGGCACTGGGTGAACAGGCGCCGCTGCGGCGATGCCGACTGCTGGCAGCTTTCGGAAGCGCTTGCGTACTTCATCCCCGAGGACGCCGTGGATCCGTCCACGCGCCCGCGCGGCGAGCGGCTCTGGGTCGAGGTCACCGTCCCGCCGGAAGGACCGCCGCGGCCGATCCGCCTCGGAGTCACGCGCGAAGGCGATGGCGAAGTGACGCCGCTCGAAGTGCAGTAGGCGGAGTGACCGTGCCGCGGCGCGGCTGCGCCCTAGATCAGGACATCGGTCGCGAGCACCACGACGTTCTTGGTCGGCATGCGGAAGAACTCCGCCGCCTGCGCGCTCCGTCGCTGCATCCACGCGAACAGCCGCGCCTTCATGCCGGCGAGCCCCGCCCGCGGACGCGCGCGCACCAGGTGCCAGCCGAGGAAGAAGGTCGGGTCGTCGTCGAGCCGGAGCCCGCAGCGCGCGGAGCCGCGAAGCGCGGCGCTGACATCGAGCGTCTCCATGAATCCGAATTTCGCATTCACGGTCCAGACGCCCGGGAAGATCTCCTCCGGCCAGGCGCGGTTCACCGCGTCGCGCCGCGGCGTGCGCTCGATCTCGAGGTGCAGGATGACGATCCGCTGGTGGCAGACGTGGTTGTGCTCGAGGTTGCGCAGCAACGCGGTCGGCAGGAAGCCGCGGTGGCTGACCAGGAACACGGCGGTGCCCGGCACGCGCGTCGCGCCCTCGAGTAGCCGCGGCAATTCGGACATCGGCACCGCGCGCCGCCGCAATTCCTCGCGTAGTTGCGCGCGCCCGTCGCGCCAGGTGACGAAGAGCCCGTACATGCCGGCCGCGAGCGCGAGCGGCACCCAGCCGCCGCCCGGGATCTTGCTGGCATTGCCGGCGACGAACGCGAGGTCCACCAGCAGAAAGAGACCGAACACCACCGCGATGCGCCACGGGGGCCACTGCCAGCCGGCGCGCGCCGCGATCATGCCGAGGATGGTCGTGACCAGCATCGTGCCCATGACCGAGGCCCCGTAGGCGCCCGAGAGCGCGGAGGAGGAGCCGAAGCCGAGCACGAAGGCGATGACGGCGACCATCATGACCGTGTTCGTGGCCGGCACATAGATCTGGCCGCGCTCGTCGGCGGAAGTCTGCAGGATGCGCACGCGCGGCAGCAGGTCGAGCTGCACGGCCTGGCGCGTGATCGAGTAGGCGCCGGAGATCGTGGCCTGCGAAGCGATCACGGTCGCAGCGGTCGCTAGCGCGAGCATCGCAGGCAGCGCCGCCGCGGGCGCGAGCTGGAAGAATGGATTCTCGGCGGCACCCGGATTCGCGAGCAGCAGCGCGCCCTGCCCGAAGTAGTTGAGCAGCAGTCCCGGCCACACCAGCGCGAACCAGGCGAGCCGCACCGGGCGCTTGCCGAAGTGCCCCATGTCGGCGTAGAGCGCCTCGCCGCCGGTGAGGACGAGGAACACCGCGCCCAGGATCGCGAGCGAGAGTGCGGGGTGCGCGAGGAGGAGCTTGACGGCGTAGCCGGGGTAGAGCGCCGCGAGCACGCCGGGCTCGGCGAGGATCGCGCGCAGGCCGAGCAAGCCGAGCGTGACGAACCAGAGGACCATGACCGGGCCGAACAGCGCGCCGACGCGCGCCGTGCCGCGCGACTGGAATGCAAAGAGCGCGACGATGATCGCGATCGTGATCGGGATCACCGCCCGGTGCATGGCGGGATCGAGGAGTTCGAGACCCTCGACGGCGCTCAGCACCGAGATCGCGGGCGTCAGCAGCGCATCGCAGTAGAAGAGCGCGGTGCCTGCGACCCCGAGCGCGACTAGCCGGAATGCCCAGGGTCCCGTCATGCCCGCCTTGCGCTGCACCAGCGCCACCAGCGACAGGATGCCGCCCTCGCCGTCGTTGTCGGCCCGCAGGATCAGGACCACGTACTTGAGCGTGATGACGAGCAGCAGGCTCCAGAAGATGAGCGAAACGACGCCGAGCACGGCATTCGCATCGGCGGCGCCGCCGGCCGCGGCCGTCGCCTCGCGCAGCGCATACAGGGGGCTCGTGCCGATGTCGCCGTACACGACGCCGATGGCTCCGAGCGTCGCCCGGGCGATGGAACGCTGATCGTTCATGGGAGTATGGCGGGACGGGCTGCGATTATACTCTGCGGCTGCGATGAACGCCGAACCCGCCCCGAAGCCCGCCATCGCGCGCGTCGTGCGCGCGCCGCGCGGCACCAAGCTGTCCTGCCGCAGCTGGTTCACGGAAGCGCCGTACCGGATGATCCAGAACAACCTCGACCCGGAGGTCGCGGAGCATCCGGATGCGCTCGTCGTGTACGGCGGCATCGGCAAGGCCGCGCGCAACTGGGAAGCCTTCGACACGATCCTTGCGGTGCTGCGCCGGCTGAACGACGACGAGTCGCTGCTGGTGCAGTCGGGCAAGCCGGTCGGCGTGTTCAGGACGCATCCGGATGCGCCGCGCGTGCTGATCGCGAACTCGAACCTGGTGCCGCACTGGGCGACCTGGGAGCAGTTCCATGAGCTCGACCGCAAGGGCCTGATGATGTTCGGCCAGATGACGGCGGGCTCGTGGATTTATATCGGCTCGCAGGGCATCGTGCAGGGCACTTACGAGACTTTCGGCGCCTGCGCGCGCACGCATTTCAATGGCGTAGCCGCCGGTCGCTGGATCCTGACCGCGGGCCTCGGCGGCATGGGCGGCGCGCAGCCGCTTGCCGCGACCATGGCCGGATTCTCGATGCTCGCCGTTGAGTGCGACGAGTCGCGCATCGACTTCCGCCTGCGCACCGGCTACGTGGATCGCAAGGCAACGACGCTCGACGAGGCGCTCGCGATGATCGAGGAGGCGCGGCGTGCGAAGCGCGCATTGTCGGTCGGGCTCCGCGGCAATGCGGCCGAAGTGCTGCCGGAACTGGTGCGCCGCGGCGTGGTGCCGGATGCCGTCACCGACCAGACCTCGGCCCACGATCCGCGGAATGGCTACCTGCCGCGCGGCTGGACGCTGGCGCAAGCCGCGGATGCGAGACGCAACGATCCCGCGCGCATCGAGCGCGAGGCGCGCGCCTCGATGAAGGTCCACGTGCAGGCGATGCTGGACCTCAGGGCGAAGGGCGCGGTGGTCTTCGACTACGGCAACAACATCCGCCAGGTCGCCTTCGACGAGGGACTGAAGAACGCCTTCGGCTTCCCGGGCTTCGTGCCGGCCTACGTGCGCCCGTTGTTTTGCGAGGGCATCGGCCCGTTCCGCTGGGTTGCGCTCTCGGGCGAGCCGGAGGATATCTTCCGCACCGACGCGAAGGTGAAGGAACTGATGCCCGGCGATGCGCACCTGCACCGTTGGCTCGACCTGGCGCGCGAGCGCATCCGGTTCCAGGGCCTGCCCGCGCGCATCTGCTGGGTGGGGCTCAAGGATCGCGCACGCCTCGGGCTCGCCTTCAACGACATGGTCGCGAAGGGCGAATTGCAGGCGCCCATCGTGATCGGCCGCGATCACCTCGACTCCGGCTCGGTCGCGAGCCCCAACCGCGAGACCGAGGCGATGCAGGACGGCTCGGATGCAATCTCCGACTGGCCGTTCCTGAACGCGCTGCTGAATACCGCGAGCGGTGCCACCTGGGTCTCGATCCACCACGGCGGCGGCGTCGGCATGGGTTTTTCGCAGCACGCGGGCGTCGTGATCGTCTGCGACGGCACCGAGGCCGCGGCGACGCGCATCGCACGCGTTTTGCGCAACGACCCGGGCACCGGCGTCATGCGCCATGCGGATGCGGGCTACGAGCGTGCGATCGGCTGCGCGCGCGAGCAGGGCCTCGACCTGCCCTCGGTGCGATGACATGGCGCTCACGCTGAAGCCCGGCGCGATCCCGCTCGCGGAACTGCGCCGCGTTGCGCGCGGCAACGGGACGATTGCACTGGCAGAGGGCTGGCGCGGCGCGGTCGAAGCCTCGCTCAAGGCGGTCGGCGAGCGGCTTGCAGCCGGCGAGGCGCTCTACGGCATCAACACGGGCTTCGGCAAGCTCGCGAAAACCCGCGTTTCCGACGCCGAGCTCGCGAAGCTGCAGCTCTACATCGTGCGTTCGCACGCGGCAGGGGTGGGCGAGCCGCTCGCCGACTCGACCGTGCGGTTGATCCTGCTGCTCAAGGCGGCGAGTCTCGCGCGCGGATACTCGGGCGTGCGCCCCGCCGTGATCGAACGCCTGCTCGCGTGCGCGAATGCGGGCATCAGTCCGCTGGTGCCGTCGCAGGGCTCGGTCGGCGCCTCGGGCGATCTTGCACCGCTCGCGCATCTCTCCCTCGCGCTGATCGGCGAGGGACGCGTGCGGGTCCGGGGACGTGAAATGGACGCCGCCGCGGCGCTCGAGGCCGCAGGCATCGAGCCCCTGGTGCTCGGGCCGAAAGAGGGCCTAGCGCTCCTGAACGGCACGCAGGTCTCGACCGCGCTCGCGCTCGAGGGACTGTTCGCGGCCGAGGACCTGTTGGCGGGCTCGATCGTCGCGGGCGCCCTATGCGTGGATGCCGCGCTCGGCAGCCGCGTGCCGTTCGACGCGCGCATCCACAATGTCCGCGGGCAGCCGGCAGAGATCGCGGTCGCCGCGGCATTCCGCGCGGTGCTCGGCGACAGCGAGATCGGCCGCTCACACGAGGATTGCGACCGCGTGCAGGATCCTTATTCGCTGCGCTGCCAGCCGCAGGTCGCGGGCGCCTGCCTGCAGCAGATCGAGAATGCCGCGCGCACGCTGATGCTCGAGGCGAACGGCGTCTCCGACAACCCGCTGGTGTTCGGCAGGGAAGGCGAGGTGCTTTCGGGCGGTAATTTCCACGCCGAGCCGGTCGCCTTCGCGGCCGACGGGCTCGCGCTCGCGATCGCCGAAATCGGGGCGCTCTCGGAGCGGCGCATCGCGATGCTGATCGACGATTCCCTGAGCCAGCTGCCGGCGTTCCTGGTGCGCCAGGGCGGGCTCAATTCCGGCTTCATGATCGCGCAGGTGACGGCGGCTGCGCTTGCTTCCGAGAACAAGTCGCTCGCCCACCCGGCCTCCGTGGACAGCCTGCCGACCTCCGCGAACCAGGAGGACCACGTCAGCATGGCGACCTTCGCGGCGCGAAGGCTCGGCCCGATGGCGGAAAACACGCGCGGCGTACTCGCGATCGAACTCCTCGCCGCCGCGCAGGGCATTGATTTCCGCCGGCCGCTGAAGTCGAGCCCGGCGCTGGAGCAGGCACACGCATTGCTGCGCGCAAGGGTCGCTTTCTACGACCACGACCGGCATTTCGCGCCGGACATCGCCGCGGCGAAATCCGTCATCGCGGGCGAGGAACTGCTTGCGCTCGTTCCGTCAGGCCTGGTGCCGAGCCGCTGAGCGCATGAACCTTTTGCCCAAGGTCGGGCTCGTCGGCTGGCGCGGCATGGTGGGTTCGGTGCTGATCGAGCGCATGCGCGCGGAGCGCGATTTCGCGCACCTCGAGTCCGCGTTCTTCTCGACCACGCAGGCAGGCGCTGCGGCGCCTGACGTCGGCTGCGGCGCCGGTGCGCTCCTCGACGCGAATGACATCGCGGCACTCTCAGGCTGCGAGATCCTGATTTCCTGCCAGGGCGGCGAGTACACGGAACGCATCCACCCGAAGCTTCGCGCCGCGGGCTGGCGCGGCCACTGGATCGACGCGGCCTCCGCGCTTCGGATGAAGGACGAAGCGGTGATCGTGCTCGATCCGGTGAACCGGCATGTGATCGACGCCGCGCTCGCCGCCGGCCGGCGCGACTGGATCGGCGGCAATTGCACCGTGAGCCTGATGCTGATGGCCTTCGGCGGCTTGCTGCGCGCCGGCATGGTCGAGTGGATGACCTCGATGACCTACCAGGCAGCCTCGGGCGCGGGCGCGCAGCAGATGCGGGAACTCCTCGCGCAGATGGGCGCGATCCATGCCGCGGTGCGCGGATTGATCGAGGATCCCGCGACCGCCATCACCGACATCGACCGGCGTGCGACGGCCGCGTTCGACACGCTGCCGGTCGCCGCGATCGGTCAGCCGCTCGCTGGGAGCCTTCTGCCGTGGATCGACCGCGATCTCGGGAACGGTTACAGCCGCGAGGAATGGAAGGCGGGCGCCGAAGGCAACAAGATCCTCGGGCTCGCGGGTGCGCCGGTGCCGATCGACGGTCTCTGCGTGCGCGTGGGTGCGATGCGCTGCCATGCGAGCGCGGTCACCCTCAAGCTGAAGCGCAGGACGCCGCTCGCCGATGTCGAGCACGCAATCGCGACCCTGCATCCCTGGATCCGCATCGTGCCGAACGAACGCGAGGCGACGCTCTCGCGCCTGACGCCCGCCGCGGTCACCGGCAAGCTCGACATCGCGGTCGGCCGCATCCGCCACCTCGCGATGGGCGAGGACCATGTCGCGGCCTTCACCGTCGGCGACCAGCTCCTGTGGGGCGCGGCCGAGCCCTTGCGCCGCATGCTGCGAATTCTGATCGGGCATTGATGCCGCACCCGCAGTTCGTCCGATACCTCACGGCGCGCACTGCCGTGTCGGTCGCGGTCCAGATGCAGACGGTCGCCGTGGGCTGGCAGATCTACGCGATCACGAAGAATCCGCTCGACCTCGGCTTGATCGGCCTGTCGCAGTTCCTGCCTTTCGTGCTGCTGGTGTTGCCGGCGGGGCATGTCGCCGACCGCCGGAACCGCGCCGGCATCCTGACCGCCTGCTTCGCGCTCGAACTGGTCTGCGCGCTGCTCCTGCTCGCGTTCACGCTCTCGGGTCTCGCGGTCGTCTGGCCCGTGTTCGCGGTCATGGTGCTGTTCGGCGTCGCGCGCGCGTTCTCGATGCCGGCCGGGCAGGCGCTGCTGCCGAACCTGGTGCCGGCGGAATTCTTCTCGCGCGCCGTCGCGATCAATTCCACGACCTGGCAGGTCTCGGTGATCGCGGGCCCCGCGATCGGCGGGCTCGTGTACCTGCTCGGTCCGGAGTACGTCTATGGCACGGTCGCGGTGTTGCTCGCATCCGCGACGGTGCTGATGGCCGGCATCCGCGCCGCGCCGCCCGAGGTCTCGACGGAACCGGACTCCTGGCACACGCTGCTCGAAGGGCTGCGATTCGTGTGGCGGCGGAAGATCATCCTGGGCGCGGTCTCGCTCGACCTCTTCGCCGTGCTCTTCGGCGGCGCGACCGCGCTCTTGCCGGCGTACGCGAGCGACGTACTGAAGATCGGGCCGGACGGTCTCGGGTGGCTCCGCGCCGCGCCCGGCGTCGGCGCCGCAATCGTCGCGCTTGTCTTTGCCTGGCGGCCGGTCACGCGGCGCGTGGGTGCCGCGATGTTCGCGGGTGTCGCGGTATTCGGCCTCGCGACCACGGTGTTCGGGTTGTCGGAGATTTTCTGGCTCTCGCTCGCCGCGCTCGTGGTGCTGGGGGGCGCCGACATGGTGAGCGTCTACATCCGCCACCTGCTGGTGCAGCTCGAAACGCCGGATGCGATCCGCGGGCGCGTGAGTGCGGTCAACGCCGTCTTCATCGGCGCCTCGAACGAGCTCGGCGAATTCCGGGCGGGCGTGGCCGCTGCCTGGTGGGGGTTGATACCGGCGGTCGTCGCGGGCGGCATTGCGAGCGTCGCGACGGCCGGGCTCTGGATGCGCTGGTTTCCCGACTTGCGCCGGATGGACCGCTTCCCGGAGCCGGAACAGCGGAGCGCTTGACCCTCGCGCCCGGCACCTGTATATCCATACAGGTATGCGGGTGGGTGAGCACAAGGGTCGGGGCGCGGTCTCCAACCGCGCGGGGCGTTTCGAATCGCTCGCGGTCGAGCGCGTGGACGACGGCTGGGGCATCGCCGACGAGCCGCTGCCGCCGCTCGAGACCCGCGTCCTGCCCGAGCCCGCCCAGAGCGTGATCACGCGGAACGATTCGCCCGACGTTCCCTTCGACCAGTCCATCAATCCCTACCGTGGATGCGAGACAGGATGCATTTATTGCTTCGCCCGCCCCAGCCACGCCTACGTGAACCTTTCGCCGGGACTCGACTTCGAGACGAAGCTTTTCTTCAAGCAGGATGCAGCCCTGCGCCTGCGCCACGAGCTGAACCGCAAGGGCTACAAGCCGAGCCCCATCAACCTCGGCGCGAATACCGACCCCTATCAACCGCTGGAAAAGCGGCTGGGGGTGACGCGCTCGATCCTGGAAGTCCTCGCCGAGGCGCACCACCCGATCACGATCGTGACGAAATCGGCGATGGTCGTTCGTGACCTCGACCTGCTTCGTGTGTTCGCCGCGGAACAACTGCTGCGCGTGTTTGTCAGTATTACGACGCTGGACGACGACCTGAAGCGGCGCATGGAGCCGCGGGCGTCGGGACCGGCGGCGCGGCTCGCGGCGATGTCGAAGTTGTCGTCGGCCGGCATCCCGGTCGGCGTGATGTTCGCCCCCGTGGTGCCTGCGATCAACGACCACGAACTCGAAGCAGTGCTCGAAGCGGCGGCGAAGGCAGGCGCGAAGACGGCGGGATACCTGCTGCTGCGCCTGCCGGGCGAAGTCAGGGACCTGTTCTATGAATGGCTGGATGTCCACTATCCAGAACGCGCGAACAAGGTCAGGAACCGCGTCCGCGAGCTGCGAGGCGGCCGCGACAACGATCCGCGTTTCGGCCACCGCATGCGCGGGCAGGGTCCCTGGGCGGCGCTCCTGCGCCGGCGCTTCGAGGAAGCCTGCCGGCGAACCGGACTCGAGAACGGCCGCAGCAACCCACTCTCGACCGGGCTTTTCCGCCCGCCAAATCGTGCGCCAGGTCAGATGGCGCTGTTCTGACCCGGGCGTATACTCGGGCCGAAAGGCCGCTTTCCGGGAAGGAATCGCCCCATGCCGCGCTTGACGAGCCGGACGCTCAGGAATGCAGGTGCAGGCACCGCGACGGTGCTGCTGCTCTCCGGCTGCATGACCGCGCGCCTCGAGGAGAGCCGCAATGTCACGACCGCGATCGCCTCGCACGAAGCGGTCGTGCTGCTCGCGAAGCCGCATGTCGAAGGCATCACCGCCGAAGACGAGTTCATGGACTGCGTCGGCGACAAGATGAGCAGAAACGGCGTCGCGGTCCGCCCGAACGACGCGTTCGTGGATTCGATGTTCCCCTGGCTCGAGCCTTCCACGGCGCCGCAACGCCCGGAGGGCGTGACGAAGCTGCTGGCCCGCGACGTGGTCGCCGACCGCATCGAACAGAGCGGCGTTCGTTACCTGATCTGGATCGACGGCGCGACGCGCCGGACCGACAGCGGCGGCAGCATCACCTGCACCATCGGTCCCGCAGGCGGCGGCTGCATCGGCTTCGGCTGGTGGGAAAAGGAATCCGATTACCAGGCGGTGGTCTGGGACATCAACACCGCGCGTACCGCCGGTTCGGTTTCGACCAATGTGACCGGCACTTCGGCGTTGCTCGGCGTGCTCGTGCCGCTGCCGTTCATTGCGCGTGTCCAGGGCACGGCCTGCGACCGGCTCGCATCCCAGCTGGGCGCATTCCTGCGCGGGGAGGACCCCTCGGTGGCACCGGAGGGCGGCTGATCCCGACTTTGCCCGTCACGGGCCCGTGAACCAACGGCCCAGGCCGCTCTCCAAGCATTTGAGGGACAGTACCGCTCCGGATCGCCCTTACCCAGGACGCCGGTGGGAGGTAGAAGATGGACGGTAAACGGCTGATTCGTGGCCTCGCGGTCGCCGCGGCAATCGCATTGCTCACCGGCTGCCTGACCGGCGGTAGCTCATCCGGCGGCGGCTCCTCGGGTGGTGGCGGCTCGTCCGGTGGCGGTTCTTCGGGCGGCGGTGGCGGTTCTTCGGGCGGCGGTGGCGGTTCTTCGGGCGGCGGCGGTGGCTCATCCGGCGGCGGCACCTCCGGTGGTGGCGGCTCGTCCGGTGGCGGTTCTCCCGGCGATTCCGGCGGCGGTTCCAGCACGCCTTCTGATTCCGAGTTTCCGGGCCAGTCCACGACGAGTGGCGGCGGCGTGGATGCCCCGATCCCGATTCCGGGCGAAGACGGCGGCTCCCCCGGTGGCTCGACGCAGGGCGAGTCTGGCGCCGGTGGCGGCCCGCAGTCGGATTCACCGTCCGAAGCTGGCGGTTCCGGGGCCGCCGGCGGCGAACCCTGCGTGAGCACGGGCGACACTTCCGAGGAAGGCACGGAGACCAAGGGCCAGGTTTGTGCGGATGCGCCGGCCGGTGGTGGCGCAGCCGGTTCCAGCGGGCAGTCCGCCGGCAGCGCCGGCGAGGGCGGCGACCAGCAGTCCGGCAGGCAGGGCGCGGGCCAGGGTCCCGAAGTCCCGGCCGGCGGCAACCGCAGCGACGAGATCAACAAGCGGCTGGAAGAGACCTTCGGTTCGTTCGACGAAGCCGTGCGCGCGGCGCAGGCCGCGATCGCAAAGGAGCGCGCCGAGGCCGGGGGCGAAGGCGGCGAACCTGGCGACGGCGAGGAAGGCGGCGCGGATGAAACCGGCGAGGGTTCCGGCACCGGACCGCGTTCCCCGGGCGGCCTCGAATCGGTCGGCAAGGGCGGCGAGCACGCGGAAGGCGCCGACGGCGGCGGCGAAACGGCTTCCCAGCAGGGCGGCGTCGGCGGCGGCGGCGGGGCAGGCGGCCGCGGCCCCAGCGCGATCCCGGCTGACGTTCCGGACGGCCGCGACGACGACATCGTCGCGCGGCAGATTCGTGAAGCGGCGATGAAAGAAACCGATCCCGAGTTGCGTGAGGCGCTCTGGGAAGAGTACCGCCGCTACAAGCGCGGCAGTTGAGCCGGTGACGGGTGTCGAGGGAATGAAAACGACCATTCGCATCGTGATGATTTCCGTGGCCGCATTCGCCGTGGGCGCCTGCGTCAAGGAAACGCGCCCGCTGCCGCTCAAGCAGGCGGCGCAGGCGACGCAGGAGATCCCGCAGGAACAGCTGCTCGAAGTCGGTATCCACATCCTCGATCCCGGCATCCCGAAGGGCGTCGAGGAGGACCCGGCGCTTGCCGACAAGGAGCGCGTCTACCCCGAGATCCGCCGCGCCGAGGCGCGCTATGCCGCGATGCAGCTGCGCGACGTGCTCGAAGGCACCGGCCACTGGGGCGCCGCGCGCGTGGTGCCGGCGAGCGTGAAGTCCTTCGATGTCACCGTGGATGGCCGCATCCTCGAATCGAGCGGCACGCAGCTCATGCTCGAGATCACGGTCACCGACGCGGCCGGCGAGATCTGGATCGATGGCAAGGACTACGAGGGTCTCGCGGATACGCGCGCCTACAAGGACAGCTACAACGCCGGACGCGACCCGTTCGAGAATGTCTACGTGCAGATCGCCGACGACCTGCTCGCGGCGCGGAACCTGCGGACCGGTGCGCAGCTGGAAAATGTCCGTCGCATCAGTGAACTGCGCTTCGCGAGCGATTTCGCGCCGGTCGCATTCAGCCAGTACCTCGCAAAGGATCCGAAGACCGGCACGTACCGGGTGCTGCGGCTGCCCGCCGAGGACGACGTACTGCTCGGACGCATCCGCCAGATTCGCGAGCGCGACTACGGCATGATCGACACGGTGAGCGACAACTACGCGGCATTCAGCGAACGGCTCGAGGAGCCCTACACCAACTGGCGCCGCTACACCTACGACGAGATCGTGGCCGAAGAGAAACTGAAGGCGCAGGCGCGCAACCGCATGCTGATGGGCGCGGCCGCGGTGGTCGCGGCGGTCGCGGTCCCCGACAGCTGCTCGAGCAGCAACTGCGCGCGCGTCGCCGACGCGGCGCGCTATGGCGCAATGGCAGGCGGCGTCGCCGCGGTGATCAGCGGCTACAGGAAACGCGAGGAAGCCAAGATCCACACCGAATCGCTGAAGGAGATCTCGGGCTCGTTCCAGTCCGAGACCGCTCCGCTGGTCGTGGACGTGGAGGGCCGCACGCTGCGCCTGACCGGCACCGCCGAGGAGCAGTACGCGGAATGGCGCAAGCTGCTGCACGAGCTGTACCGCGAGGAGACCGGTCTGGTGCCGGCGGCACCGGCCGCGGACGCCTCGACGCCGGCGGCGCAGGCGGGCGGCGCGGGTTGACCCCCTATGCCGGAACTCACGCCCGGGCTCGAACTCGGCGCCCGGTTTGCATTGATTCGCCGCCTGGGCCGTGGCGGGATCGCGGAGGTCTGGCTGGCAGATGACCGCGAGCGCGGCGAGCAGGTCGCGCTCAAGGTGTTCGATGCCGCCGATCCGCCGGATCCAGGCGTGGCGCGCCGGCTCGCCGATGAAGTTGCGCGCACGCGGCTTCTGCCACCCGAACACGCGGTCGTGATTCACGGCGTGGCGGAGGCCGGGGGGCTCCTGCTGGTCGTTATGGAACTGATGCCGGGCGGCGACCTCGGCCAGTTCCGCGGCCGTTCCTTCGAAGGCTGGGCGCGTGCGGCGGACGAAGTCGCGGCGGCGCTCGCTGCCTGCCACGCGCTCGGGCTGGTGCACCGCGACCTCAAGTGCGGCAACGTGCTGCTCGACTCGGCCGGACGCGCGAAGCTTTCGGACTTCGGGCTCGCGTCCGCGATCGGCGGTCGCGCGCCCCCCGGCGGCTCGCCCTACAACGCCAGCCCGCAGCAATTGCGCGGCGACCCGCCGCTGCCGGCGGACGACCTTTACGCCTTCGGCGCGCTGCTCTACGAGCTGATCGCCGGTCACCCGCCCTACTACCCCGAGATCACGCGCGACCGCGTGCTGCACGAGCCGATGCCGCCGCTGGTGCCGCGCGGGGTGGTGCCGGTCGGCGTGCGCGAGCTCGCGCTGCGCCTGCTCGCGAAATCGGCGCGCGAGCGGCCCGGCTCCGCCGCAGAAGCGCGCGCGCGGCTCGCGGCGGTCGCAGGCGACGATGGCGGCATCGTCGAGCCGCTCGTCCATGCGCTGCCGGCGGATTCGGCGCCGGCCCCGCGTAACCGGCGCTGGCTGCCGGCGGCAGTCGCGGCCATGGTCGCAGCGGCGGTTGCGGCGGTGCTGTGGCTGCCGCAGCGTTTCGCGGGCGGTGGCGGGGAATTCGAGCAGCAGGCACGCAGCGAGGCGGAAGCCGCCCTGCGCGAGCGTCGGGCGCGGGAGCAGGCGGAGGCCGATCGCGCCACCACCCGTGCCGCGGCCGAGGAGGCGCGCGGCAAGTTCGACGCGGCTTTCAGCGCGCTCGACGGGCGCGCCGCGGCGCGCTGGGCGACGGCGGAATTCTCCGCCGCGCGCGACGCGGGCGCCGTGGCGACGCAGCGCTTCGAGGTCGAGGACTACGGAGCCGCCGCACGCGGCTGGCAGGAGGCCGGCCAGCAGCTGGCGGCCATCGACGCGCGCCGGCCCCAGGCGCTCAAGGACGCAGTGGCGCGCGGCGAGACGGCACTGAAGGAAGGGCAGGTGGCCGCCGCGCGCGAGGCCTTCGGGCTCGTGCTCATGATCGAACCGGAGCATTCCGGCGCCCAGGCCGGGCTCGCCCGTGCAGCGCGCATCGAACAGACCTTCCCGATCATGGACGCGGCCCAGGCCGATGAGCGCGCAGGGCGCACCGCGTCCGCCGAGCGGCGCTTCCGGGAGGCGCTCGCCATCGATTCTGCCGCGCCCGGAGCGGCCGAGGGTCTCGCGCGCATTGCCGGGCGCCGTACGCAGGAGGCCTATTCGGCCGCGATGTCGCGAGGCTTCGCCGAGATGTCCGCCGGGAGGGCGGATGCCGCGCGCGCGGCGTTTCGCGAGGCGGCAGCCTTGCGCCCCGGCGCCGGCGAAGCGAGCGAGGCACTGGTCGCGCTCGAGCAGGGGCAGCGCGGCGACGCCCTGCGCAGGCTCGAAAGCGAGGCGCGCGATGCGGAAGCCGCCGAGCGATGGGACGAGGCGCTGGCTGCCTGGCGCGAGGCCGCGGCGCTCGAGCCCTCGCTCGCAACCGCGCGCGAGGGCATCACGCGCAGCGCGCCGCGCGCGGACCTGCAGCGCGGCATCGACGCTCTGAACCGGGAACCGCAGCGATTGTGGAGCGCCGAGGGCCGCGCCGAGGCGCGGCGCCTGCTGGCCACCGCAAGCTCGGCCGGCAACCCGCGCCAGCGCCTGGCCGCGGCGGCCGGGGACCTCGAGCGCCTGGCCGCCGCCGCGCAGAAGCCGGTGAGAGTGCGGCTGCAGTCGGACGGGGTCACGAGCGTCACGATCTACCGCGTCGGCCAGTACGGGACCTTCGCGGAGCGCGATGTCGAGCTGCTGCCGGGGCGCTATACGGTGGTCGGCACGCGAGTCGGCTATCGTGACGTCAGGCGCGAGGTCGTGCTGCCGCCGGGCGCTGCGGTCACGCCGGTCGCGGTGAAGTGCGAGGAACCGATTTGAAGGAACTCTGGCTCGACGAACCGCTCGGCGAACGGCCGTTGCTGCCGTCCGAACTGCCGCTCACGCTCGGCGGCCCGGGCGCGGCGGTCGTGATCCCCGGCTGTGGGCCGGGCGAGGTGCGCGCGCGCGTGTCGGTCGGGCCCGCCGGCCTCGCCGTGCATCCGGAGCCGGAAGCCGCCAAGGACTCGCTGGATGGCGTCACCATCGCGCTCGAGCAGCGCGACGCCGGGCCCACGATCGTCGTGCGCCACGGCGGCGTCGCGAACCTCACGCTGCCGCCGCAGTTCGAGGATCGCGGCGAAGGCGACGCGGGGCCGGAAGCGGACCGCCTGCCGCTCGGCGTGGTCGCCTGGGAACCGCGCGGCGCGGCGCGTGCGCGCAGGCGCGCGCCGGCGGCGCCGGGCTGGCTGCGGCCCGCGGCATGGGCGACCGCCGTTGCGGTACTCGGCGTGCTCGGCTTCATGTTCAGCGCGACATCCATCGAAGTCGCGACCAGCCCGGAGACCGGCCTCGACGACGTGGACTTCGTCGGCACTGCCCTGGACTTCGGATTCGCAGGCCGCTATCTGGTGCCGCCGGGCGATTACGAAATCACGATCGAGGCCGAAGGCTTCGCGCCCGCGCGCCAGCCGGTGACCGTGGGCCGCGTGTCCGGCCAGCGCGTCGTGGTGGCACTCGCGCGCCTGCCGGGCATCGTGGCTATCGACACCGGCGGCGTCGCGGCGACACTCGCGGTGGACGGCAAGGCGATGGGCACGCTGCCGGGCAAGCACGAACTGCCGGCCGGCACGCGCGAGATCCTCGTGACCGCGCCGCGCTACCAGGAGCATCGCGCGCGCGTCGAGGTCGCGGGCGGCGGCGAACTCCAGGAACTGGAAGTCGCGCTCGCGCCCTTGTTCGCACCGGTGACCGTCACGAGCGTGCCCGAAGGCGCGACGGTCTGGGCCGACGAGGTCGAGCTTGGGCGCACGCCGCTCACGGCCGAACTCGACGCCGGCCGCTACACCATCGCGATCCTGCATCCCGAGTTCCGCCGCTACGAGAGCCCGGTCACGGTGCGCGCCGGCGAGCCGCTCGCGATCGGCCCGGTCGTGCTCGGCATGCCGGACGGCACGCTCATCGTGCAGAGCCGGCCGTCGGGCGCGGACGTCAGCATCGGCAGCCGTTACCGCGGCCGCACGCCGCTCACGGTCGGGGTCGCGCCCGGCATGCCGCAGGAGCTCATCGTCTCGCTGGCGGGCTATGCGCCGGTGACGCAGGACGTGAGCGTCGAGAGCCGCGCCGAGCAGCGCGTGACGGTGGACCTCGTGGCCCAGCTCGGCGAGCTGCGCGTGCAGGGCGAGCCCGCCGACGCGGTCCTGTACGTGAATGGCGCCGCGCGCGGGCCCGCGAACCAGGTGCTGCGCCTGCCGGCCGCGCCGCAGGCGATCGAAGTGCGCAAGGCGGGCCTCGAGACCTTCCGCACCACGGTGACGCCGCGCGAAGGGCAGGTGCAGCTGGTCGAGTACCGCCTCGGCGCCGCGGGCACGCCGCAGGCCGCCGGCATGGCGGGGCGCCGCACCACCGGGCTCGGCCAGGAGATGGTCCTGGTCGCGGGCGGGCGCTTCACGATGGGAAGCAGCCGGCGCGAGCCGGGCCGGCGCTCGAACGAGGCCGAGCGCACGATCGTGCTTGGGCGGCCGTTCTACCTGTCGCGCCTCCAGGTCACCAACAAGGACTTCCGCCAGTTCCGCGCCGAGCACCTCTCCGGCATCTTCAAGGACGAATCGCTCGACCTCGAGCGCCAGCCCGCCGTGAACCTCAATTGGCAGGACGCGGCAGCTTTCTGCAACTGGCTGTCGGAGCGCGACAAGCTGCCGCCCGCCTACGAACGCCGCGGCGACCGGCTGGAGCTCATCGAGCCCGCGACCACGGGCTATCGGCTGCCGACCGAGGCGGAATGGGAATTCGCGGCGCGCTTCGACGGCAGCGCTGCCTCCCGCAAGTATCCCTGGGGCGACGGCCTCCCCGTGCCCCAGCGCGCCGGCAACTGGGGTGACGCCAGCGCGATCTACCTGACGCCGGTGACGATCACCGGCTACAACGACGGCCACCGCGTCTCGGCGCCGGTCGGCAACTACCCGGCGAACCCGCTCGGGCTCTTCGACCTGGGCGGCAACGTGCACGAATGGACCACCGACCGCTATTCGATCTACGTGGTCGGGCCCGACCACGTCGCGCCCGACCCGGTCGGGCCGCGCGCGGGCGACAATTACGTGATCCGGGGCGCGGGGTGGCTGACCGGCAAGGTCGCGGAGTTGCGCAACGCGGCGCGCGACAGCGGCTTCGCGGGCCGGCCGGACCTCGGCTTCCGGATCGCCCGCTATGCGGAGTGAGGAACCATGCGCCACCTGATCGCCGTCGCGGCGCTCCTGCTCGTGACCGCGGTGCTCGCGATCGAGCCGCCCAAGCAGGCGCCGCCCGCCAATCCCCGGACCGGGCAGCCCGCAAAGCCGGAGACCAAGGCGGAAGGCCAGCCCGCGGGCGCCGAGGCTGCGGCCGCGCCGGCGGCACCGGCCGCCGAACCGCCGAAGGAAGAAGTGGAAGAGGAACTTCCGCCGCTGCCGGCCGACGCCGCGGATGCAGGGCCCGCCCCGCAGCGCTTCACGCCGAGCGAGAAAGTGCGCGCGGACTTCCCGGTATCGTTCCCGATCGACATCTGAGGATTACATGAAGACCCGTTATCCGAAGGAATTCCTGTACAGCCTGGCGGTGCTCATCGTCGCCACCATCGTGATCCACTCGATCTGGACGGTCTGGGTGCGCCCGAATGCGCAGGCCGTGCTCGCGGTGCAGTACGAATCCATGCGCAAGGACCCCAACTTCGTCCCCGAGCGCTCGATGTTCGTGATCATGAAGGACTGGGAACAGGAGAGCTGCGTGGTCCTGATGATCTGGGCGCTCGGCATGATCGCATTCAAGAACCGCACCACGACGCGGGAACAGGTGATCGTGGAATCCGACCCCGTCCGCGTGCCGGAGGGCATGCGCATCCTTCCCGAGGACACGCGCGAGTACGTGCGCCAGCTCGAGACGCTGCCGGTAGAACAGCAGCAGTCGCTGATCGTGCGCGCCGCCAAGGCGTCGCTCGCGCGCTTCGGCGCGACGAGAAACGTCCAGGACGTATCCGAGGCGGGACATGCGGTCTGCGCCGCAGAGGCCGAGCGGCTCGACTCCGAGCTGTCGATGATCCGCTACATCGCCTGGGCGATCCCCGCGATCGGATTCATCGGCACGGTGCGAGGCATCGGCGACGCGCTCGCCGAGGCGCACAAGGCGGTCACCGGCGACATCTCGGGCGTCACCGAGGGCCTGGGCGTCGCGTTCAATTCGACGCTGGTCGCGCTTCTCTTGTCGCTGCTGCTGATGTTCCTCCTGCACAATCTCCAGCTCGCGCAGGAGCGGCTTGTGCTGGACGCCGAGACTTACCTCGACAACAAGCTGCTGCGGAACCTGCAAGTGAGGTAACGTGAGCGCGATCGGCATCGAAGTGGTGGATGCGGCGCTCGTCGCCGTGCGCGAGGGCTCGCGCCTCGCCACGAGCCCCGGCGTCGCGCTGCTCGAGCCCGCGGGCGTGCTGGCCGGCGAGGAAGCGGCGGCGCGGGCGCGCCTGACGCCGGTGCTGGCGACGGACCGGTTCTGGGCGGATCTTGAAGTGGACGTGATGGCGGGCCCGGCCGACGGGCTGTGGTCGCACGCGGATCTTGCGCATGCGCACCTGTCATCGCTGTGGCGGCGCATCGCGAATCCAGACGACGCCGCGGTCTTCGCGCTGCCGGGCAGCATGCGTCTGCACCAGGCCGGGCTCCTGCACGGCATCGCGCGCCGCGCGGGCATCGCGGTCGCGGGCACGGTGGACGCCGCGGTCGCCGCCTGCGCGGGCTTTTCCGCGCGCGAGACGGTGCTGCACCTCGACGTCCAGCTGCATCAGGCGGTGGTGACCGAGCTCGCAGGCGCGGCCGTGCTGCGGCGCCGGCGCGTGGATGTCGCCCCCCGCGCTGGACTCAAGGCCATGTACTCCGCATGGGCGCAGCTGGTCGCGGAGGCAATGGTGCGGCGCACGCGTTTCGACCCGCTGCACCAGGCCGCGACCGAGCAGCAGCTCTACGAGCGCCTGCCGGGCTGGCTCGCGACGCTGGCCCGTGCGGAGACGGTGGACGCGGTGATCGAGACCGCCTCGGGCGCCTTCAGCGCCACCGTGCGGCGTGAACAGTTCACGCTGGCGGCCGAGGCCTGGTACGCACAGCTCGCCGAGCTCGTGCACGCCGGGCATCGCGCGGGAGAGCCGGCGACGCTCGCGCTGTCGGCCCGCGCGGCGCTGCTGCCCGCGCTCGCCGGGCGCCTCGCCGGCCAGCCGGGACTCGAACTGGTCGAGCTCTCGGAGACTGCGGCGGCGGCCGCCGCGGCCGCGCGGGCGGCGGACCTTGGGCCGGTCGAGCCGCCGGCGCTCGTGATCGCGCTGCCGCGCGCGCGGCCCGCGACGGCAAGCCCGCGCCGGCGCGCGGGCGCATCGGCGCCGACGCACGTGATCCTCGACGGGCGCGCGCACGCGATCGGCGAGCGGCCGCTCGTGGTCGGCGCGGGCGGCGGCGGGGGTCGGCGCATTCCGCTGCCGGTGGGGCCCGGCATCTCGCGCAAGCATTGCTCGCTGCTCAGGACCGGCGCTGAAGTCCTGGTGCGCGACCACAGCCGCCATGGCACCTGGCTGAATGGCGAGCGCGTCGAAGGCGAGGCCGCACTCGGCGCCGGCGACAGGCTGCGCCTCGGCTCGCCGGGCGTGGTGCTCGAGCTGGTCGCGGTGGGCTGAGGCACGCATGCCACGGCGCCAGACGCAGACCTTCAGCATGTCCTTCCTGGACGTGATCTCCTGCGGCTTCGGCGCCGTGGTGCTCTTCTACACGATCATCAGCGCGCAGGCGGGTCTGTACCGCATCAAGGAGAATGCCGACCTCGATGCGGAAGCGAAGCGCCTGGAGCAGGAAGTGCTGGAGGGCTACAAGCACCTCGCCGAGCTCAGGAACGCGCTCGAGTCCACCGAGACCCGCGCCGTGAAGGCCGCCGGCCTCTCGAAGGAGATGCTGGAGAAGCTCAAGATCACGCAGGAGGAGCTCTCGCGCTACGAATTCGACACACTGGCGCGGCGCGAGGCGCTCGAACGCCTGAAGGCTGACCTCAAGTCGCTGGAAGAGAGCACGCGCAGGCTGCGCCAGCAGGAACCAGTCACGCCGCCGCCGGTGATCGACCGCCAGCAGCTGGTGACGCTGCGCGTGGACGGTAGCCGCGTGCTGATCCTCATCGACGCGTCGGCGAGCATGCTCGACGAGACCGTCGTCAACATCATCCGCCTGCGCAACATGCCGCCCGAGCGGCGCATCCGCTCGACCAAGTGGCAGCAGGCGGTCA
>JBQTKF010000020.1:0-7773 GCA_052386355.1 Gammaproteobacteria bacterium
GTTCCGTGCCCTTGCCCGGCGTGCTCGCCACGCACGTCACGGGCGGCGGATTCCACGTCAAGACTGCGGCGCTCGGTGGGGCGCCCGGCTACTACGCGGCCAAGGTCAACGCGAACTTTCCCGCCAACCCCGATCGCAACGGCCTGCCGACCGTGCAGGGAGTGATCGCCCTGTTCGACGCGACGGACGGTTGCCCGCTCGCGCTGCTCGATTCGATCGAGATCACGACCTTGCGCACTGCGGCCGCCTCTGCGATCGCAGCACGGCACCTGGCGCTGCCGGACGCGAACACGCTCCTGGTCTGCGGTTGCGGCATCCAGGGCCGCGCGCACCTGCGGGCGCTCCTGGCCGTGCGCCGCCTGCGGCGCGTCCTCGCCTGCGATCGCGATCCCGGGCGCGTCGCGGCCTTCATCCGCGAACTCGCACCGGAAACCGGTCTCGTGATCGAGTCCGTCGCCTCCGCCGGGAAGGCGCTGCCCGCCTGCGAGATCGCCGTGACCTGCACGCCGGCCCGGGAAATCCTGATCGCTCCGGGCGACGTGCGGCCGGGCCAGTTCATCGCCGCGGTCGGGGCCGACAGCGAGGGCAAGCAGGAACTGGATCCGCGCGTGTTCCGCCTGGCACGCGTGGTGACCGACCTCACCGCCCAGGCCGCCCGCATGGGCGAGTTGCAGCACGCGCTCGCTGCGGGAATGATGGGCGTCGGGGAGGTCCACGCCGAACTCGGCGAACTGATCACGGGACGCAAGCCCGGACGTTCGTCGGCAGAGGAGATATTCGTGTTCGATTCGACCGGCACGGCGTTGCAGGACGTCGCCTCGGCGGCGGCCGTCTACGAGCGCGCGCTGTCCGAAGGCCGCGGCCGCAGGCTTTCGCTCGCGGCCGAGAGGCATGCCGATGCTTGATTCGCAGGTTCTCGCCTTCGCGCTGGTCGCTCTGCTCATGACGATGTCTCCGGGCCCCGACACGATGCTGGTCGTGCGCAACGCCCTGCGCGGCGGCCGCCGCGACGGACTGCTGACCGTCGCCGGCATCTGCTCGGGACTCTTCGTGCACGCCTTGCTGTCGGCGCTCGGCGTGTCGGCAGTCCTCATGTACTCGGCGACCGCTTTCACTGCGATGAAGATCGCAGGCGCCTTCTACCTGGTCTGGCTCGGCCTCAAGTCGCTGCGGTCGGCCACGCAGGCGGCGGCACCCGCGCCGGATGCCATGGGCGCGGCGCCGGGCGTCGCCGGCGCCGTCTCGCTCCGTGCGGGCCTGCTCACGAACCTGCAGACCCCCAAGGTGATCGTGTTCTACCTCGCGCTGGTTCCGCAGTTCATCGGTCCGGACGACGCGGTGGTTCTCAAGTTCGTGCTGCTGACCTCGATCCACTACGTCGAAGGCATTCTCTGGCTCGGCGGCGTGGCGCTCCTCGTCGCGCGCTCGCGCACGATGTTCATGCGGCCCGCCTGGCGGCGATGGATCGACGCCGCCTGCGGCACCATCCTGGTCGCGCTCGGCCTGCGCCTGGCGTTGCAGCGGCAATGACGAAAAAGCCCGGCCTCAAGGCGATCGAACGGTTGCACCGTCGCGACATGCGCGCCTCGGCCGCCGGCGATTTCCGGGCGCTGCGCGCGCTGGTGGACGACGAGGCGATCATGTTCCCGCCGGGCGGCGCCCCGCAGCGCGGCGCCAAGGAGTTCGATGCCGCCTTCGAGCGCATGGCCGGCGCACCGAAGACGCACGAGGTGATTTCCTACCGCCTCGAGTTCGAGGACGTGAAGGTGTTCGGCAGGTTTGCCGTCGAGTGGGGCGCGATCCGCGGGGCCACGCGCGAGACCGCGACCGGGCGCATCGTCGAATCCGAGTACCACGTGATGCGCGTGCTGCGCCGGCAGAAGAACGGCAGCTGGAAGGTCTACCGCTCGATCTGGGCGCCGCGCGGGGCGCCGGCGGCCGGCTGACGATGGCAGCGCCCGGAGAGCCGCGACGCGACATCTCGCTGGTCGCACTCCTGGTGCGCGATTATGACGAGGCGATCGATTACTTCACCCGGGCGCTGCGCTTCGAGTTGCTGGAGGACGAGCCGCGCGAGGTCGGCAAGCGCTGGGTGCGCGTCGGGCCCGCGGGCTCCGGCTTCTCGCTGCTGCTGGCGCGGGCAGCGACGCCGGAGCAGGAGCGCGCCGTCGGCAACCAGAGCGGCGGGCGCGTGTTCCTCTTCATGCGCACCGACGACTTCAGCGCCGACTACGGGCGCATGAAGTCCGCGGGCGTGAAGTTCACGGAGCAGCCGCGGCGCGAGTCCTACGGCACCGTCGTCGTGTTCCAGGACCTGTATGGAAACAAGTGGGACCTGATCGGCCCGTCGGGGGCCGCATGAAGATGCCGGCGCTCTTCGTCGGGCACGGCAACCCGATGAATGCCATCGATCGCAACGAGTACTTCCGCGGCTGGCAGGAAGTGGCGCGGAGGCTGCCGAAGCCCGCGGCCATCCTCTGCATCTCCGCGCACTGGGAGACGCCGGGCGCGGCGGTCACCGCAAGCGAGTTGCCGCCGACGATTCACGACTTCTACGGCTTCCCCAAGGCGCTGTTTGACGTGCGTTACCCGGCGCCAGGCTCGCCCGCGCTCGCCGCGCGCGTTGCCGGGCTCGTCAACACCGAGCGCGTGCAGCTGGATCCGGGCCGGGGCCTCGACCATGGCGCCTGGAGCGTGCTTGTGGCGATGTACCCGGCCGCCGACATTCCGGTGGTTCAACTCGGCATGGACACGCGCCTGCCCGGTTCGCACCACTACGCGATCGGCACGCAACTCGCGGCGCTGCGTGACGAGGACGTGCTCGTGATGGGCAGCGGCAACATGGTGCATAACCTGCGCCTGTTCAGCTTCCACGACCCGCGTCCGCTTGCATGGGCAGAGCGTTGCGACGCCGAGTTGCAGCGTCGCATCGCTGCCGGCGAGCACGAGGCGCTCATGGACTACGCAAGCCTGGGGAACGACGCGCGCCTTGCAGTGCCGACGCCCGAGCACTACTACCCCCTGCTATACGCCCTGGCATTGCAGCAAAAGGGCGAGACGGCCGAGTTCTTCAACGCCCGGGTCACGGGATCCATGTCGATGACCTCGGTGCTGATCGGCGGCACTTAGGAGTTAATATCGGCGCCCGGGAGCCTGCACCGTTGCTCGAACTACGGGGATACCCATATGAATGCCAAGTTCCTGATTGCCTCGCTCGTGATCTTCATCCTCTGGATGCTCGCCGGCTTCGCCGTGCACGGGCAGCTGCTGGCCGGCGAGTACCTCGAGACCGGCCTGATGCGGCCTGTCGAAGAGCAGCAGCAGTACTTCGTCTGGATGATCATCGCGCACCTCCTGATGGCGGTCGCCTTCGTCTGGATCTACCTGCGGGGCCGCGAATCCAGACCCTGGATGGGCCAGGGCCTGCGCTTCGGGCTCGCGGTGTCGCTACTCGCCTGCGTGCCGATCTACCTCATCTATTACTGCGTGCAGCCACTGCCGGGCATGCTGGTGATGCGGCAGATCGCCTACGACACGATCGTGCTCCTGGTGCTGGGCCTCGTGGTCGCCTGGCTGTACCGCGACAAGGCCGCGGGCTGATCCCACGATGGCGGCCGGTTACTCGGGCACGCCGCTCGCCGCCAAGCTCGGCATCAAGGCCGGCATGGCGATCCGGGCGGTGAACGCGCCCGCGGGATACGGGGCCTGGGTGACGCCGCTGCCGGGAGGCGCCCGCATCGCGAGGTCGGGCGCCGCAAAGGCGGCGCTCGTGCACCACTTCGCGACGCGGCGCGCCGAGCTTGCCTCGGCGCTCGCGTCCTACCGCCGGCAGCTCGGGGACAGCACGCCCGTCTGGGTCTCCTGGCCGAAGAAATCGGCGAAGGTCGCGACCGACATCACCGAGGACGTGATCCGCGCGGTTGCGCTGCCGCTCGGCTACGTGGACATCAAGGTCTGTGCCGTATCGGACACCTGGTCCGGCCTGAAACTCGTCGTGCGCAGGGAACTGCGGGGCAAGGAAGTGAAATGAGCAACGAATGGTTCGACGTCGGCGCGGTCGACGAGCTTTCGAAGTCGCCGGTGCAGGAACTGCGCGCCGGCGAGCGGCGCATCGCGCTGACCTTCAGGGACGGGCGTTTCGGCGCGATTTCGGGCATCTGCAACCACGTCGGCGGCCCGCTCGGCAAGGGCCGTCTCGACGGCGACTATGTGGTCTGCCCCTGGCATTACTACAAGTTCCACTGGCAGACCGGCGAGGGCGAGCCGGGCTACGAGGCGGACCGCGTCCCGGCGCACGACGTCAAGGTCGAGAACGGCCGCGTGCTGGTCGCCGCGAAGCCTCGCACGAAGCGCAATCACCTGCCGCACGACCCGCATCCGCTCGCACGCGAGCCGCGCCGCGAGCCGGGGCCGATCCGCATGCTCGGCATCTCGACGACTTCGATGACGGCGGGCCAGCCGCGCTACAGCACCTCCGAGGACCTGCTGCTGCACGCACTCGGCGATGCACGAACACGCAAGGACAGCGAATGCGACACGCAGTTCATTGCATTGCGCGAACTCACTTTCCGCGCCTGTGAGGGCTTCTATTCCAAATCGGCGCGCGCCTGCACCTGGCCCTGCTCGATCACGCAGATGGACTCGGCGGACCAGATGGACCGGGTCTACGAGGGCGTGGTGCACTGGGCTGACGTGATCCTGGTCGCGACGCCGATCCGCTGGGGCGGCCCGAGCAGCCTCTACTGCAAGATGATCGAGCGCATGAACTGCATCCAGAACCAGGAAGTGGTCGCGAACCGCCACCTGATGCGCAACAAGGTGGTCGCGCTCGTGATCACGGGCGGGCAGGACAACGTGCAGGCCGTCGCCGGGCAGATGCTGATGTTCTTCGCCGAGCTCGGCTGCCAGTTTCCGCAGTTCCCGTTCGTCGCCCATTCCCGCGGCTGGAGCGCCGAGGACATGGAGAACAACGAGCAGTACGTGCGCGAATCGAAGTTCCTGCACGACGGCGCCGCCGCGCTCGCCCGCCGCAGCGTGGACACGGCCAGGGTCATGGTCGAGTCCACGCTCGGCCAGGGCGCGCTGGTGCGCGGCGGGCGCAAGGGGCACGAACTGGATACCCGCGCCCAACTCGCGGGACTATGATGCGCAGCTGCGGCCGGCTGATCGGGGGGATACCGCATGAACCGCTACCTGGCTGAGTTCTTTGGCACGTTCTGGCTGGTGCTCGGGGGCTGCGGCAGCGCCGTGCTGGCCGCCGCGTTCCCGGTCTCCAACACGTCGGTAAACCCGGCGCGCAGCACCGGCGTCGCCGTCTACGTGGGCGGCTGGGCGACCGCGCAGCTGTGGCTGTTCTGGGTCGCGCCGATCGTCGGTGCGCTGCTCGGCGCCGGCATCTACCGCTCCATCGGGAGGAAATCATGAGCACCATTGCCGCACTCTGGCTGCCGATCCTCATCGCCGCGGTGATCGTCTTCATCGCGAGCTCGATCGTCCACATGGCCCCGCTCTGGCACCGCGGCGAATGCCCGCCGGTGCCGGACCAGGACCGCGTCATGGACGCGCTGCGCCCGTTCGCCCTGAAGCCCGGCGAGTACATGCTGCCGCGCGCCGCCGACATGAAGGCGATGAAGTCGCCGGAATTCACCGACAAGCTCCGGCGCGGACCGGTCGTCATCATGACCGTGCTGCCGAACGGGCCGGTCTCGATGGGCAAGGCGCTCGGCCAGTGGTTCGTCTACTGCCTGATCGTCGGCGTCCTCACGGCCTACGTCGCGAGCCGCACGCTCGACGCCGGCGCGGACTACCTCGCGGTGTTCCGCATCGCGGGCACGACCGCTTTCATCGCCTATGCGGTCGCGCTGTGGCAGCAGTCGATCTGGTACAGCCGGTCCTGGTCCACGACGCTCAAGCTGACGCTCGACGGCGTCATCTACGGCCTGCTGACGGGCGGGACCTTCGGCTGGCTCTGGCCGGCTGCGGCCTGATGCGCCAAGGCGAACGATGCCGGCGACGGATCACCCCGATTCCCAGGACGTCGAGTTCGAGCTGAAGGAACACGCGGAGTACGTGGAGTTCGCCTGCACGGGCACGTATTCGCCGGGCCTGCAGCTTCGCATCGCCGAGCAGGCGCTCGCCGCCGCCGCACGCGCCGGACTCGACGCCGCCCTCATCGACATCCGAAAGATCACGGGGCCGCCGCCCTCGATGTCGGAACGCTACGACCAGGCCATCAGGATCGCGGATCTCCAGGCGACGTTCACGCCGCGCGTGCGGATCGCGGTCCTCGGCAAGGAGCCGATGGTGCACCCGCAGCGCTTCGGCGAAATCGTCGCGACCAACCGTGGCGCGCTGCTGCGCGTATTCACCGAGCGCAAGCCCGCGCTCGACTGGCTGCTGCAACGGCGCTACAAGCGCTGAATCCGCGCCGCCCCCGAGCTTGCCTGCCCGCGGGCTTCCCAAGCCCGGGGGGTTATGCAAGACTCAGGCGTTCCGGGGGGATCCGCAGATGAAATGTCTGTACTACGTCGCACCCGAACTCGAGAGCACCTCGCGTGTCTCCGAGGACCTGCACGACGTCGGCATCGACGATTTCTTCGTGCACGTGATCGCCAGGGACGAATCGGGGCTCAAGAAGCGGCACATCCACTCGGGCAACTACCTCGAAACCCTCGACGTCGTGCGCGGGGGATTCATCGGCGCGGCGATGGGGCTCTTTGTCGGCGTGGTCGGCAGCGTCGCGCTCGACATCCTCGGCCCGTTTCCGAACATCCCCTGGTACGTCTTCGTCGCATTGTGCGCAGTGGCAACGCTGTTCGGCGCCTGGGAAGGCGGCTTGATCGGCGTCGAGAAGGAAAACAGGAAGCTCGGGCGCTTCCACGACGACATCGAGGCCGGCAGGTTCCTGATCCTGATCTACGCGCGCAGGGACCAGGAATCCGTGGTGCGGCACATGATGAGCCGCCGCCATCCGGAAGCCGAGTTCGCGGGCGTGGACAGCCACTTCGTCAATCCATTCACGGCGGTGCGCCGCCGGCGGGCCGCCGGCGATCGGGTCCGCGCGTAAACAGGGGGCGCCCCGATGGCGATTGCGGTAGTCCTCGTCCTGCTCGTCGTCGGATCCGTCATCTTCCACTTCGCGAGCCCCTGGTGGTTCACGCCGATCGCGTCGAACTGGACCACCATGGACGACACCGTGATCCTGACCTTCTGGGTCACGGGCGTCGTGTTCGTGGTGGTCAACCTGTTCCTGGCTTGGGTGGTCTGGCGCTACCGCCACCACAAGGACCGGAAGGCGGACTACAACCCCGAGAACAAGAAGCTCGAGTGGTGGCTCACGATCGTGACCACCGTCGGCGTGGTCGCGATGCTGGCGCCCGGCCTGGTGGTCTGGGGCAAGTTCGTGATCGTTCCGGAGGACGCCGCGATCGTCGAGGCGGTCGGCCAGCAGTGGCACTGGAGCTTCCGCTTCCCCGGCGAGGACGGCGAGCTCGGCGCGACGGACGCCACGCTGATCTCGCCCAGGAATCCCTTCGGCCTCGATCCCGAGGACCCGAAAGGCCGCGACGACCGCCTGGTCGCGAGCCCCGAATTGCGCCTGCCGGTGGACCAGCCGGTGAAGGTGCTGCTGCGCTCGAAGGACGTGTTGCACAACTTCACCGTCACGCAGTTCCGCGTGAAGATGGACCTCGTCCCCGGGATGATCACCTACATGTGGCTCACGCCGACCGTTCCCGGCGAGTACGAGATCCTGTGCGAGGAGCTCTGCGGGAT
>JBQTKF010000021.1:0-5035 GCA_052386355.1 Gammaproteobacteria bacterium
TATTGGCAAAATGGCCTGGTCAAAATTTAATCAAGTGGTCACAAATGCGGAAATGCGCGCAGAGCGGCTCGTGCCAGGGCAACCGGTCCACAGAGTTATCCACACATTTTGTGGATAAGCAGAAAACCCCATTGGTTTCCATGACTTAGCCGTGAGCCGGGCAGCGCCTTGCCGGCGCGGACCCTTCCCGATAGACTGCGCGCCCCTCGACTTTAGGGCCCAGCGGACGCGCGACCATGAAAGACGGCATCCACCCCAAGTACACGGAAATCACCGTCACCTGCAGCTGCGGCAACACTTTTCAGACGCGCTCGACGCTCGGCACGAACCTGGAAGTCGAGGTCTGCTCGAACTGCCATCCTTTCTATACCGGCAAGCAGAAGATCGTGGACTCGGGCGGCCGTGTCGACCGGTTCCGCAAGAAGTACGGCCTGAAGTAGGCCCGCCGGGGCCCTTGCCCCCTCAACTTTCAGACGTCATTCGCGTCTAAGCGGCGACAGGGTAGGCTTGGGGCCCGACCCGGAGACGCTTTTTCGTGCGACTACATCCAGGGATCCTCGCCGCGCTCACCGCCGCCTTCGCGCTCGCCGCAGGCGTGCCGCTCGCGCTCGCCGAGCAGGCACAGGACCAAAACGCGGCCAAGGACGAAGAGCAGAAGATCAAGGACGAGAAGCCGAAGAAGGACAGTCGCGAAGTCCGCGCCGCCAAGGGGATCCACATCCAGATCACGCAGCAGATGGGCGTGCACGACGACCTGGAGCTCCAGGAGTACGTGCAGCGCATCGGCGCGAAGCTTGCCGCGTACAGCGGGCGCCCCGAACTGGACTGGAAGTTCACGATCGTGGACACCAACGACGTGAACGCCTTTGCCACACAGGCCGGATTCGTCTACATCTCGCGCGGCATCCTGCCCTACCTTCAGAATGAGGCCCAGCTCGCGGCCGTGATCGGCCACGAGATCGCGCACAACGCCGCCGAGCATTCCAAGAAGCGCCAGCGCCAGGGCATGCTCGCGGGCATCGCTAGCGCCGCCACCGCGATCTTCACCGGCATGCCGGCGCTCGCGGACCTCACGAATGTCGCCGGCACCGCGATCATCCTGGGCTACGGCCGCGAAGCCGAGCTCGAGGCCGACCGCCTCGGCGCCGAGTACCTGGCCAAGGCCGGTTACGACCCCGACGCCATCATCGACGTGATCGCGGTGCTCAAGAACCAGGAGCTGTTCGAGCGCGAGCGGGCCCGCATCGAGAAGCGAGACCCGCGCGTGTACCACGGCGTGTTTGCGAGCCACCCGGCCGCGGACACGCGCCTGCAGGAAGCGGTCGCGAGCGCAGGCAAGATCGAGACCACGACGACCGGCGACGTGCTGAACAAGGAGGGCTACCTCGACATGATCAACGGACTGCCGGTCGGCTCGAGCCGCCGCCAGGGCATGCTGCGGGAGAACCGCTTCTATCACGCCGACCTGCAGTTCACGCTCGCGTTCCCGCGCGGCTGGCAAGTGCACAACTCGGCGGAGCAACTGCTCGCGATCGCCCCGAACCGCGAGCATTTCATCGAGCTTCGCACCCAGGCGCCGCCTTCAGACCTCACGGACCCGCGCGACTTCGCGATGCGCGGCCTCGGCAATCGCCGCCTCGAACAGCCGCGCTCGCTCGAGATCAACGGGCTCAAGGCCTGGACCGCGATCGTGCGCAACGATCCGTCGCCCTACGGGCAGTCCACCAGCGTGCGTTACGTCATCATCTACTACGGGAACCTGATGTGGGTGTTCAAGGCTGCGAGCCGCTCGAACACGCCGCTGCCTGCCGGCGATTCGCTGTTCCTGTCGACCGCGAGCACGTTCCGCCGCCTGCGCGCCGACGAGTTCCGCCTCGCCGAGCCGCATCGGCTCGTGGTGCTACGCGCGAGCGAAGGCACGACGATCGACAAGCTCGCCGAGACCGCGGCGATCGAGAAGTACCCGGCGCAGGAACTGCGCCTGTTCAACGACCTCTACCCGAAGGGCGAGCCGGAACCGGGCCAGCCGGTCAAGACCGTCCGCTAGACGCGAAAAGGGGACGGTCACCTTTTCCCCGTTTCTACCAGCCCGCCTCGTACATGCGCGCGGCGAGCGCCAGGAGCGCCTGGCCGCGGTGGCTGATGCGGTTCTTCTCCGCCGCCGGCATCTCGGCCGCCGTGCGCCCGTCCGCTTCGACGACGAAATACGGGTCGTAGCCGAAGCCGCCCGCGCCGCGCGGCTCGAAACCGATGTGCCCCAGCCAGGCGGCTTCGGCGACGACCGGCGCGCCGTCGTCCGCGCGGCGCACGAAAACCATCGCGCAGCGATAGCGCGCTCCGCGCCGCCCCACCGGGACGCCGGCGAGCTCCGCGAGCAGGCGCTCGTTATTCGCGCGGTCATCCGCGCCCGCGCCCGCGAAACGCGCCGAATGCAGACCGGGCCGGCCGCCGAGGGCTTCCACTTCGAGGCCTGAATCGTCGGCGATGGCAGGCATCCCGCTCGCGAGCGATGCGTGGCGCGCCTTGATCAGCGCGTTCGCGACGAAGCTGTCGCCGTCCTCGACCGCCGGCCCGATGCCGAACTCGGCCTGGGGCACGACCTCGAGGCCGTGGCCTGCCAGGATCGCGCGCATCTCCCTGAGCTTGCCGGGATTGCCGGTCGCGAGCACGACGCGTCGCATCAGCGGCGGCAGTCGAGCTGCAGTTCGAACAGCCGCGAGATCCCGCTGGCGGCGAGGTCCAGCATCGAGTCGAGTTCCTCGCGCCGGAATGCGTGGCCCTCCGCCGTGCCCTGTACCTCGATGAATGCGCCGCCGGAGTTCATCACTACATTCATGTCGGTCTCGGCCTCGGCGTCCTCGGAGTAGTCGAGGTCGAGCAGCGCCGCGCCGCCCACGATGCCCACCGACACCGCCGCGACCTGGCCGTGCAGCGGGCTCTTCGCGATCACCCGCCGCTCGACGAGGGCGTCCATCGCGTCGGCGAGCGCGAGGTAGCTTCCGGTAATCGCGGCGGTGCGCGTGCCGCCGTCTGCCTGGAGCACGTCGCAGTCGATCGCGATCGTTCGCTCGCCGACCGCCGCGAGATCGATGCAGGCCCGCAGCGACCTGCCGATCAGGCGCTGGATCTCCTGCGTGCGGCCGGCCTGCCGGCCCTTGGCCGCCTCACGCGGCGTGCGCGTGTGCGTCGCGCGCGGCAGCATGCCGTACTCGGCCGTCAGCCAGCCATTGCCGCTGCCGCGCAGGAATGCCGGCACGCCCGTCTCCACGCTCGCGGTGCAGACGACGCGCGTCGCGCCGAATTCCGCGAGCACCGAGCCCTCCGCGTGCGCGGTGAAGCGGCGCGTGAACCGCACCGGCCGCAATTCGCCGGCGGCACGGCCGCCGCTTCTTTCCCGGGCGCCCATGTTCAGAGCCGCCAGACCAGCGCCGCAGCCGTGGCGTTGTCGCTGTGCGGCTCGGACGCGGCGACTGCCTTCTTCGCGAGCGACGCAAGCGAACCGGCCCAGGCGCCATTGCCCGGTTGCCAGAACCCGGCGATGTCCTTGTCCTTGAGATTCGCCCAGATGCCGTCGGAGCAGACCATCAGGATGTCGCCGGGCTCGAGCGGCTGGCGGCCGGAGATCGACATGTCGGGCAGTGCGGCCTCGCCGCCGATGCAGCATTCGACGTAGTTGCGCATCGGGTGAGCGGCGATCTCCTCTTCCCGGATCGAGCCTTCGCGCAGCAGCTGTTCGACGTGGCTGTGATCGCGTGTGCGCGCAACCAGCGCGCCGTTTCGCAGGTGATAGACGCGGCTGTCCCCGACATGAGCCCACCAGGCCTCGCCGCGCTGCACCAGGCAGACCGCGCAGGTGGCGCGCGGGCGCAGGTCCATCGCGAGCTTGCTGCCGAGTGCGACGACCGCGGCGTGGGCGCGGCCCAGCGCGAGGTGCAGGAATCCGAGCGGGTCGAACACGGGCTTCGCGGTCTTGCGAAACTGCTCGATCATCACCTTGCAGCCGGCCTCCGCCGCGCGTGCGCCCCAGGCATGGCCGCCCATGCCGTCCATGACGACGAGCAGCGCCGCGCCATCCGCGGTGGCCACGGCGGCGCGATCCTGGTTGTCCTCCCGATCGCCGGTCAGGCTGACCTCGGCGAGCTCGAGTTCCACGCGTCCCCCGGCGGCCCGTCGCCGCCGCCCCCTGCTAGACTGTCGCGCAGCTTACCTCACCCGCCCGACACGCACCCGGGGACCTCCGAATGCTCAGGAGCATGACTGGATTCGCGCGCGCCGAGCGCACGACGGCGGCGTGCGTGCTGGCCTGGGAAATCCGCAGCGTCAATCATCGCTACCTCGAAATCAGCCTGCGCCTTCCCGAGGAGCTGCGTGCATTCGAGGCGGGCTTCCGCCGCGCGGTCGGCGCGGCCGCGCGCCGCGGCAAGGTGGACGCATCGCTGTGGCTGCGGCCGGGCCCGTCGGCGAGCCGCGATTTCGACGTGGACGAGGCCCTTCTCGACCGCCTGATCGAATCGGCGCAGGCGGTGCAGCGGCGGCTGGGACCGGCCGGGCGCATCGACGCCGCGGACCTGCTGCACTGGCAGGGGGTCGTCCACGAAGCGGAGCGCGACCCGGCCCCGATCGCGCAGGCGGCCGAGGCGCTCCTCGGAGAGACGCTGGCCGCGTTCGCCGCGTCGCGCGCCGCCGAGGGCGAGCGCCTCTCGGCCATGCTGCAATCGCGCGCGCAGGCCGTGCGCCGCACATTGGGCGCGGTCGCGGCGCGCCTGCCCGAGGTGCAGTCGCGAATCCGCGCGAAGATGAAGGAGCGTCTCGCCGCGCTCGGCGCCGAAGGCAATCCCGAGCGCATCGAGCAGGAAATCGCAATCCTGCTGCAGAAGATGGATGCCGCCGAGGAGCTCGACCGACTCGGCAGCCACGTCGCCGAACTCGAGGCGACGCTGGCATCCGACGACGCCGTGGGCCGCAAGCTCGATTTCCTGATGCAGGAATTCAACCGGGAAGCCAACACGCTGTCGTCGAAGTCCCAGGACATCGA
>JBQTKF010000022.1:0-2478 GCA_052386355.1 Gammaproteobacteria bacterium
GCCGGCGCGGCCGCAACCGGCAGGCCGACGGGCGGGGCATGGCGCAGTCTGGTAGCGCATCTGCTTTGGGAGCAGAGGGTCGGGGGTTCAAATCCCTCTGCCCCGACCAACTCGGACGGGCGGCGACTGGGACAGGACAGAGCGCCCGTAGCTCAACCGGATAGAGCACCGGCCTTCTAAGCCGGCGGTTGCAGGTTCGAGTCCTGCCGGGCGCACCAGGTGCGGGACAGGATGTGTTGAGGACGATGGCGGGCGTAGCTCAGCTGGTAGAGCCCCGGATTGTGATTCCGGCCGTCGCGGGTTCGAATCCCGTCGCTCGCCCCAAACAACGGGCCATTAGCTCAATTGGTAGAGCTCCGGACTCTTAATCCGTAGGTTGTAGGTTCGAGTCCTACATGGCCCACCAACCTTATACCCGGAGCGCCGTTGGAACCGCGCCGACCGATCCCCGAACCGACCTACCATTGGCCCGGCGGCCCCACACCCGACGACGACCCGACGCCGCTCGAGTCCGCGCTCGCGGCGCTCAAGTACGGGGCGATCGCGGCCGCCGCCATCACGATCCTCTACTTCTACCTCGGCGCCTACCGCGGCGTCGTCACGAGCCGCCTGGCGATGAGCAGCACGGTGCTCGCGGCATTCCTGTTGCCGAGCCTGCTGGCGGCTTTGCGTACCCGACGCGCCCGCCGCCGCCGCCAGGCCGCGCGGCCGGGCCATGACGACCCATAAGCTATAATTCGCGGCTGACGTGGACGCGGGCGTCCGCGCAGGCGGCCGATTCCAGATGCGAAAGTGGCGGAATTGGCAGACGCGCCGGATTTAGGTTCCGGTGGGGAAACCCGTGAGAGTTCGAGTCTCTCCTTTCGCACCATGAGGTGGATGGACCGATGATGGTTTCAGTCGAGACGCTGGTGGGCCTCGAGCGGCGCATGCAGGTGTCCGTTCCGGCGACGCGCGTCAGGCAGCAGGTGGATGCCCGCCTGCTCAAGGTCAGTCGGACGGCGCGCATCAAGGGCTTCCGGCCCGGCAAGGCGCCGATCCACGTGGTGCGCAAGCATTACGGCCCGCAGGTGCGCGAGGAGGTCGTCACTGACCTGATCCGCGAGACCTTGGCCGAGGCCCTGCGCCAGGAGAAGCTGATGCCGGCCGGCGGGCCGCGCATCGAGCCGCAGAAGTCTGGCGAGCCCGATGACCTGCGCTACACGGCGGTCTTCGAGGTCTACCCGCAATTCGAGCTCAAGAAGGTCTCGGCGATCCGCCTCACGCGCCCGAGCGCCCAGGTAGGCGAGGCCGACGTCGACGCCATGATCGAGAGCCTGCGGCAGCAGAAACAGGACTGGACCGAGGTTCCCCGCGGCTGCCGGGACGGCGATCGCGTCACGCTCGACTTCGACGGCCGCATCGACGGCAAGGAATTCGACGGCGGCAAGGCCCAGAACCTCGCGGTCGTGCTGGGCGGCGGCCGGCTGCTGCCGGATTTCGAACGGGGCGTTGCGGGTGCCGCGGCGGGTGAGACCCGCGAGTTCGACCTGACGTTCCCGAACGGCTACCAGCCCAAGGCACTCGCCGGAAAGACCGCGCGCTTCTCCGCCGCTGTGCACAAGGTCGAGGAAGGCCGCCTGCCCGAGGTAGACCAGGCCTTCTGTGAGGCCTTCGGGGTCACCGAAGGCGGAGTCGCTGCGCTTCGCAGCGAGGTGCGCGCCAACATGGAGCGCGAACTCGCGCAGGCAATCCAGGCCCGCCTGAAGAATCAGGTGCTGGAGCAGCTGCTGGCCGCGAACCCGATCGCCGTGCCGAACGCACTGGTCGAGGCGGAGATCCGCGACATGCAGATGGACATGCTGCGGCGCATGGGCTCGCGCGACGCGCGCCAGCTGCCGCCACGGGCCCCATTCGAACAGGCGGCGCGCCGCCGCGTCGCGCTCGGGCTCATCCTCAACGAAGTGATCCGGCAGTCCGGCATCCAGCCGGATGCGACGCAGGTCCAGGGCCGCCTGGACGAAATCGTGGAGGGGTTCGCGGACCCCGACGAGGCGCGCCGCCAGTATCTGTCAAACGAGGCGGCGACCCGACAGCTGCAGATGTCGGTGCTGGAGGACCAGGCGGTGGCCTGGGTGACGGGCCAGGCACAGGTCAAGGAAGAGGTCTCGACGTTCAAGGCGATCATGAACTTCGGCGCCACCGCCGCGTCCGAAGAATGAGGTGAATCAGTGAGCGGCAAGCACGAGACGCGGGCATTGAACCTGGTACCGATGGTGGTCGAGCAGACCGCCCGCGGCGAACGCGCCTACGACATCTATTCGCGGCTCCTGAAGGAGCGCGTGGTGTTCATCGTGGGCGAGGTCGAGGACCAGATGGCGAACCTGGTGGTCGCGCAGCTCCTGTACCTCGAGTCCGAAAATCCGGACAAGGACATCCACCTCTACATCAACTCGCCGGGCGGCGCGGTGACGGCGGGGCTTGCGATCTACGACACCA
>JBQTKF010000023.1:0-12971 GCA_052386355.1 Gammaproteobacteria bacterium
TCGCGTGCGACACAGGCGTGAAGTTCGGCCGCTATGGCGAGCGCGATGGGGTCGGGCGTGCGCGCGCCTATGCCGAGGCCGACAGGCGCGCGAAGGCGCGGATTGAGCGACTCGGCGACCGGACCGAGCGCGGACAGCAGTCGCGCTCGCCGCGGGGCTGGGCCGAGCAGTCCCACGTAACCGACATCGTGCCATTCCGCGAGCAGGCGGAGGTAGGACTCGTCGGAGGCGAGGTGGTGGCTCATCACCACGGCGGCTGCGAAATTCGGGGCTTCGAGCCGTCCGGCGAGCTCCGACGCCGGCAGGCAAACCACCTCGCATTCGGGGAAGCGGCCGCCGTCCGCGAGCGCCGGGCGATGGTCGCAGACGGTGACCGCGAAGCCGAGCGCGACGGCCTGCTTCGCGAGCGGCATCGCATCGGCGCCGGCACCGCAGATGAGCAGGCCCGGCGGCAGCGACAGCGGCAGCAACAGGATGCGCAGCGACTCGCCGCCGGCCCTGCATTTGATCGTGCGCAGCGCCCGGGTGCGGCGCGCGGCGGAGACCTCATCGGGTTCGCGCCAGGGCGCGTCGCACCCGCCGCTCCACCAGGCGCGGCCCGCGGCGGAGCCGTCGCAGACGACGGCAAGCGTTTCCTCCTGCCGCGCCGCGACGCAGTCCGCGACACGCGCCAGCGGTTGCCACTGCTCGGCCGGACCCAGTCGTTGCAGCAGCACCTCCATCGCGCCCTCGCAGCCGCTGCCGATGCCGAACAGCAGGTCGTCGTCGCCGCGCATGTCGTAGCTCGCGAGCTCGGAGCGGCCGCTCGCCAGCACGCGCCGCGCGCGCAGGACGAGATCCAGTTCGAGGCAGCCGCCCGATAGCAGGCCGCGCAGCTCTGCCTGCGAGGTGATCAGCATCTGGGCGCCGCTCTTGCGGTAGGTGGAACCCGAGGTCGCGACGACCGTCGCGAGCACGCAGGCTTCGCCGCGCGACCGCAGTTCCCGGAAATCGCGCAGCAGGGGCGCGAGCGGGGCATCCAGGGGGTGGGTCATGAGCAAGAGCGTACCATCGGCTAGAATGCCGGCCCTGGCCGCGCAATCCCGCTGCGGCGGGATGATCCGGAGTGACGATGGGCGGAGCACCCGCGGGCGCGGCACCGATCCAGACCGAGTGCGTCATCGTGGGCGCGGGCCCGGTGGGCCTGTTCGCGGTATTCGAACTCGGGCTGCTCGGCATGAAGTGCGAGGTCGTGGACTCGCTTGCGCACCCGGGCGGCCAATGCACCGAGCTCTATCCCGACAAGCCGATCTACGACATCCCGGCGCTGCCGGTCTGCGGTGCGGAGGAACTCATCGACCGCCTGCTCGAGCAGATCAGGCCGTTCAAGGCCGGCTTGCACCTGGGGCAGGAAGTGACGGAACTGCAGCCGCAGGACGGCGGGCGCTTCGGCATTGCGACCGCCGCCGGGGCGCGCTTCGACGCCGGCGCGGTGATCATCGCGGCCGGGCTCGGCTCGTTCCAGCCGCGGCGACTGCTGGCGCCGGAGGCCGAGCGCTTCGAGGGCAGTCAGCTCCATTACCGCGTGAAGAACGCGGCCGACTTCCACGGCCAGGAGCTGCTGATCGCGGGCGGCGGCGATAGTGCGCTCGACTGGGCGCTCGAGCTCTGCGGGAAGGCGCGCTCGCTCACGCTGGTGCACCGACGCGCGGATTTCCGCGCGCAGCCGGCCTCCGTCGCGCGCATGAAGGAGCACGCGGCCGCGGGCAGGCTGCGTCATCTCGAGGGTACGATCCAGGCGCTCGCGGTGGAGGGCGGCCGCATCGTGGGCGCGACGGTTCAGGGCCGCGACAAGTCCATGATCCGCGTGAGTTGCGGACAGATCCTCGCCTGCTTCGGCCTGCACCCGAAACTCGGGCCGGTCGCGAACTGGGGGCTCGCGCTCGAGAAGAAGGCGCTGGCCGTGGATACCGAGAAGTTCCAGACCAGCGTGCCGGGCATCTTCGCGATCGGCGACATCAACCACTACCCGGGCAAGAAGAAGCTGATCCTGTCGGGCTTTCACGAGGCGGCGCTCGCGGCATTCGCGGTTCAGCATCACGTGTACCCGGAGAAGCGCCAGTTCCTGCAGTACACCACCACGAGCCCGATCATGCGCGAGCGCCTCGGCGTCGCGCCGCCGGACTGACTTCGTGGACGCGCGGCTCGCGGAACTGCTGAAGCTGCTCGACCTCGAGCGGCTCGAGGACAACCTGTTCCGCGGGCAGAGCCGCGACATCGGTGCGCCGCAGGTGTTCGGCGGCCAGGTGCTGGGCCAGGCACTGGTCGCCGCCTCGCGCACCGTCGACGCGCGGCAGGTTCACTCGATGCACGCCTACTTCCTGAGGCGCGGTGACGTGAACGCCCCGATCATCTTCGAGGTGGACCGCAGCCGCGACGGCGGCAGCTTCATGAGCCGGCGCGTCGCCGCGATCCAGCACGGGCAGCAGATCCTGACGATGTCGGCCTCGTTCCAGGCGGCGGAGCCGGGGCTCGACCACCAGGCGCCGATGCCGTCGGCGCCGCCGCCGGAAGGTCTGCGCGATCTCGCGGAACTGAACGCCGCGATCGTCGACCGGGTGCCGGAAAAGGTGCAGGGCTTCCTGCGCCACCAGAGGCCGTTCGAGTTCCGGCCCGTGGACCCGCCGGATTACCTGAACCCGGTCGAGCGCGCGCCGGCGCGGCAGATCTGGTTTCGCGCCGTCGACCGGGTGCCGGATGACCAGCCGCTGCATCGCTGCCTGCTGGCCTATGCCTCGGACTATTTCCTGCTCGAGACTTCCATGCTGCCGCACGCCATGTCATTCCTGCAGACGCAGATGGCATCGGTCGATCACGCGATCTGGTTTCATCGCGACCTGCGCGTGGACGACTGGTTGCTGTACGCACTCGAAAGCCCGAGCGCTTCGGGTGCGCGCGGCTTCGGCCGCGGACTGGTCTACGCGCGGGATGGCAGGCTGGTCGCGAGCGTCGCGCAGGAAGGCCTGATCCGGCAGCACAGCCGGTGGACCAGCCCTGCGGGACAGCAGAGCTGACGCGGCCGCGTCAGCGGTAGAACTTCTTCCAGGCGAAGTAGACGGGAATCCCGAGCAGGGAGATTCCGGCATTGAAGAGCGCAATCGCCGGCGTGTGGATGAAGGCGTTGCCGAGCACGACCAGCACCGCCGCGACGTACAGCGCGAGAACCCAGGGATAGCCGAAGCTCCGGTACGGGCGCCCGGCGTCTGGTCTCGTGCGCCGCAGGCGCCAGACGCCGATCACCGACAGCGCATAGAACGGCATCAGGCCGAGCACGAAGGTCGCCGCCAGCTGCTCAAATGTGCGGATCGAGGCGTAGGCGCAGGTGATGCCCATCGTCACCAGGATGGCGACGTAGGGAGTCGCAAAGCGAGGGTGCACGCGTCCGGTCGACGCGAAGAAATTGCGGTCGCGGCCCATGGCAAAGAAGAGCCGTGGCTCGGACATCATGAGGCCGGCAAGCGACCCGAAGGTCGAGACCATCACCAGTCCGGCGATCAGCGCGGACGCGCCGGCGCCCAGCACGCGTCCCGCCGCATCGGCGGCGACCAGCGGCGAATGACGGACGACCTCGAGCGGCAGGATGTAAAGGTAGGCCACATTGACGGCCAGGTAGACCAGCATGACGCCGCCGACGCCGAGCAAGAGCGCCCGCGGCACGTTGCGCTGGGCATCCCGGACCTCGCCGGCAAGGTTGCAGAATGACGAGGCGCCCTCGTAGGCCCACAGCACGGCGACGAGCGCCAGCAAGAATCCCGGGAGCGTCGCCGGCGTCCAGGAAACTTCCGCGGCGAACGAGCCTGCGGCGGGGTCGCCGAGCGCCATCACGAAAATGGCGAGCGAGACGAGCGCAACGACCTTCAGGAAGGTGAAGATATTCTGGATGCCGGCACCCAGCATGACGGAGCGGTAGTTCGCGGAACCGACCAGGACGATCAGGCCGACGGCGACGGCGCGGCGGCTGAAATCCGTCAGCGGCACGAAGCGGCCGAGGTACTCCGCGAAGACCATCGCGATCGCGGCCTGCCCCGCGGGATTGATCAGCAGAAATGTCCAGCCATAGACGAATGCCGCCAGGTCGCCCCAGGCCTCGCGGATGAACACGTAGAGGCCGCCGGATCGAGGGTGCATGGCGCCGAGCTCGGACAGGAGCAGCGCGAAGCAGAGGGTCAGCAGGCCGCCGGCGACCCAGACGAGCAGCATCCCGCCGGCGCTCGCGGTCTGCGCCGCGACCTCGGCGGGGACGCGGAAAATGCCGCTGCCGATCGTCACGCCCGCGACCGTCGCGACCGCGGCCGCAAGGTTGAGCCGCCGCGGCAGTTGCCCGGGAGGTTCTCCGCTCATGCCGGATCTTCCAGAATCTTCCCCGGATTCATGATGCCCGCGGGATCGATGGCGCGCTTGATCCGGCGCATGAGGTCGAGCGCGGCGGGGTCCTCGTAGCGGGCAAGTTCGGCGACCTTGAGCTGGCCGATGCCATGCTCGGCGCTGATGCTGCCCCGATGCTGCATCACCAGTTCGTGGATGGCGCGCCGGATCGGGTCCGCCGCGGCCAGCAGCGGCGCGGCGTCGCCGCCGGCGGCTGCGCTGACGTTGAAGTGCAGGTTGCCGTCGCCCAGGTGGCCGTAGGCGATGAGCCGCGCGCCCGGGGCGAGGCCGTCGATGAGCGAGCGGCCTTCCTCGATGAACGCGGGCAGCCGCGCGGGTTCGACCGAGACATCGTGCTTGAGCCCCGGTCCCTCCGCCCGCTGTGCCTGAGGGATCGACTCGCGCAGCCGCCAGAAGGCTTCGCGCTGTGATTCCGAGGCAGCGGTCGCCGCGTCCCGCGCATCGCCGGCCTCGATGGCGGCCGCGAGCGTCTCCTGGAATCGCGATTCACCCTCCGGGTCGCCGTGCGGCAGCGCGACCTCTGCCAGCACATACCACGGGTGCGCACGGCCAAAGGGGTCGCGGCTGCCCGGCAGGTGCCGGCAGACGAGCTCGAGTGCGATGCGAGGCACGAGTTCAAAGGTCGTGATGGAGTCGCCGAGCGACGCGCGCAGCCGCCGGAGCAGTCCGAGCGCGGCGGCGGGCGAGGGTGACGCGACAAAGGCGGTGGCCGTCGCCGCAGGGCGAGGAAAAAGCCGCAGGCAGGCGGCGGTCACGATGCCGAGCGTGCCCTCGGCGCCGATGAAGAGCTGCTTCACGTCGTAGCCGGTGTTGTCCTTGCGCAGGCCCCGGAGCTGGTCGAGCACGCGTCCATCCGGCAGCACCACCTCGAGCCCGAGGATGAGATCGCGCATCATCCCGTAGCGCAGCACGGCGGTGCCGCCCGCGTTTGTCGAAACGATGCCGCCCAGCGTGCAGCTGCCCTCCGAGCCGAGCGACATCGGCAGCAGCCGATCCGCCGCGGCGGCGGCCTCCCGCAGCGCCGCGAGCACGCAGCCGGCATCGGCGGTCAGGGAATCGTTGGCGGCGTCGAGCGAGCGGATGCGCTGCATGCGCTTGAGCGACACCACGACGTCGCGCCCGCCGGGACGCGGCGTCGCGCCCCCGCAGTAGCTGGTATTGCCACCCTGCGGCACGAGCGCGATACGCCGCGCGGCGGCGAAACGCACGAGCTCGGCCACCTGCGCCGTCGTGGCCGGCAGCGCGACGAGTGGCGTCAGGCCGCGGTGGATGCCACGGAAATCGGTTTCGAACGGCGCGCGATCGGCGGGCGAGTCGAGATAACCGCCGGCGCCCAGCAGCTTCCTGAGCGCCTGCAGGTCGGGGTTGGAAATCGCGCCAGCCGGCGGGTCCATGCCGGGCATTCTAGCCGCCCCGCGCGAGCGGGCTTCAGACGCCGGGCGCGGACCTCAGCGCGGCGATGCGCTCCTCGATCGGCGGGTGGCTCATGAAGAGCCGCCTGAGGCCCGGGCCGACGCCGCCCGCGATGCCGAATGCGGCCATCTTGTCGGGCAGCGGCTGGCCGTCGCTGCGCTGCAGCGCCTCGAGCGCGCCGATCATGTGGTGGCGGCCGGCCAGGTGCGCCCCGCCGCTGTCGGCGCGGAACTCGCGCCGGCGCGAGAACCACATGACGATCATGGTCGCGAGGAAGGCGAGCACGAGTTCGGCCACCATCGTGGTGATCCAGAACCCGGGCCCATGGCCGCGCTCATTCCTAAACACCACGCGGTCCACGATGCTGCCGATCAGGCGCGAGAGCACGAAAACGAACGTGTTCACGACGCCCTGGATCAGCGTCAGCGTCACCATGTCGCCGTTCGCGACGTGGCTCACCTCGTGACCGAGCACCGCCTCGACTTCCTCGCGCTTCATACGCTGCAGGAGCCCGGTGCTGACGGCGATCAACGCATCGTTGCGCCGCGCGCCGGTCGCGAAGGCGTTGGGTTCGGGGGAGCTGAACACCCCGACCTCCGGCATGCCGATGCCGGCGAGTTGCGCCTGGCGCCGCACGGTCGCGTCCAGCCACGCTTCGTGCTCATTGCGCGGCTGGTCGATGAGTTGCACGCCCATCATGCGCTTCGCCGTCCATTTCGAGATCGCGAGCGAGACGAAGGCGCCGCCAAAGCCGATCGCGGCGCCGAAAATCAGCAGCGAGGTGAAATTGATGCCTTGCTGATTCAGCCACGGCTCTACGCCCAGGAGCCTCAAGGTCACGCTCGCGACCAGAAGGATGGCGAAGTTGGTGATCAGGAACAGCAGCACTCTCTTCATGGCATTCCTAGGTGGTTGCGCCCGGGCGGGTTTTCAACCGCCGGCCGGTGTCCCGGGCTCGGGGAATTTCGACCGGAATGACCGCCGCCGGTTCCGGCGGCGCCGGTAGCGGGCGACCAGGGCGCCGGCGCGGTTCAATAGTCGTCGCGGTCGCCGTAGTCCTCGTCGTCGTCCTCTTCCTCGTCCTCGTCGTCGTCCCAGTCGTCGTCGTCCTCGTCATCGAGATCGTCGTCATCTTCCTCGTTGTCCGACCCGGACCAACCTTCCGGTTCCTCGGCAAGTTCAAGGTCGAACTCCTGCCAGGTCTCGTAATCGATCTCCTCGACGTCTCCGCCCTCGCACTGAAGCTCGATCAGCTCCGAATCCTCGTCGACCGAGAGGACCTGGAAGGTCTCCTCGTCCTCGAGGCTTTCGTACCACTGACCCGGCACGGGGTTGTGATCGCGTCCCATGTCGCTCCCTTCAGCAAACCCCGGCGCAGCGCTGGCGACCGGAAGGCTTCCCGATATTACGGGCGGCTCGCCGCGCAAGGCAACGCCGGCGGGCGCCCGGGCCGCGGGCCGCAGGACGGCCTTGACTTGCCTTCCGCCCGTCCCCATGCAGCGGGCCATGGCCGCTTGAGGCCGAAGGAGCTGGGACATGACACTGATTCGCTGGGAACCGATCCGGGAACTGGACGATTTTTTCGCGCGCTGCAGCCCGTTCTTCGGGCGCCTGCACGGCGGCCTGACGGCGCGTGCCGCGGCCGAGCCGGGTGACGGTCCGGTCTGGGCGCCGGTCGCCAACATCTCGGAGACGCAAGACGAGTACGTCATCAAGGCGGAGCTGCCGGAGGTCCGCAAGGAAGACGTCAAAGTCACGGTCGATGAGGGCGTCATCACGATCAGCGGCGAGCGCCGCCACGAGCTCGAGCACCAGGACGAGAAGGTGCACCGCACGGAGAGTTTCTACGGCACGTTCACGCGCAGCTTCCGGCTGCCGGAGGACGCCGACGTCGCGGCCATCCAGGCCGAGAGCGGCAATGGCATCCTCAAGGTCAGGGTGCCGAAGAAGCCCGCCGCCCGCGCCAGGACGATCGAAGTACAGGTAAACTGACGGGACCCGGGCGGCGGCCGGAAGCCGCCGCCCTGCCGCCAGCGGCAGGAGGTCCCATGGCGACGGAGTTCGACGCGATCCGGCGGAAGCTGCTCGCCCAGAAGCAGGAACTGCTGACGCGCGCCGCCAAGGTCCGCGCCGACATTACGCGCTCCTCGGGCCCGCTCGAGAAGGATTTTGCCGAGCAGGTCGTGCAGATGGAAAACGACGCCGTGCTGGCCGGAATCGGCGAAGCGACCGCGGCCGAGCTGGCTCAGATCAACCGCGCGCTCGCGCAGCTCGACCAGGGCACCTACGGCATCTGCAGCCATTGCGGCCAGCCGATCAGCGAGCGCCGGCTCGCGGCGCTGCCCTATTCAGACCGTTGCATCACCTGCGCCGAGGCGGCCCGCTAGCCGGCCGCCCGACGCCCATGCCCGCCTACAAGGCCCCCCTCCGTGAAATCCGTTACGCGCTGCACGAGGTGCTGCGCCTAGAGGCGCATTACCGCGACATCGGGCGCGACGAGGTCAATGCAGAGCTCATTGACAGCGTGATCGAGGAATGCGCGCGCTTTGCCGAGGACGTGATTGCGCCGACCAACGAGGCGGGCGACCGCATCGGCGTGAAGCTCGCCGCCGACGGCCGCGTGGTGACGCCGCCCGGCTTCGTCGAGGCCTACCGGCGCTACGTCGCGGACGGCTGGGCGGCGCTCTGCGGTCCCGCGGATGCAGGTGGCCAGGGGCTGCCCGAGAGCTTCGGCGGCCCGGTCGGCGAGATGCTGGTGTCGGCCAACATGTCGTGGAAGCTTTACAGCGGGCTGACCGACAGCGCGGTGCTCTGCATCCAGAAGCATGCGCCGCCCGGGTTGCGCGCGATATACCTGCCGAAGCTCGTCAGCGGCGTCTGGAGCGGCACCATGGTGCTGACCGAGCCGCACGCCGGCACCGACCTCGGGATCCTGCGCACCCGCGCCGAGCCTGCGGAGGACGGGTCCTATCGCGTGACGGGCACCAAGATCTTCATCACCAGCGGCGAGCACGACCTGACCGAGAACATCGTGCACCTGGTGCTCGCAAAATTGCCGGACGCGCCTGCGGGCAGCCGCGGCATCAGCCTGTTCCTGGTGCCGAAGCGGCTGCCCGACGCCGACCGCAAGCCGGGCGCGGCGAACGGCGTCAGCTGCACGAGCCTCGAGCACAAGCTCGGCATCCACGGCTCGGCGACCTGCGTGATGAACTTCGACCGCGCGCGCGGCTGGCTGGTCGGCGAGCCAAATGGCGGCCTCAAGTGCATGTTCACCATGATGAACCATGCGCGGCTCTGGGTCGGCCTGCAGGGCCTCGCGCAGTGCGAACGCGCGTACCAGGCCGCAGTCGCTTACGCGCGCGAGCGGCGTCAGGGCCGCACCTCGGCAGGCGGCGGCACGGCCGGCGCCGACCCGATCATCGGCCACCCGGACGTGCGCCGCATGCTGCTCACCCAGAAAGCGCTGATCGAGGGTGGCCGCGTGCTGACCTACTTCGCGGGCATGCAGATGGATCGCGCCCTGCACCACCCCGATGGCGCAGAGCGCGAACGGGCCGACGGGCTGCTCGCGATCCTGACGCCCATCGTCAAGGGTTTCATCACCGACATGTCGCTCGAGTGCACCAGCCACGCCATCCAGGTCCACGGCGGCCACGGCTACGTGCGCGAGACGGGCGTCGAGCAGTGCTTCCGCGATGCGCGCATTACCGCGATCTACGAGGGCGCGAACGGGGTGCAGGCAATGGACCTGCTGGGCCGGAAAGTTCTGGGCAGCGGCGGTGCGCTCGCGCGCCTGCTCGGCGGCCTGATCGGCGGCTACTGCGAACGGCATGCGGGCTCCGAGCGGCTGTCGGCTTTTGTCACGCGCCTCGCGGGGCTGCTGAAGGAATGGAGCGATGCGACCGAGCGGGTCGCGCTGCGCGCCGCGCGCGATCCCGACGAGACCGGTGCGGCCGCGATGGACTACCTGATGCTGACCGGCTACCTGTGCCTGGCCTGGTGCTGGGTGCGGATGGCCGCCGTGTCTTCGACGGCTCTCGCGAAAGGCTCGGGCGACCGCGGGTTCCACGAGGCCAAGCTCGCCACCGCGCACTTCTACTTCGAGCGCATCCTGCCGCGCGCCGAGGCGCACCTTGACGCGCTTTCGGCCGGCGCGAAGTCGCTGATGGCCTTGCCCGAAGACCGTTTCACATCCTGATTCAGCCGGCGAGCTCCAGCCCGCCCGCCAGCGACCAGACGTTGTCGCATCCTTGCGAGCGAAGCCATTCTGCGAGCGCGCGGCTTCGCACGCCGTGCGCGCAGACCAGCAGGTAGCGTGCTTCGGCGTCGAGTTCCACGTCGCCGCCCAGGAAGCGTCCCATCGGCACCGCCTGCTGGCCCGCGATCGGCAGCGGCATCAACGCGCACTCTTCCGGCTCGCGGATGTCGATGATCCGGAATCCGCGCGCCGCGGCTTCCGCGATGAGCAGCCGGACCTCGAGACTGTCGCCGGCGCCGGCATCGGCGGCGGCGACGCGGACGCAGGCGCCGGCGCAGCGAGGATCGCGCGGTGCGGCGATGCGCCGCTGGCTGCAGTCGAGCAGGTCCACCAGCAGCACCTGGTCGCGCAGCTGGCCCGTCAGGCCGAGCAGCAGCTTCAGCACTTCCATGGCCTGCAACTGGCCGAGCACGGCGGGCACCGGACCGAGGACGCCGGTCTCGCGACAATTGCCGACGAGCCCGTCGCGCGTCGCCTCGGGCCACTGGCAGCGCAGGCACGAACCACCGGTGTCCGCGCGCACCACCTGCAGCTGGCCCTCGTACTGGTAGACGCTCGCGAGCACGGCGGGTTTCCCGGCGCGTACCGCCGCGTCGTTGACCCGGAACTTGGTCGCGAAGTTGTCGCTGCAGTCCACCAGCAGGTCACAACCCGCCACGATCTCGCCTGCGTTGTCGGTGCCGAACTCCCGTACCTGGGGCAGCACCCGGATCGTCGGGTTGTACGCCGCGAGCCTCCTGGCCGCGGCTTCGGCCTTCGGCCGGCCCGCATCCGCAGGCGTATACAGCGGCTGCCGGTGCAGGTTGGCAGGCTCGACCACGTCGTGGTCCACGACGACGAGCGTCCCGACGCCCGCACCCGCGAGCGTCGAGAGCACGGCGCAGCCGAGTCCGCCGGCGCCGATCACCCCGACGGTCGCCTCCGACAGTCGCCGCTGCCCGGCCGGGCCGATCCCGGGAAGGGCGGTCTGGCGCGAATAATCGAACTGCGACGCAGATGCGTGCTCTCTGCAGTGCTGGCAGTTCACCCAGCCGCTGTCGCCCCCCACGTAGAATTCCTTCTTCCAGATCGGCAGGCGATGCTTGATTTCGTCGATGATCTCGCGGCAGGCGGCGAATGCTTCCGCCCGGTGCGGCGCTGCGGCCCCCACCCAGACGGCGACATCGCCGATCGCGAGCGCGCCGAGGCGGTGTACGCAGCGGGCGGCCAGCGCACCGTGGCGGCGGGCCGCTTCTGCGACGATGCGCTGACCCTCGGCGAGCGCCAGCGGCTCGAAGGCCTCATACTCCAGACCCGCGACGCGCCGTCCCTCGCTGTGGTCGCGCACGCGGCCCTCGAAAGCGCAGAATCCGCCGGCGGCGGGGGCTTCGATCGCCGCGGACAACGCACCCGTGTCGATCGCACCTTTCGTGAAGCTGAACGCGTTCATCCGCCGGCCACGGGCGGGATGAACACGACCTCGTCGCCGTCGGCCAGCGGCCGGTCCCATTCCGCGAATGCCGAGTTGACGGCGACACGCAGCTGCGCCGGCACCAGCCGGAATCCGTGGCGGCCGGCGAGCTCCGCATAGAGTTCGGCGGGCGTGCGCGCGCCGCAATCCACGGACTCGGCCGCGCGGCCCGCCTGCTCGCGAAACAGCGCGTAGTAGCGCAGTTCGACGCGCGGCATCAGGCCCTCCCCGCGCCGGTCAGTGTGGCGCGTGCCTGCGTTGCCTCGTCCGGCGTATTGGCATTGTCGAGCGCGCGCGGGCGCGCGGCGTCGAGCAACTGCGTATCGTGATGCTGCAGGAACTTGCGCGGACAGGAATGGCCTGCCTCGGCCCAGCGCAGGAGCGGAACGGCGCTTGCCGGCTCCCAGATAGCGCACAGCGGCTCCGGCAGGCCGTCGTGCGCGCTGCGGTAGGCGGTCGCGAGCCGCGCGGGATCGCGGGCCGCCACGAGTTCGTCGAGCGTCGCGCCGTCCAGCAGGGGCAGGTCGCAGGCCACGACCAGCCAGGCCGCCCGCGGCTCCTGCCGCTGCGCCGCGAGGATTCCCGCCAACGGGCCTTCGACGCCGGGACCGTCCACGACATGCGGGAAGCGGGCGCGCAGCGGATCTTCGCGCTGGTCTGCCCGCACCGAGACGAATGCCCGCGCGACGCGCGCTGCCACGAGTGCGTAGGCCTCGTCGAGTTGCGGGCGCCTGCCGAATACCAGCCCCGCCTTGTCCACGCGCATGCGAGTCGAGCGGCCGCCGGCGAGGACCAGTCCATGGAGCGGCGTCACGGCGCGGGCTCCGCCCTGAAGTCGCTCTTGCCGCCGCTCTTCGAGAGCAGGCGAGTGTCCTCGATCACGATCTCGTGCGACAACGACTTGCACATGTCGTATATCGCAAGCGCCGCGACGGCGGCGCCCGTCAGCGCCTCCATCTCGACGCCGGTGCGGTGGTGAACCGCAGCGGTGCAGCGGATCTCGAGCGCGTCCTCACCGGCGGGCCCGATTTCGATGTCGCAGCGCTCGAGGCCGAGGGGGTGGCAGAAGGGCACCAGCTCGTGCGTGCGCTTGGCGGCCATGGTGCCGGCCACGACGGCGGTCGCGATCACCGGGCCCTTGGCGGTCTGGAACCCCGCGGCCGAGAGCTGCGCGAAGGCCGCGCGCGGGAACCGGACGCGAGCGGCGGCTGTCGCCACGCGAAGCGTGGGTTGCTTGGCGGTGACGTCCACCATCGACGGCCTGCCGGCGTCGTCGACATGGGTCAACCCGCGGTCCGCTTCATCCGCCAATGGAGTACATCTCGATCTTGCGCGGCGGCGCCTCGCCAGGCGGCATGCGGCGCAGCTCGCTGTAGCGGTCCTCGCGCAGCTGCCACGTGCCGCGGATCAGCGCCAGCAGCTCCC
>JBQTKF010000024.1:0-11541 GCA_052386355.1 Gammaproteobacteria bacterium
ATCGGCGCCGGCGCAGACATCGCGCTCCACCACGCGCAGCTCGGGCGCTGGCTGCACATCGTCTCGGGCGTGATGTGGATCGGCCTCCTCTACTACTTCAATGTGGTGCAGGTGCCGGGCCTCGCCGATGCGGCCGCCGACAAGGGCGGGCCGGGCGGCGCCGGCATCGGAAAGTACATCGCGCCGCGGGCGCTCTGGTGGTTCCGCTGGGCCGCGGTCGCCACCTGGATCACCGGCGCCTGGTATCTTGGCAGCGGCTACGGCGATGCCAACGGCTTCGTGCAGGCTTTCACATTGCAACCCGGTTTCCGGACGCTCGGCGTCGGCGTGTGGCTCGGCACGATCATGCTGTTCAACGTCTGGGTTTTCATCTGGCCGAACCAGAAGAAGATCCTCGGCATCGTGCAGGCGACCGACGACCAGAAGGCGAAGGCGCGCAAGACCGCGCTCTACGCCTCGCGCACCAATTTCATCCTGTCGGTGCCGATGCTGATGTGCATGGGCGGCCAGATGCACGGCCTGCCCCTGGTGCTGAACTAGGGAGCATTTTCAGCGCCGGTCAGACGTTCGCCACCCGCGGCACGCGCAGGTGAGGCCCTACGGGCCGGCAAGCCGCGCAGCGACGCGCTCGGCGAACACCTTTGCATGCACCGTGACGGCGGCCAGGTGGTCGCCGGGGACGATTTCCAGTTCGGCGGCCGGCGCTATGCGACGCCAGCCCGCGAGCGCTTCGTCAGCCGACTCCAGATCCGCCTCGCGCTCCGGCCACAGCACCGCGAGCGGTCCGTCGTAGCCGAGCGGGATGTAGTTGGACGCCGCGCTCATGTATGTCTGCGCCAGGAGCTCAGTGGCGCTCGGCGCGCCGCCGGCGAAGCGTGCCGGAACCGCCGCGCCCGGCCGGCGCCAGAGCGGCGCGCGGGCGAGCTTGGCGAACAGCAGCCCGAGCCGTTGACTCGGCGTGCGCGTGGCCCACGCTTCCAGGAACCAGCGCAGATGACGCACTGCCGTGCGTTGCCGTGCGGCCGGCACGCGCAGCAGCCCGCCGCAGCGTTCGATGCCACTGCGCAGCGCAGCGAAGCGCGCGTTGCGCGCCGTTGCTCGGAACACCACCAGGCGTTCAACCCGCTCGCCAGACGCGACCAGGCGCCGCGCCATCTCGATCGCGACCAGCCCGCCATTGCAGTTGCCGCCAAGGTAGTACGGCCCCTGCGGCTGGCGCTCGCGCAGCGCACGCAGGTGCCGCTCGGCCATCTCTTCGATCGAGTCTGGCGCGGAGTCCCCGTCGAGGCCGCACGGCGTTACCGCGAAGAATGGGCGCTCCGGATCAAAGTCGCGCGCGAGGTCGCGGCAGAACCGGCCGCCGTCGACATAGTCGCCGTGCAGGAAGTAGAACGGCGGCTTGCGGCCCTCAGACTGCAGCGCAACGATCGGCGCCTGCGCAAATTCGCGATTCACGAGCACCGTCGCGATGCGCTCGATCGTTGCGCCTGCAGCCAGCGCCGACAATGGCAACTCGACGCCGAACGACTCGGCGATCGCCGCGATCAGCTCGATGGCGAGCAGCGAATCGCCGCCGAGGTCGAAGAAGTCGTCGAGCACGCCGACCGGCGCCACCTGCAGCAGCTGCTCGTACAGATGGGCGAGCCGCGTTTCGGCCACCGTGCGCGGTGCGACGAGCGCCTGATCGAGCAGCGGACGCTCGTGCGGCGCATCGGGCAGCGCGCCGCGATCGACCTTGAGGTTCTCGTTGAGCGGCAGCCGGTCGACGGCGACGTAGGCCGACGGGATCATCTGCGGCGCAAGCCGCTGCACCAGCTCGCGGCGGATCGCGCTCGCGTTGACGATGGTGCCGGGTTGCGGCACGCAATAGGCGATGAGCCGGTGTTCGCCGAGCCGACCCGGCTTGACCGCCACCGCGGCCTCGCGGATCGACGCCAGCCGGCCGAGTGCCGACTCTACGTCGGCGAGCGCCACCATGACGCCGCGGACCTTCGTCAGCGCGTCCTTACGACCCAGGTGTTCGAGGCAGCCGTCGGCGTGCATGCGGCCGATATCGCCGGTGCGGTACCTGCGCCGCGCGGGGTCGGCCGGATCGGCGACGAACGCCTGCGCGGTCAGGTCGTCGCGCTGCCAGTAGCCGACCGCGAGGTAGCGGCTGCTGACCGCGATGTCGCCGGCAGCGCCGAACGGCGCCGGCTTGCCGTCGTCGGTGAGCACCTGCACGTCCATGTCCTGCACCGGATACCCGATCGGCACCACGTCGTGCGGTATCGGCGTATCGCGGTTAACGAAGAACTGCCGGACGATGCCGGTCTCGGTGGTGCCCAGGCCGTTGACCAACGTGCATTCGGGGCCGAAGTGGCGCCGGAAGAGTTCGAGATCGAACCGGGACGACTGGTCGCCTTCGAGGCGGATGATGCGCACCGACGCAAACACCCGCGGCGTGCGCAGGAAGCTTCGGAAGATCGCCGGCACCGAGTGATAAACCGTGATCGCCGAGCGATCGACGTAGTCTGCGAGCTGCGCGGGAGTCGCTGTACGCACGTCGAACGGGAATGACGCCGCGCCGTTCAGCAGTGCCGCGAACATGCTCGACACCGCGCCGCTGAAGCTCGGCGACTGCAGCAAGGTCAGCCGATCGTCGTCGCCGATCGCCAGCGCATTGCTGTAGCGCATCACGTTGTGCAACACGTTGCGCTGCGAGTCGACGACGCCCTTCGGCTCGCCGGTCGAACCGGTGGTGAAGTAGATGTAGGCCGGCGCGTCAGGCGCGACCTCGAGGCGCGGATCGTCGGCCGGCAGGCCTGGATCGATGTCGCCGGGATCAACGATCTGCAGCGCCGGGGCCAGCCCGTGCAACAGCGTGGCCGCCGGCCCGCCGGCGATCGCGACGGCGGCACGCGAAGCGCGCAGCATCTGTACAAAGCGCTCGCGCGGATGCGAGTGCTCGAGCGGGACGTAGAGCTTGCCGGCTTTCAGTACACCGAGGATCGCCGCCAGCAGCGCCGTGCCCTGGCCGAGCACCACCGCGACCGGCTCGACCGCCGCGCCGCGGCGCTGCAGCAGGTCATGCGCGATGCGATTCGCCGCTTCGTTGAGCCGGCCGTACGTCAGCGAGTCCGCTCCGCACTGCGCCGCGAGCCGCTGCGGGCCGGCGCGCACCTGCGCCTCGAACCGCGCCGCGATGCTCTGCTCGATTTCGGCGCGATCGAATCGGCGGAAGCGCCTGGAAGGGAGCATCAATGCGTCAGCCGCGGCCATGCTTGGTGACGAAACCATGGCGGATCTGGTGTCGTGGCTTGATGCGCCCGGCCAGCCGCCCCGAAATCCGCGCACCGCACATGATACCGCTGCCGATGTGCATGGGCGGCCAGATGCACGATCTGCCCTTCCGAGTCATCGGCACCGGGCCCGTTCCGCCAGGGGCGGGTGGGTGGACAGGTAGGGGACGTCGTCGCCGGCCTTCTCGAGCCCGCACAGCATCGAGTCGAAGTGGTCCTCGGCGAGGCCCTGCTCCCGCAGCCATTGGCGCGCGTAGGCATCGGCCTCGCGCTCGAAATCGCGCGAATGGGCGGCCTGCACCAGCAGGACGGGAATCGCGGCCGCGAGTGACGACGCGGACCCGATGTCGCCCAGGAGCGCGAAGGCCAGCACCGCGACGCCCGCGTCCTGCAACAGCATCCTGAGCGCGTGCCGGTGGCGGATATGGCCGATCTCGTGGGCGAGCACCGCCGCGATCTCCCGCTCATCGCGCGCCAGCTCGACCAGTTCGTCGGTCATCACGATGATTCCCGCCGGCAGCGCGAATGCATTGGGGCCGAGTCGCCCGCCGCGCCGCAATTCGAGCCGGTAACGATGGCCGTCGGCCAGCGGCCCCGCCATTCGCTCCAGCAGCGCGGCGAGTCCGGCCTGGCGCGCAGCGGAAAGCTCGGAGGGCGCGAACAGCGTGCGGTCCATCAGCTCGAGTCCTTCCGAGCCGATCATCGCGTCTACCGAGGCGGGCATGGCCCGGGCGGCGACGTCCGCGAGCGCGGGAATCCCGAATGCGATGAACAGCCACGACAGCAGCGCGACGGCCACGAGCGCCGCGACGGCGCCCGGCCAGTGGCGCTCCCAGCGCACCAGCCAGTGCGAATGTGAGCCCTGCCAGACGGCGTCCAGCGCGGCATCCACCGCATCGTTGTCGCCGGTCTCGAACATGGCGCCGTCCGGAAACGCGAGCCGTCGCGGGATGTTCGCGATCCGGTCCGAGATCTTGACGTCCGCGAGCGGCAGGCATCGCGGTTCGGCGATTCCGTCGATGCTGACGAAGCCGTCGGCGCCGATCGTGAGGTTCGCCGGCAGTGCGCTGGCCGAAAGGCCGTCGGAATAGCGACCGCGAATCACGGTGCCGGTCTCAGAGGCCGAGGTCGACCTCGAAGAACTCGCCGACTGCCTCTCCGGTCGCCGAGGTGGCCGGCGTGGCGGTTGCAACGAAGCTGTCGAGCGTGCCTTCCGTCTCGAGACCCATGCATTCGATCTGGTAGCGCAGCCGGCGGATGAGCGCCCAGGGATAGAACAGGCCTAGCGTCAGCAGCATGCCCAGCACGTTGGTCACGTAAAGCCACAGCAGGCGTCCAAAGAGTACCTGGCAACGCAGGCGGTGCGGGCCGATGACGAGGCCCTCGTAGGCCGCATTCACGAAGGAACGCTCCCAGTACGCGCCCAGGGCGAGCGGGACGCCGATCGCCGCGAGCGCCATGACCGCGACGATCACCACCCCGACTACCGGCGTGCCGCCCCCTGCCACGGCGGCGGCGGCGCCCACGACAAGCGAGAGGCCCAGCACTGCGACTAGCGCGATCCCCAGCAGGATGTAGTAGAAGGCGAAATACCGGCCAGCGCCCGTGGTGTGCTCGAACCGCTGCGTGCCGAATCGCGTGTTCGACAGCAGGTACCGCACGCGCTTGAAGATCCACAGTGGCGCGGCCAGGTACAGCGTCAGCATGGCCAGGAGCGCCCAGCCCACGTAGGCGGCCATCGCGCCGCCGTAGGTGCCGTCGAAGCCGAAGCGGATGTTGCGCCAGGAACTCATGTGCATCTGGAACCGGCGCGACTGCACAATGACCCAGGGCACGGCGAGCAGCAGCAGCGGCAGCAGCAGGAGGGCCGCGAGCGGCCAGCGCGTCGTGACCAGTGCGTACACGATGAGCGCACCGGCCGCGATCAGCCGGCCCTTCAGGATCTGCAACGGCTGCCCGTGATACTCGAAGGCGCTGCCGGCCAGCGACGTGCTGCCGTAGAGGTAGCGCAGGCGGCGGACCTTGGCCCAGGCCGAGTAGATGCCGAGCGTCAGGATCGTCAGCAGGAGATTGACGATCCAGATGCGGAAGTACTCGCCGCCGGTCGCGCGGAACTCGAACCGCAGGAGGCTGTCGGCGGCCGCCCTGGTCGCCGTCATGGAAGCTTCGTGCAAGGACTCCCCTCGCTTACCGGACCCACTGGCCGATCATGTTACGCCATGAGCGGCGTATGGCGAGCGAATTCAGCAGCTTCCGGTGCCCGCGATAGCCACCCGCACGACCGCCGCACGCGATCAATCGATCGGCAGCAGCTGGCTCACCTTCACCTTGAACTGCACGAACACGATGCCGCTGATCGTTTCATCGGCCATCCGCGCCCCGGTGAATTTCTCGACGGCCTGCACGGGCAGGTAAGTGAGATTGATCCCGCCGTAGCGGTTGCCGATCGTCAGGCTCGGCAACAGGCCCGGGAACGGCCGGTTGTCGTTGACGTCCTCGCGTGTCATGAGGAACGCGGTGATGCCTGCATCGACGTAGAAATCGCCGAGCCGGTGAGTGTCGAACAGCGTGCGATGCAGACCGGCGCCGGCCATGTACGACATGCCGTCGTTGCTGTCACGAAAGCCGTTCGCCAGCAAGATCTTTTTCCAGCGCGATTCGGACGCGAACTCGTACTCGACGCCGAGTCCCAGGTTGTTCTCGTTCCAGTCCTCCGCGGCGCCGATGTGCATCGAGCGTCCGTTCAGGACTGCACTCAATTCGCCCGCCATGGCGACGGGAGCCAGGACGGTCAGCAGGTAGCCCAGGATGAGTCGTGCGCGGTGGGTCGTGTTCATGACAAGACAGGTGCAAGCCCTGTGCCAGTCAAACACTCCCTTTGATAACAGCTAGTTACGATGCATGCTTGACGCCGGCGTAAAGATGCCCGACAGCCGGTACGGGTGAAGTGTGAGCTCGGTCACAACCTCCCGGCGGCACAAGCCACGCTCCGGCGAAAGCGTCTGCATCGATGCGATGGCCTGCACGAGAGTTGCCCGCAGCGGCGCGGCCTCCGCGGCCGTGAGCATGCGCAGCCGCACCGATGGCGGGCGGCGTCATGCGTTGCCTGCATTCGGTGGCCCGGACCTAGACCCGGGCGGTCTTCCACTTGCCGCGCGTGAACAGCCACAGGGTGAAGAGCCCGACCGCGGTTTCCGAGATGAAGACTCCCCAGAACACGCCGGAATGGCGCCAGTCGAGCACGATCGCGAGCAGCCACGACAACGGAATCTGGATCAGCCAGAAGAACACGGCGTTGATCCAGGTCGGCGTGACGGTGTCGCCCGCGCCGTTGAATGCCTGCACGGAGACCATCCACCAGCCGTAGACGAACAGCGAGTACGACAGGATCCGCAGCCATTCCGCGCCGATCGCGACCACCGCAGGGTCGGATGAGAAGACGCCCATGAACTCGCGCGGCAGCGCGAAGAACGCCACCGAGATCGCGAGCAGATAGACCATGTTGTACGCGCCGATGCGCCACACCGAGGCCTCCGCGCGCTGCGGTTGTCCCGCGCCGAGGTTCTGGCCGACCAGGGTCGCGGCCGCGTTCGACATGCCCCAGGCCGGCATCATCGTGAACATCATGATCCGGATCGCGATGGTGGCGCCTGCGACCGCCTGGCTGCCGATGTCCGCGAGAATCCGCATCAGGAAGATCCACGAGGTCATCGCGACGATCATCTGGCCGATGCCGCCGAGCGAGGTGCGCACGATGGTGCCGAGGATCGCCGCGTGCAGCACGAGTTGCGAGCGCAGCACGCGCAGGTGCGGCCCGCCACGGAACAGGATCCAGAGCTGCAGCAGGACGCCCGAGCCGCGGCCGATGGTTGTCGCGATCGCCGCACCCTCGATGCCGAGGGCCGGCACCGGCCCGAAGCCGAAGATCAGGATCGGGTCGAGGACGATGTTGATGCCGTTTGCGAACCAGAGCACGCGCATCGCGGCGGCCGCGTCGCCCGCCCCGCGAAAGACCGCGTTGATCGTGAACAGCAGCATGATCACTGCGTTGCTGCCGAGCACCCACTGCATGTACGGGTAGCCGTGGCTGAGCGTCCATGCGTCCGCGCCCAGCAGGCGCAGCAGGTCCTCGGCGTACACGATGCCGGCGACCGCGAACGGCACCGACGTCGCAACTGCGATCCAGATCGCCTGCACCGCGGTAATCGCGGCTTCTTCGGGCTTGCCCTCGCCGATGCGCCGTGCGACGACGGCGGTCACCGCCATCGCGAGGCCGACGCCGATCGCGTACAGCAGGAACAGCAGGGTCTCGGTCAGCCCGACCGTCGCGACCGCGGAGGAACCCAGCTTGCCGACGAAGAAGATGTCGACGACCGCAAACGTCGACTCGAGCACCAGCTCCAGCACCATCGGTACCGCGAGCAGGAATACCGCGCGCTTGAGCGGGATCTTCGTGTAGTCGGCGCCGGTGCCGCGGATCGCGTCACGCAGCTCCGCCCACACCGGGCGGCGCCCGGCTTCAGCATCGGGAATATTCGCAGCCTGCATGCACCGTCAGGCCCCGGCCGCAGTAACGCGATAGTTTCTTCCTGCCATCGACGGTCTCGTCAGCGTGTCGCGGGAGTCGGCCCGGCCGCGCGGGCTTCGACTTCGGCCAACATTGCGTCGAGCGCGGCGCGATCGAACATCCGCCCCTTCACCACCACGGCACGGATCGCCCGCGTCGCCGTGATGTCGTCGAGCGGGTTGCGATCCAGTATCAACAGATCAGCGACTTTGCCCGCCGCCACGGCGCCGTAGCTGTCCGCCGCCTTGAGGAACCTCGGTCCATTCACAACCGACGCCTGCAGCGCCTGCGCCGGCGTGAGGCCGCTCGCCACCAGGAGGGCCAGCTCGTCGTGCAGGCCGATGCCTGGATAGATGAACGAGTTCAGGAAGCCGGCATCGGTGCCGGCCAGCAGCATGACTCCTGCCCGCTGCAGCAGCGGCACCAGGGTGGCGCTCCTCTCGAACTGCGCATGGCGGCGGGCAACCGCCGCGGCATCGTCGGCAGCCGCGCGCGTCACCCGGCCTTCGTAGGTCGCCTCGAGGCCGGGACCAATGTACTTCAGGTAGTCGTCGCCGGCGTGCGTCTCCCGATCCAGGTAGGCGAGGATGCGGCTGCCGTTCAGGGTCGTGGTCACCGCGGTGCCGCGCGCGGCGAGGCGACCGAAAGTGGCCAGCGCCGTCGACTCGTCAAAGCCGTCGATCATCGCGGTCACCGCCTCTCCCGCCGGCAGGCGGCCGGCGGCAACCTCGGCGCCCAATTCGGCTTCGCGCGCCGATCCGCCCCGCAGCAAATACGACATGTGCTCGATCGACCCGAGGCCCGCCTCGGACACCTGATCGAGCGCGAACGCCACCGGCACGTGTGCCGACACCGTGAAGCCGCGCTGTCGCGCCTGGCCGAGGCTGAACATGTAGAGGGCCGGCGTCAGGGTGTTGTCGGTGATCTTCACGAAGTCGACACGCATGGCCTGCAGCCGATCGAGCGCCGCGCGCACGTCGGCCTCGCTGCCGACTTCGAGATCACCAGGCCAGATCGAATTGATGCCCTCGAGCTTCGGTCCCGACGTGTAGATGGTCGGCCCGAGGAGCGTGCCGGCGGCCACCTGCGATCGCCACTCGAGTACGCTGGCGCTGAGGTCGCCTGAGGCATCGCGCACGGTGCTGATCCCGTGGGCGAGGTAGAGCGGCAGCAGGTTCCGGTTCTCCTGGACGAGGGCCTCGCCGCCGCCGAAGTGCACGTGGTTGTCCCACAGCCCAGGCATCACGAATGCGCCGCCGGCATCGACTTCGCGGGCGCCCTCGAAGCGGCGGGCATCGCCGGCCACTTCGATGATCCGGCCGGATGTGATGACGATCGTGCGGCCCGGCGTCGTCGTCCCGTTCTGGACATCCACGACGGTTACAGCTCTGATGACCAGGTCCGCCGACGTACGAGGTGCACTACACCCGGTGGCGAGACAAGCGGCGGCAACGACGGCAAGGGATGGGCGTGGCATGGTGCAACGCTAGCACACCGCGCCACGACGGCCGAGCGGGTAAATGCGCCCGCCTGGAAGCTGCGATCAGGCGATCGCAGCTCTCTGCACCTGCTGCGGTTGCGACACGCCGTAGCCCTGGACGTAGTCCACGCCGAGGGCGCGCAGCACTTCGATGATCTCGGCGTTCTCGGCCCATGCGGCGATGGTCTGCTTGCCGGTCAGGCGGCCGATCTCATTGATCGAATGTGGCGCCAACTTCAATTGGCGCGACCAGAAAACGGTTCAGAACATCGGGCTAGAACCGGGCATTGCGGCATTTGCAGCAACGCTCGTGATTGTGCCACGCTCGGGCCTCCCGCCCGCCGCCTGCCGGGTGGGCGGTGCGATGCCGCTGATGCGGGGACAGTACGGATAGAAATGCTCAATCACATCTTCACCACGCCCGTGCTGCGCAACATGGTCGAACTGACGCCGGAGCAGCGCGCGGAGATTTGCGAGTATCTGCTGACGCTACGCGCGACAGCGCCGGGCGAGTCGAAGTCGAATCGCGGTGGATGGCATTCCAGCGGGAATTTGTTCGCGCCGGAGCACCGGCAATTTCCCGCGATGCGCGACGCGATCGCGAAGGCGCTTTTTCAATACTTCGCGGAGGTATTCGGCTATTGCGAAGAAATTCAACTCTCACTCGTGGGCTGGACGGTCATCAACCGAGCGGGCGACTACAACGTGCCGCACAATCACGCGACGACCCTGCTCAGCGGTGCGCTCTATCTCAGCGTGCCGGAGGGGATGAGAGGCGGGGCGATCAATTTCCAGGATCCGCGGCTCAACCTGAATGCGCACGAAACGAAAGGAATGCTTCGCTTGAAAGTGAAGCCGCCGTGGATGAGCACGGGGTTCAGCATGCAGCCTAGTGCGGACGAGATCCTTGTCTTCCCGGGGTGGCTGAACCACTGGGTCGAGCCGTTTCAGTGCGACCAGTCAGACGCGCTACGGATCGTGATTTCGTTCAACGGCATGGTGCCGTAGTTACGCCATCGTCTGCGGCCGAAACTGGCCGCATGCGGATTCGCCAAAGGGGGGCAGCCCCTACGCGATCGCCGCGCGCTGTACCCGCTGCGGTTGGAAGACTCCGTAACCCTGCGCGTAATCGACGCCGAGCCCGCGCAGGACCTCGATGATCTCGGCGTTCTCGGCCCACTCGGCGATGGTCTGCTTGCCGGTCAGGTGCCCGATCTCGTTGATCGAGCGCACCATCTCGCGGTCAATCGGGTCGTGCAGCACGCCTTTCACGAAGCTGCCGTCGATCTTGAGGAAGTCCACCGGGAAGTGCTTCAGGTAGCCGAATGACGACAGGCCCGTGCCAAAGTCGTCGAGCGCGAACTTGCAGCCCAGTTCCTTGAGCGCCTGGATGAAGCGGCTGGCCTGCGAGAAATTCGCGATCGCCGCGGTCTCCGTGATCTCGAAGCAGATCTTGCTGGCGTCGATGCCGCTCCGGTGGAACTGCTCGATCACGTAAGGCAGGAACTTGTCGTCGCCCAGGCTCTGGCCCGAGAGGTTGATCGAACACATCGTGAGCCGGCGACGCTCGTCGGCCTCCGACACCAGCCAGCGGAACGCGCTGTCGATGACCCAGCGGTCGATCGAGGGCGTGATGCCATAGCGTTCGGCGGCAGCGATGAACTGGTCCGGCGCCACGATCTTGCCGCTCTCGTCGCGCATGCGGAGCAAGAGCTCGAAGTGTTCGCCCGCGTCTTCGACCTGCAGCGGCTGGATCGTCATGCGGAACAGCTCGAAGCGCGATTCCTCGAGCGCGTTGTTGATGCGTGCGGCCCACTGCATCTCGCGGCGCCGGCGCATCAGGTCGATGTCGTTCTCCTCGAAGCAGTGCACGCGGTTGCGGCCCGACTCCTTGGCCGCGCCGCAGGCGGAATCCGCCGCGGACAGGACCGAGGCAACGTCCTCGTTGTCGGCCGTGATCGGTACCACACCGATCGAGGCGCCGAGCCGGAAGGTGCGGTCCTCCCAGGTGTAGCGGAAGTTGCGGATCGCCTCGCGCAGCGTCTCGGCGGTGCGTAGCGCCTCCTCCAGCGAGCAGCTTTCGAGTAGCACGCCGAATTCGTCGCCGCCGAGGCGCGCGAGCGTGTCGCGCCAGCGCACCTTGGACTTCAGCAATGCGCCGATCTGGCCGAGCAGCGCATCGCCTGCCGAGTGCCCGCAGGTGTCGTTGACGA
>JBQTKF010000025.1:0-8403 GCA_052386355.1 Gammaproteobacteria bacterium
ATGGCAGACGCTGAACCCTGCGGGTGTTCTCTCCCAGTCCTGACACTAGCGGGCCCACGGCACTTCGACCGCGAAGGGCTTCACATAATCGGGGCGCCCGCGGGGCAGGGCGGGGCTGGATGAATATACAGGTTGCGGCTAGGATGCCCTGATGCCGGTCAGTGCGGGCCCGTACGACCTTAATGAAGAGCAACGCCGGGCGGCGAGATTCGGCCTGACGCAGCCGGCAGCCGAGGATTCGCGCGCGCTGCTCGTGATCGCGGGCGCCGGGACCGGCAAGACCGCGACCCTGGCGCACCGGGTCGCGGCGCTGGTTGCTGCCGGCTTCGATCCCGCCCGCATCCTGCTGTTGACGTTCACGCGCCGTGCGGCGCTCGAGATGACGCGCCGCGCCGCGCGCATCACCTCGGAGGCCCTCGGCACGGCCACAACCGTGCGACTGCCCTGGTCCGGCACCTTCCACTCGGTCGCGAACCGGCTGCTGCGCGAGTACGCCCTGAACCTCGGCATCCCGCCGGACTTCAGCGTGCTCGACCGCGGCGACGCGGCGGACCTGATCGACCTGGTGCGCCACGAGCGCGGACTCTCGGCGCAGAAGCGGCGCTTCCCGCGCAAGGACGCCTGCCTCGCGATCTACTCGCACCGCGTCAACGGCGGGCGAGCGCTCGAGGAGGTGCTCGATCGGTCGTTCCCCTGGTGCCGCGAGTGGGCGGCGGAACTCACGGGACTTTTCCGCGAGTACGTCGTGCGCAAGCAGCAGAATGGCTTGCTCGATTACGACGATCTTCTGCTCTACTGGCATGCGCTGATGCAGGAGCCCGCGCTCGCGGCATCGGTCGGCGCGCGCTTCGACCGCGTGCTGGTCGACGAGTACCAGGACGTCAACCGGCTGCAGGCCGACATCGTGTTCGCGCTAAAGGCGGGCGGCGCGGGCGTCACGGTGGTCGGCGACGACGCGCAGGCGATCTACTCGTTCCGTGCCGCGTCGGTGGACCACATACTGGAGTTTCCGGGGCGCTGTATCCCGGCCGCGGAGGTCATCGCGCTCGGACGCAACTATCGCTCGACGCAGCCCATCCTCGATGCCGCCAACACGCTGATCGCGGGCAGCGCCCGCAGCTATCGCAAGTCGCTCACGGCGGCGCACGGCGGCGGGGCGATGCCGCGCCTGGTCACGGTGCAGGACGACCGCGCGCAGGCCGCCTATGTGATCGAGCGCGTCCTGCGCCGGCGCGAGGAGGGCACGCCGCTCGCGCGCCAGGCCGTGCTCTTTCGCAGCGCCAGCCACAGCGACCTGCTCGAGGTCGAGCTGCTGCGCGCCAACATACCGTTCGTGAAATACGGCGGGCTGCGTTTTCTCGAGGCCGCCCACGTCAAGGACCTGCTCGCGATCCTGCGCTGGGCCGACAACCCGCGAAACGGCCTCGCCGCATTCCGCGTGCTGCAGCTGCTGCCCGGCATGGGACCCGCGCATGCCGCGCGCGCCTGGCGAATGGTCGCGGAGGCCGGCGCCGGCCTCGGCACGCTCGCAAACTTCGACTCGCCCGCGGCGGCGGAGCAGACCTGGCCCGCCTTCGCCGCGCTGATGGCGGAGTTGTCGCAGGCGCGCGCGCCATGGCCGGCCGAGCTCGCGCGCCTGCGCGCGTGGTATGAGCCAGAGCTCGAGCGCCTGCACGGCGCCGCGGCAGTGCGCGCGGCGGACCTCGAGATGCTGGAGCGCATCGCGGCCCAGTACCCGAGCCGGGAGCGGTTCGTGACCGAACTGACGCTCGACCCGCCCGCCGCGACCGGCGACCGCGCGGGCCCGCCGCTGGTGGATGAGGACTACCTCGTGCTCTCGACCGTGCACTCGGCCAAGGGCCAGGAGTGGGACGCGGTGCACGTGCTGAACGTCAGCGACGGCAGCTTCCCGAGCGAGTTCGCCGCAGGGAGCGCCGACGGCCTCGACGAGGAGCGGCGCCTGCTGTACGTGGCGATGACGCGTGCGCGCGACGAACTGCATTTGATCGAACCGCAGCGCTACTACGTGACGCAACAGGCGCCCGGCGGCGACCGCCACGTCTACGGCGCACGCAGCCGGTTCCTGGACCGCGACGTGCTCGCCTGCCTCGAATGCGCCGGCTGGCCGGAGGGGCCGGTTGAGGCGCCGGTGCCGCCTGCCGCGAGCGGGGTGCGCATGGATGCCGGCGCGCGGGTGCGGGAACTCTGGTGATCGGCCGCGGCCCGGCGCAGAATGTGCGCGGCCGGCAATTGGCAACGGGAGTCGTACATGAAAGGCCTCGGCGGTTTGCTCGTCCTCCTCGGCGCAGGGTCATTCGTGCTCAACATGATGGACCGCGAGTTCACCGTGATCTCGTGGATCGACAACTGGGGCCCGACAGCGGGCATGGCGATCCGCGTGGCCCTGATCGTCGCCGGCGCGGCGCTCTGGTTCCTGGGAAACAAGAAAGAAAAGGAAACCGCGCCTTCCTGAGCCGCGCCGCCGCGCGACGGCCCGTCAGCGCGCGGCGGGCTTGCGCATCCGCAAGGTGAAGCGGTCGCTCTCGCCGATCGCGGCGAAGCGCTCGCGGTCCGCGTCGCCGCCCCGGAAAGTCGGCGGCAGCGACCACACCCCGTTCGGGTGGTCCTTCGTATCTTTCGGGTTGGCGTTGACCTCGCTCTCGCCGACCAGCTCGAAGCCGGCGGCGCGCGCGAGTGCGATCGCGTAGTCCGTGCGAACGTAGCCGGTCTTCGCACGCGGGTCCTGCTCGACCCCCGGTGCGCCGCGGTGCTCGGCGATCCCGAGGATGCCGCCCGGCTTCAGCGCGGCGTACATCGCGGCGAGCATCTCCTCAGCCGCTTCGCGCGCCATCCAGTTGTGCAGGTTGCGGAATGTCAGGACCATGTCCACGCTACCGTCCGGAACCGGCTGCATCGCCCCTGGGTGCTGCAATGCGGTCACCGTCACGCGGTCATAGAGGTCAGGTCGCGCGGCGAGCTTCTCGGCGAAGGCCTTGATACCGCTCTGCATGTACTGACTGTCGGTTTTCGGGTCGAAGCCCGCGGCGATGTAGCGGCCGCGCTCGCGCAGCGCAGGCGCGAGGATCTCGGCGTACCACCCGCCGCCGCCCGGCCAGACCTCGAGCACCGTCATGTCCTCGCGCAGCCCGAAGAACGACAGCGTCTCGCGCGGGTGACGCCAGGCGTCGCGGGCGCGGTTGGCCTCGGAACGGTGGTCGCCCGCCATGACGCGGTCGATGGTGGCGAGCGTGGCGGCATCGGTCACGGGCAGCCCATTGCCCGCCGGCGCGGTCGCCTGGGCGGCGCAGCCTGCGGCAAAGGCGGCCGCGAGCAGCAGCGGGGCGTGAAAGGCGGTCCGGATCTTCATCGGGGTTCCCTCCATCGCGGGGCGCTCAACCGGCGCCGTCGGGCTCGAGGTAAGTGTAGCCCGCAAGCTCGGACTCGTAGAAGCGCTTGAGCGCCTGGCCCTCGGCCACCGACAGCCGGCCGTCGCGCATGGCCCGCTCGCAGTCGCGCGCGAATCGCGGGTACAGCTCGTCGGGGTCGTACTGCATGTAGCCGAGCACGGTGCTCGCGGTGTCGCCCTTGACGATCTCCTCGATCCACCAGCCGTGCTCGTCGTCGAGGCGGATGTGTACGACGTGGGTGTCGCCGAACAGGTTGTGCAGGTCGCCGAGCGTCTCCTGGTAGGCGCCAACCAGGAAGGCAGCCAGGAAGTAATCCTCGCCGGGCGCGAGTTCGTGCACCTCGAGCACGCGCTTGATGTCGCGCGGCGACACGAAGCGGTCGATCTTGCCGTCCGAGTCGCAGGTGATGTCGGCGAGCACGGCGCTGCGGGTCGGGCGCTCGTCGAGCCGGTGCAGCGGCATGATCGGGAACAGCTGGTCGATCGCCCAGCTGTCGGGCAGCGACTGGAACACCGACATGTTGCAGAAATAGGTGTCGGACAGCACGCTCTCGAGGTTCTCGAGCTCCTCCGGCACGCGGTTCTGCTTGCGGGTCAGGTCGCGCACGCGCGCGCAGGTCGCCCAGTAGAGCCGCTCCGCGAGGCTTCTCATCTCGATGTTCAGGTAGCCGAGGCTGAACATCTGCTGGGCCTGTTCGCGCGCCTGCTGCGCGTCGTGCCAGCACTCGACCAGGCGGCGCTCGCTGACCGTGGCATGGGCCTCGTACAGGTCCGCGACGGGCTGCGGCAGGTGGCCGTCGTCCACGGTGGCGCGGTCGGGCACGCTGAACACGTCGAGCCGCAAGGCGCCGAGCACGTTGAACACCAGCAGGCTGTGGTGCGCGGCGATCGCGCGCCCTGACTCGCTGATGATCACGGGATGCGGGAGGTTCCGCGCATTGCAGACGCTCGCGACGCGGTACACCACGTCGCTCGCGTATTCGCGCAGCGAGTAGTTGGTCGAGGACTCGAAATTGGTGCGCGAGCCGTCGTAGTCGATGCCGAGCCCGCCGCCGACGTCGATGTACTCGAGCCCGGCGCCGAGCCGGGCGAGCTCGGCATAGACCTGGGCCAGTTCGTTGACCGCGTCCTTGACGCGACGGATGTCGTGCAGCTGCGAGCCCGGGTGGCAATGCACGAGCTTCAGGCAGTCGAGCATGCCGTGCGCGCGCAGCACCTCGACGAGCTCCAGGATCTCGGTGGTGAACAGTCCGAACTTGGAGCGGTCGCCGGCGGATTCGCGCCAGCGACCGGCGCCCTCGGCCGCGAGCTTGACGCGCACGCCGATCCTCGGGCGCACCTGGTACTTCTCGGCGTGGCGCAGGATGTAGCCGAGCTCGGAGAAGTTCTCGACCACCGGGATGATCGAGCGGCCGAGCTTGGTGGCGAGGATCACGGCCTCGATGTAGCTGTCGTCCTTGAAGCCGTTGCAGATGATGAGGCGGTCCGGTGCATCCTCGGTCATCGCCATGACGGCGAGCAGCTCGGGCTTGCTGCCGCATTCGAGCCCGAAGCCGAGGTCGGCGCTGCCGCGGTAGACCTCTTCCACGACCAGGCGCTGCTGGTTGACCTTGATCGGGAACACCGCCGCGTAGCGGTTCTTGTAGTCATTCTCGGCGATGGCCGCCGCGAAGGCGTCGGAGAGCGAGCGCAGGCGGTCGCGCAGGATGTCGGAGAAGCGGATCACCATCGGCGCGGTCAGGTCGCGCGCGCCGAGCTGCTGTACCACCTCGTACAGGTCGATCTCGCGGGTTTCGCCGCGCGCCGGGCGGCAGACGACATGGCCGGCTTCGTTGATGCCGAAGTAGCCGCCACCCCAGGCACGAACGGCGTACAGGTCGTTGGAGTCTTCGATGCTCCAGGAGGGCCGCGGTGCTACCGCGCCGCGCGTCGGGCTGTCCAACCTGCTAGATCCTGTTCACTGCCGACAGGGCGCGGACGATAGCAGAACTGGCGCTGATGTAAATCACAGGCCGTGCGCGACGGGCCGCGCCGGATCGCGGATCCACTCGCTCCAGGAACCGGCGTAGAGCCTGCCGCCGCGGACTCCCGCGATTTCGAGTGCCAGCAGGCCCTGGCAGGCGGTGACGCCGGAACCGCACATGCAGATGACGGCGGACCCGGCTGCGACGCCCGCGCGCTCGCGCCAGATCGCCGCGAGCGCAGTCGCATCGCGGAAGCGGCCATCCGGCCCCAGGTTCTCGAGGTAGGGCAGGTTCAACGCGCCGGGCACGTGGCCGGCAACCCTGTCGATCGGCTCGACCTCGCCGCGGAACCGCTCCGCACCGCGCACGTCCACGAGCTTCTCGCCCTGCGCCAGCGCGCCCGGGATGGCCCCGGTCTCCAGCAACATCGCCGGTCTCGGCCGGGCAACGAAATGCGCTGACGCTCGTCGGGGCAGCTCGGCCGACACCGGCCTGCCCCCGGCGGTCCAGGCCGCGAATCCGCCGTCGAGCACGGCCACCGCGTCGTGACCCAGCCAGCGCAGCATCCACCACAGCCGCGCAGCGTACGCGCCGCTGCCGGCGTCGTAGGCGACGACTTGCGTGCGCGCGGAAATGCCGAAGCGCGAGAAAGTCCGTTCGAGCGCAGCGACCGGCGGCAGTGGATGGCGGCCGGTCGCGGGCGTCACCGGCGCCGACAGGTCGCGTTCGAGATCGGCGTGGATCGCCCCCGGAATGTGGCCGGCGCGCCATGTGCGGATCCCGGCCTCTGGATCGGCGAGATCGAAGCGGCAATCCGCCACCAGCCAGTCGGGGTCGGCCAGCCGGCCGGCGAGCGCCGCGGTCGTGATCAGGGTCGTGTAGCTCACGGGCTCCTGACGGGCAGCCGCCCGGCCACCGCCAGCGCGGAGATCATGAGCGCGGAGCCCAGCAATGCGAGCGCCATGTCCTTCTGCCCGTCCCAGATGTCGCCCTGCGTGCCGAGATAGGCCTGCCCCAGGTCGCCGCCGAACACGAGGGCGGCGGCGTACTCGATCAGTTCGTAGATCACCGCGTGCGAAGCCATGAACAGGAACGGGAACAGCGCCGCCCAGCTGCGCGGGTAGCGCCCGTAATGCGCGAAGATTTCCACGGCCGCCGGCGCGATGAGCAGCCCATAGAGAAAGTGCACGAGACGGTCGTAATGGTTGCGGCCGAAGCCCAGCACGTCGTCGAGCGAGGCGCCGGTCGCGGCCCGGAACCACTCGTCATAGGGCACGAGCGAATAGGTGTAGTGCGCGCCGATCGCGTGGAACAGGAAGAACACGAACAGGCAGGTGTAGGCGAAGTTCGAGAATCGCAGGCGCTTCGCGGTCAACACCAGGAGCGGCACCGCGACCAGCACGATCGCGTTTTCCAGCAGCCAGTCCTGACGGAACACCGGATCGATCGCGAGCGCGAGCCAGATCACCGCAAAGGCTGCGAGGAGCGTCGCCGGATAGCGCCACGTCGGGTTCAAATTACGGTACATTCTCGGCCCTTATGACCCAGCACATCGTCCATACGCATTTTCCCGGCCGCCTCATCTTCATCGGCTTCGGCAGCATCGGCCAGGGCGTCCTGCCGCTGATCCTGCGCCACGTCGGCGGGCTCACGCCCGACCGCATCACGATCGTCACCGCGGACGACGCCGGGCGCGCGGAAGCCGATCAGTACGGAATCCGCTTCCTGAAGCATCCGCTCACGCGCGAGAACTACCGCCACGTGCTCGACCCGCTGGTTGGGCGCGGCGATTTCCTGCTCAACCTCTCGGTCGACGTCTCGAGCGTGGCATTGATCAAGCTGTGCCATGAAAAAGGCGCGCTCTACCTCGACACCTGCATCGAGCCCTGGCCGGGCGGCTACACCGACCCCAACATCCCGGCCAGCCGGCGCACCAATTATGCGCTGCGCGAGGAGGCGCTCGAACTGCGCAAGGCCTGGAGCAACGGCCCGACCGCGGTCCTGACTCATGGCGCAAATCCCGGGCTCGTCTCGCATTTCGTCAAGCAGGCGCTGCTCGACGTCGCCGCCGGGACCGGCCGCGATGCCAATCCGAAGACGCGCGATGAATGGGCGGCACTCTCGCGGGAACTGGGCGTCAAGGTCATCCACATCGCCGAACGGGACACGCAGGTGTCCTCGCGGCCCAAGATGCCGGGCGAATTCGTCAATACCTGGTCGGTGGACGGCTTCGTCAGCGAGGGCAGCCAGCCGGCCGAGCTCGGCTGGGGCACGCACGAGCGGCACTTCCCGCGCGACGGGCGCCAGCACGACTTCGGGCGCAAGGGCGCGATCTTCCTGGCCCAGCCCGGATGCGCCACGCGCGTGCGGACCTGGACGCCGGAGGCGAAGCACTTCCACGGCTTCCTGATCACGCATGGCGAATCCATCTCGATCTCGGACTTCCTGACCGTGCGCCAGAACGACCGGGTGCTGTACCGGCCGACCGTGCACTACGCCTACCACCCTTCCGACAACGCGGTGCTGTCGGTGCACGAGTTCTGCGGCCGCAATTTCGAGATGCAGGACCGCAAGCGGATCATGATGGAGGACATCACGAGCGGCATCGACGAGCTCGGCGTGCTGCTCGCCGGTCACGCGAAGAACGCCTACTGGTACGGCTCGCAGCTCTCGATCGCCGAAGCGCGAAACCTGGCGCCTCACAACAGCGCGACTTCGCTGCAGGTCACGGTCGCGGCGCTCGCAGGCATGATCTGGGCGATCGATAACCCGGCCATGGGCATCGTCGAGCCGGACGAGATCGACTTCCGCCGCAATCTCGAGATCTGCATGCCGTATCTGGGGCCAGTGGTCGGCAAGTACACGGAGTGGACCCCGCTCTTCGAGCGAGGCCGGCTGTTCCCGGAAGACCTCGACGAACGCGATCCCTGGCAGTTAAAGAACATCCGCGTTATTTACTAATTGGGGGCGCACCCCTATTTCCTGTTTCCCGACCTGCAAATTGGGGTGCGTCCCCTCTAGTAGTCGATCGAG
>JBQTKF010000026.1:0-24024 GCA_052386355.1 Gammaproteobacteria bacterium
GCTCACGCCTTCGGTCGGCTCCTTCGCGCGGTAGTCTTTGACCGCGGCGACCACGCGCTCGATGGTCTCGGCGCGGTGATCGGAGAGGAACACCATCACCGGCATCACGCTGCAGTCGCGGTTCAGGAGTCCGGTGCTGGTCTCGATGTAGTTCTGCGCCTGCACCAGCTGGCGCTCGTCGCGCGGCAGGTTCCGCCACTTCAGGCTGCCCTCGCTCCATCCGGCGCTCACGATCTTGGACACGCCCGCGAGCGTCATGACGTCGCGCACGCCCTCGACGTTCGCCATGTGCCAGGCGAAGCGGTCGATCGCGTCGATGACCGGGAAGTCGATGCAGCCGTCGGGCTTGGTCTCGACGATCACGTTGATGATGTCGGTGCCTATCGAGAAGCGCTCGCTGATCAGGTTGCTGTCCTGGTTGTAGCGCGAGTCGGCCCGCAGCTCCGGCACGCCCGCCTGGGTGTCGCCGATCGGCGTCTCGAGGCCCTTCATGAAGCCGAATACGCCGAGCAGCAAGGCGATGGCGATGATCACGGCGGCCGGGCCCCGGTTCGTGATCTTCGCGAGCCCGGCCCAGACCGATTGCAGCGCCTCCTGCCGGTGCGCTACGCGCTGCCGGAACCGGTCGGTGATCGGCACGAAGGAGACCAGCAGCGGCAGCAGGATCAGGTCGGTCAGGATGATCACGCCGATGCCAAGGCTCGCGGTCACCGCCATCTCCTGGATCACGGGCACGCGGATCAGCAGGATCGTGATGAAGCCAACGAGGTTTGCGAGCAGCGCCACGATCGCAGGCAGGAACAGCAGCCGGAAGGTGCGGCGAGCGGCCTCGTTGCAGTCGGCACCCGCACGCGCGGCGTCCGAGACCGCGCTGATCTTCTGCACGCCGTGGCTGGTGCCGATCGCGAAGATGATGAAGGGCACCAGGATGCCGAGCGGGTCCACGCCGTAACCGAGGATCACCAGGAGCCCCAGCATCCACACCATCGCGACCAGCGACGAGATCACGGGCACCAGCGCGATGCGCAGCGACTGGATGTAGATCCAGACGAACAGCAGCGTCAGCCCGACGGTCACGATCGCGAACGTGATCACGGAGAGCGCGCCGTCGGCGACGTCGCCCACCACCTTGGCGAAGCCGATCATGTGCACCGAGACGGGGACGGTGACCGCAACTTCGAGGCCCTGGCCCTCGATGCGCGCGCGCACCTTCTGCTCTAGCTCGCGCGAGATCGAGATGTAGTCGACCGGCGCGCCGGTTTCCGGGTCGGCGTCAAGCAGCTGGGCGCTCACCATCGCGCCCGAGAAGTCATTCGCGACCAGCCGGCCGACGATGCCGGCCTTCAGGATGTTCTCCTTGACGCGCGCGAGCCCCGCCGCGTCCGGCTGGAAATCGGACGGGATCACGTCGCCCGCCTCGATGCCGCCCTCGACGACCTCGGTGTAGCGCGTGTTCGGCGTCCACAAGGACTGCACGCGGGAGCGGTCCACGCCCGCGATGAAGAACACCTCGTCGGTGGCGATCTTCAGCGCCTCGAAGAACTCGGGCGTGAACATGTTGCCGTCGCGCGCGACCAGCGCGATCAGCAGGCGGTTGGCGCCGCCGAACTCGTCCTTGTGGTCGAGGTAGGTCTGGATGTACTCGTGCTCGAGTGGCAGTTGCTTGGTGAAGTTGGTGTCGAGCCTCAGGCCCGCCAACGCGACCCAGCCGAGGGCGAGCGTGATCGCGGCGAAGATGCCGAGGATCAGCGCGCGATGGCCGAAGACATGCGGCTCCAGCCATTCGGCGATGCGGGTATCGCCCGATTCCTTCATGGCGCGCCCCCGCCGATGGCCGGCAGCGAAGTGCGGGCGACGCCGGCTTCGCCTGCCACGATCAGGGTGCCGTCCGCCGCCGGCAGAACGGCCGACAGGGCCTTGCGGTCCTCCCGCTGGTGCAGCGCGAAGGTCCGGCCGCCGTCATGGCTGGCAAGCTGCACGCCCTGCATGCCGACGATCACGACCGTGTCCTGGTTGAGCCGCGCGCCCGCATTGAGCAGGGCCACCGTGCCGGTCTCGATCGGGGTCCAGTTCATGCCGCCGTCCTCCGAGCGGAACAGGTTTCCGCGCAGCCCGAAGGCGAGGAGCGCATCCCCATCGAGCGGAAGGATCCCGTAGAAGGAACCGTCGTAGGGCGACGGCAGCTCGCGCCAGCTGTCGCCGTCGTCGTCGGAACGGAACAGGCGACCGGCTTCGGCGCCGAGGTAGAGCCGCCGGCCGGGGCCGCGGGCGATCGCATTCAGGTGGAACTCGAAGCCGAGGTCCACCTCGGCTTCCATCTCGTCGGCCTCGGCGCCATCCGGCTGGCGCGCACCCTCTTCGCCGAGCGGCACCGGCTCGAACGGCACCTGGCTCCAGACGCGGCCGCCGTCCGTGGTCCGGTAAATCACTCCGTAGGCGCCGGTCGCGATGCCGTGCTCGGCATCGGCGAACCAGACGTCGAGCAGCGGCTGGTGGTTCTCGGGCTCGAAGTGCGTGCGCTCCCAGGTTTCGCCGCCGTCCCAGGTGCACAGGATGATCTCGACGTGTCCGACCGCGCAGCCGTGCGCGGCGCCGTCGAAGTACACGGCGGTGAGGCTCGCGCTGCCCGGCACCTGGACCTGGGACCAGGCGTTCCCGTCGTCGTCGGAGTACAGCACGTGGCCGCGCTCGCCGACCGCGAATACGCGCCCTCCCGCGCGGGCGAGATCGATCAGTAGCGACTGCACCGCGAGCGGCGCGATCACCGAGGGGCGCGCCGCGGAGTCCCCTGGCGGCGCCTCCTGCGCGAAGGCGGGCGGTAACGCCGCGAGGGCGAATGCCGCCAGCGCCGGTCTCACGTCAGCGCGTGCCCCGGCGCGCGATGGCGGCCGGCGTGAAGTCCGCTCCGGTGCGCCTGGCGGTGAAATTGACCGTGACCGGCTCCTCGTTGTCGAGGCCGAGCGCGAGGTAGCGGCCGGCCTGCAGGTCGTAGGTCAGTTCGAGCGTGGTCCAGAAAGTCGGGATCTCGTAGTAGTTGATCGAGTGGCCTTCCTGCACGCGCCAGAGCTGGTCGCGGTTGTCGTAGCAGTCCACCAGCAGGATCTGCCACGAATCCTCGTCGACGTAGAAGGTGCGACGCTTGTAGATGTGCCGCTGGCCGGCCTTCAGCGTTGCGTCCACCACCCACACGCGGTGCAGCTCGTAGCGTGCGTGCTGCTGGTTGATGTGCAGCGGCTTGATGATGTCGTCGTTCTTCAGCTTGTTGCTGTGAAGCTGATACGCGTTGTACGGGACCAGGATCTCCTGCTTGCCCACGAGCTTCCAGTCGTAGCGCTCGGGGCTGCCGTTGTAGATGTCGAACTGGTCGGAGGTGCGCAGGCCGTCGGAACCGGTGCCCGGGTTGTCGAAGGCGACGTTCGGCGCCTTGCGCACGCGGCGCTGGCCGGGGTTGTAGAGCCAGGCCTTGCGGTGCTCGAGCGTCTGGTCGAGCGTCTCGTGCACCAGCAGGATCTCGCCGGCCAGGCGCGCCGGCGCAATCGTCTCCTGGATGAAGTACAGCACGACGTTGTCGAGCGCGGCTTCGGTCGCGCCCGGCAGGCTGTAGCCGACATAGGTCTCGTCGTGGAACTTGACCAGGTTGTAGGTGCCGGTGCGGGTGACCGCCGCCTGGCCGATGATGCGTTCGGCGATTTCGGCGCGGAACCGCAGGATGTGGTTCCAGATCACCTCCACGCCCTGGCTCGGGATCGGAAATGGAATGCCGCCGATCGCGCCGGTGACGCCGGTGCCGGTGCCGGTCAGCTTGGCCGAGGTCGCATTCGCCCTGGTCGCATCGTAGATGCGCTGCGGGAACGCCGCCGAACGGTGCGACGCGTACACGTTGATGAAGTAGCTGCCCTTGTAGGCATTGAGCAGCGCCTTGTGCCCCGCGGAGAGGTTGGCCGCGTAGCGCGACTGGTTGCTCGCGTCGACCTTGTACAGCGGCTTGTCGCCCGCGAACGGGTCGGGGTGGTGTCCCCCGGCCTTGAAGCCAGGGAACCCCGCTTCGGTCGCGGACCGGATGCCGCCGGTCCAGGCCGGGATCGTGCCGGCGGCGTTGCCGGCCTTCTCCGCGCCCATCGGCGTGAGATCGGCGCCGAGACGCGCCGCCTGCTGGGGCGTGGCGGCCGATGCGACAGTGGCCGCACCTACGGCGGCGAGCAGGCCTGCACGCAGGACGTTTTTGAGCATCATCATGTCTGGCCTCCGGACCTGAGTCAGAACGAGTACTTGATCGAGGCCGCGTAGAAGTCGCGGTCGGTCAGCTCGTTGTAGCGGCCCGCGCCGCCGAAAGTCGTGTAGCTAAGGTCGAGTTCCATCTTGGACTGGTAGCTCGCGAGGATGCCGACCGTCGCGCCGTAGCGGCCCTCGACGAAGTTGCCACCCGGACCCGGCGTCGTGCCGCTGACGTCGTGAGACCAGACGAGGCGCGGCGAGAAGTTCCAGGCGCCGATCAGGCCGAGATAGTCCAGTCGCAGCGCCGCGCGGTAGCCCCAGGAGGATTCGTCCGCGAAGCGATCCTGCGGCTCCACTTCCCCGAAGTGCCGCCCGGCGAGTTCTGCGTTGCCGGAGACCGAGGTGCCGGGGCCGTTCAATCGCAGGCCGCGGCCGACGGGCCCGCCGGTCAGTTTGTCCGGCATGCCGTCCACCTGCGTGATGCCGGCCTCGACCACGGCGACGAGCTGCGAAGCGCCGAGCATGGGGGGGAACGCCTTGGTCGCCGTGACCTGCGCCTGCCACACGTCGAACTCGCCAGCGCCCAGCACCACCTGGTCCACGCCGAAGGCGCCCAACTGGTTGCAGCGCGTGAGCGTCGGGAGCGTTGTGTTGCAGGTCGCGGGCATCGGCACGCCCTGCAGCTGAAGGGCGGCCGCCTCGAAAGGCGTCAGCGCCGCGAACAGCAGCTCCACGTCGTCAAACTGCAGCGGCGTGTCCTTGCGGTAGGACAACTCGCCCTGAAGCGCGATGCCGGTCGTGCCGAGCGAAGTGTTGAACGAGATGCCAAACAGCTGGATGTCTTCAGGGTACACGGTGAAGTACCCGGCGGTCTTCGCGTACTCGTGAACGCCGAGATTGCTCGCCTGGGCCGAGACGTTACCGCCGCCGAGCGCCGTATTGCCGGCGATGGTCGCGTATTGCGTGGCGGTCGCGAGCGGCAGGTCCCCGCCACGCGCAAGCGCCGCGGCACGGCCCTGGGCCGCGCCCAGCGCGATGGCGCCCGGCAGCGGCACGCCGCTACCAAGTGCGGTCGCCGTGGCGATCACCGCCGTCAGCGTGCCGACCGCGTTGGCGACGCCCAGTTGGGAGCCGGTGCGGCCGATGATGACGGGCAGCTTGCTATGGTAGTTGACGAAGTAGAAGCCGAGCTCGGTGCCTGATCCGAAATTCGGCAAGAACCAGCGCAGTGTCGCGCCGTACTGGCCCTGGTCGTCGGGATCGATGGTCGGATCGCGCGGCACCGCCTGGAAATCGGCGATGAAGGGCCCGCCGAGCGGACGGAAATCGACACCCTGGTCCGAGAAGGCGCCGAAGCCGAGGATGACCTTCTCGCCGCCGCGCGGCACGAAGTCGTTGGCCGAGAAATAGGTGCCGACCGGCTCGGGCTGCGTGCGGTTCCAGTCGAAGATGCCGATCACTTCGGCGGTCACATTGTCGGTGAGCGCGTACGAGAACTTGAGGATTTCCTGCGGCAGATAGGCCTCGCGCAGTTCGGAGCCCGGCACGCGCAGCGCCGACACGTCGAAATGGTTGATCGCGTTGTTGATGCCACCCTGGATGAAGGTGCTCTCGCCCCAGTTCACCACCTGGCGGCCGGCGCGGATCTCGAGCTCGTGGCCCGAGAGGTCCCAGCGCCCGTAGGCGAAGGCGTCGAGCAGGCGGACGTAGGAACCGGCCAGGTCCCTGCCCTCCGGGGAAATCGGCGTGCGTGCGGTTTCCTCGTACTCGACGGCATCGTCGTACAGCGCGGCGCCGCGCACGAACAGGCCGAAGTTGTCACGGTCGAGCGCGAACTCGCTCACCATCTTGAAGGCGCTCGAGACCCGGCCCGCGCGATAATTGATGTTGCCGTCGTCGATGTTCGGCGACCGGCCGCTGCCGCCATTGGCGGTGCCGATCAGCGCCGGGTTGCGCGAACCCGCGCGCTCGAGATGGCCGAAGCTGATAGTCGTGTTGAGACTGCCGCTCCATCCGCCCGCGGAGAAGTCGATCGCCCCGGCCGTGCCGGGAACGACCAGCGCGGCCGCAAGCGCGGTGCGCACGGCGAAGTGAAGCGGATGCCGCAAGGAACGCGTGGAAATCTTGGTCATGTGTATCCCCAGGACAGGACCGGGTGGCGTTTTGCACAAGGATATATCAGCGCTTTTGCTTTGCAGTGCAAAACGCGGGTCTGCGACGCGGTTGAGGGCGGTCAGCTGTGCGTGACCTGCAGGATGCTGTTGCGGATCTGCTCGGACAGCACGATGCGCGCGTCCTCCGCAACCGCCATCAGCGCGTCGTCATAAGTCAGGCGCCCCTCCCCGTCCTGGCGAATCACGCCGCGCTGGCGCAGCAAGTCGATGAAGTCGCGGAACATCGCCCGGTCGAAGAATTCCGGCGCTGCGACCCCGTACAGCATCGACATGCGCTGGGCCATGGCGACGCAGCGTTGCTCCAGGGCGTCGGCCGACAGCACCGAGGGGCCCGCGCGCAGCAGCAGCGCGATCGCCAAGTAGTACCGTTCGATGGTCTGGATCGTCGCCTGGGCGAGCACCGACAGGCGCACCGCCTCGGCGCTGCCGGTCGGCGGCCGGCGCCAGATGGCCCCGTCGCCGATGCGCTCGAGCAGGCCCTGGGAGGCGAGCGCCGCCAGCACCCCGTCCACCACGCCGGGCAGCTCGTCCTCGCGCCAGCGCAGGAACAGCTCCTGGCGGACGTAGGGGTACACGCGCCACACCAGGCGCTGCACGTCCTCGTGGCGCATGGTCGGGTTGTTGAGGAAGGCGCAGGCGACGAGCGACGGCAGCGCGAACAGGTGCAGCACGTTGTTGCGGTAATAGGTCGCGAGCACGGCATTCTTTTCGCCCATGCGCAGCACGTCCCCGAGCGCGTGCGAACGGCGCTCGAGCATGCCCATCTGCTCGCAGCGGCGGATGATCGCGTTGGCGTCGGCTTCGGCGATCGACACCTCGGCGGAGTAAGGGAAGGCCCGCAGCAGGTCGATGTACAGCTGGAGCTGGCGCTCGAGGTCGCTCTCGACCATCGCCTGGCGCGGCGCGGCGAGCAGCGCGACCGACAGCAGGTTGACCGGAGTCACGGCAGCGGCCGCGTTGATGCGGCGCATGACTTCGGCGGCGAGCGCATCGAGGGCCTCGCCGAACCAGGCCGGCCGCGAATTCTCGTCGCCGGTGTCCGCACGCCAGTCCGGCTGCGTCGCGTCGAGCAGCGCATCCAGCAGCACCGGTTCCCCGAACCCGACGTGCACGCGGCCGAGCTCCTGGCGCAGCATCGGGATCACTCGCAGCAGGCCGCCGACGCTCTCCTTCTGCTTGGCCTGACCGCGAAGCTCATCGATGTAGGTTTCGGCCTCGAGCAGCCGGTCATAGCCGAAGTAGACCGGCACGTAGGCGACCGGCCGGCGGGTGTCGCGCAGGAAGCTGCGCACGGTCATGGTCAGGAGCCCGGTGCGCGGCCGCAGCAGCCGGCCGGTGCGGCTGCGCCCGCCCTCGATGAAGAACTCGATCGGATGGCCGCGATTCATCATCACGTCCACGTATTTCATGAACACGATCGGGTAGAGCCCGCTGCCGCGGAAGCTCCTGCGGATGAAGAAGGCGCCGCCCTTGCGCAGCAGCCGCCCGATCACCGGCAGGTTGAGGTTGATGCCGGCTGCGACATAGGGCACGGCATAGCCGCGGCGGTAGATCACGTAGGACAGCAGCAGGTAGTCCACGTGGCTGCGGTGACAGGGCACGTAGACGATTTCGCACTCCGGCGGCAGCCGGTCGAGATACTCGGCGTTCGTCACGTTGACGCCGTCGTAAATGCGATTCAGCAACCGGTCGAGCGCGCGCTCGGCGATGCGCACGAAGGCGTGCGAGTAGTTGGCCGCGATCTCGAGCGCGTGCCGGCGCGCGATCCTGAGGCCGTCGCGCCGCGAGCGCTTCGAGCCCGCGATCTCCTGGCGCACCGCCTCGCGCACTGCGCGCGTGCGCAGCACCTGCGCGATGATCGCGCGCCGCCGGGACAGGTCCGGGCCCAGCGTGTCCGTGCGCATGTGCCGGAACTCGGCGCGCAGTTCCTTGAGCAGGCGGCGCGCGCCGCGCGGCCCGTCAGGCCCGGCCGCCGCGTAGGCGCGAAGCGGGAGCGGCTCGCCGAACCGGATCAGGGTACTGCGCCCGTTCAGCACGATGGACAGCAGGCGGCGGAATGGCCCGACCAGCGCCCACTCTTCGGACAGGACGATGCGCAGCCAGGATTTCTCGCGCTGCGGTGCGCGACCCCAGTAGACCGCCACCGGCACGATGTCGAGCTCGAGCGCCGGATCCGCGCCCGCGGCGGCGACCGCGCGCGCGAGCTCACGCGGCGTGCGCCGGTCGGCGCGGCGGCGCACCGCGCCGGAGCGCCGCTCCAGCGCGACGGTCGAATGCGGAAGGTCGAGCTCGCGCAGCTTGAGGCGCTTCATGGGCCGGCGCAGTCCGCCCTGCATGCAGGCGAGTTCGAGCGCGACCAGGTCGGAGACGCTGCGCTCCTCGAGCAGATAGAGGACCGCGCGCGCGCGCCCGCGCAGTCGCTGGATTGCGTCCCCGGGCACGACCGTCGGGCGCACGAACAGGCGCATGACGCCGCGCAGCGCCCACAGGAGCGTGCGGTTCACGATGCGGTCCGCTAGTCCTCCGGCGGAACGTCTTCGCCGGGCGACGCGCCTTCGTCGGCCTCGATCCGCGACTTCAGCGCCTCCCGATGGACGTCCATCGCCGCGTTGGTACGGTCTTCGACGCGCCCCGGCGATGTCACCAGGTCGCCAACGACGGTGTCTTCCACCCGCATCGGCGGCTCCTCCGGCTCCTCCGGCTCTTCGTCGCGGTCGCTCCCGCCGCCGCAGGCGGCCGGGAACAGGGTTACTGCGAGCGTCACGGCCAGCTTCAGGTTCGGCATGCGCGTGCCCCCGGGCGGACGATGCGGCCAGTCTAGCGGAAATGGCGGCTACCACCTTTCCGGTCGCACCCGGAACGGGTAGCGTCCGTTGCCATGGACAGGTTCGAAGGCAAGGTCGTGGTGCTGACCGGCGCGTCCGAGGGCATCGGACGCGCGCTTGCGCTGCATCTCGCACGCGGGCGCACGCGGCTCGCATTGTCGGCGCGCAATGCCGAGCGCCTCAATTCGCTGGCGGAGGAATGCCGCCGTCTGGGCGCGCAGGCGCTGGTGGTGCCCGGCGACGCCTCGGTGCGCGCCGACTGCGAGGCGCTCGCGGACGCCACATTCCGGCACTACGGCGCGATCGACGTGCTGGTGCTGAATGCCGGCGCCACCATGTGGTCTCGGCTCGACGAACTCGAGGACGTGGACCTGCTCGAGCGCCTCGTGCGCCTCAACTACCTGGGCGCCGCCTGGCTCACGCGCCGCGCGCTGCCGGCGCTCGTCGCCGCGCGTGGGCGCATCGTCGCGGTCGCGAGCATCGCGGGACTCGTCGGCATCCCGACGCGCACCGGCTATGCGGCCTCCAAGCACGCGATGATCGGCTTCTTCGACTCGCTGCGCGTCGAGCTCGCGCGCAGCGGCGTCTCGGTCACGGTGGTGGCGCCCGATTTCGTGCGCTCCGAGATTCATCGCCGCGCTACCGGGCCGGATGGCCGCCCGCTCGGTACGACCCCCATGCAGGAGACGAAGATCATGGGCGCGGACGAATGCGCCCGCATCATCACGGACGCGGCGTTCGCGCGGCGCCGGCTGGTGCTCACCTCGCTGCGCGGGCGCGCGATGCGCTGGATCAGGCTCGTCGCCCCGGGCCTCGTCGACCGCCTCGCCGCCCGCGCAATCCGCCGGCGCAGTTAGCCCGGCGCGTCGCACGGCGGCGGGCCCGACTGCTGCGCCTGCGCGAGGACGGGACGCAGCGTCAGCGCCGTTTCGGGAGGTCGAGCGAGACCAGGAAGTACTCGAACAGGTAGTTCACCAGCGACAGTTCGCTGTGCAGGCGGTGGTCGGAGTCGAGGATGTGCAGCGTCGCGCCCTGCTCGCGCGCGAAGCGCAGGCTGTTCTCGAGCGGCACCACCTCGTCGTTCCAGCCGTGCACAATCGTCTTCGGGCAGGGCGCGGGCTTCGCCGTGAGCTGCTCCATGCCGGGCATGTAGAAGGCCGGCGCCATCAGGAACAGACCGCGCGCGTGCAGCAGCGCCGAGGCGGAGACCGCGACGTAGCCGCCCATGCTCGAGCCGACCAGCACGAGGTCACCGCGGATGTCGCGGCAGAAACTCAGCAGCCGGGTGACGCGGTCACGCGGGTCATCGACGCCGCGGTAATCCACCGAGTCAACGTTCCAGCCCTCGCTCTTCGCGACCTCGGCCATCGCCGAGATCTTGGTGCCCCACGGCCCGCTCTCCTGGCCGTGCGAGAACACCACGTGACGGATCGCCATGCTTCGCCCCTGGTCCGCGCCGCGCCGATGGTATCACCGGGGCCGCCACAGGAGCGCGTCGAGGTCCGGGGCGTCGCCGCGCAGAGCGGCATCCACTCGGCCGTTCCTGAATCTCACGCCCTCTTGCTCCAGCAGCCGCCGCTGCAGCCGGTGCGCCCTCGAACCCGCAGGCAGGCTGATGCGGCCCGCCGCATTCAGCACGCGATGCCACGGGAGTCCGAGACTCGCGGGCGCGACCTTGAGCGCATGGCCGACGAGGCGCGCGTGCCTCGGCAGCCCGGCGCGGCGCGCGATGCCGCCGTAGCTCACGACCTGGCCGCGCGGTATCTCCGCGACCTGCTTCCAGATGCGCTCCAGCAGCTTGCGGTCGGTCACAGTCACGATGGCGGATTCTAGCCGCCGCCGGCGGAAGTGCTATCGTCGGGCTGCCGTGGACGCAGACCTCGATCGGACCCAGATCGACCCGCGGGCAAACCCCTGGGCGATGCTCACGGCGCTGCCGCTGTTCTCCGGACTGCCCAAGAGCATCGTCGACGCCGCGGTGGCGGAACTCGACTGGATGTCACTGCCCGGTGGCCGCCTGCTGTTCGAGGCGGGCGCACCCGCCGATGCCGTCTATTTCGTGGTCAGCGGCTGCCTCGGGGTGTTCACGCCCGCCGGCGAACTGATCGGGCGCATCGCGGCGGGCGAGGCCGTCGGCGAACTCGGCCTGATCGTGTCGCGCCCGCGTACTGCGACCGTGCGCGCGCTGCGGGATTCCGAACTGGCGGTGCTTTCCGCGGGCACCTTCGAACGCGTCCTGCTCGGCCACCCGGAGGCGATCCTGCGGCTGGCCCGGATCGCGGTGGAGCGGCTCGCCGACTCGAACGCCGGCGAAGAGGTGAAACTGACGCCGCGCACGCTCGCGATACTGCCGCAGCACGCGGGTGTCGACGTCGTCGCGCATGCCGGCGCGCTCTCGGCGGCGTTCGCGCGCTTCGGCCGCGTGGATCTCGTGACGGGCCAGCGCGCCGGCAGTCACAGCGCGCAGTGGTTCCACGAGCTGGAGTCGCGCAACGACTTCGTGATGTACCTGGCGGATGCCGCCGACACGCCCTGGACGCGGCTGTGCCTGCGCCAGGCCGACGTGGTGCTGCTCGCGGCGCACGCGGCCGAGACCCCGGGACGCTGGCCCGGGCTCGACTGGCAGGACGGCGCCTCGCGGCGTTCGGAACTCCTGTTGGTGCACGGCAGCGCATTCGCCACCGGCGCGGGCGCGCGCTGGCGCGAGGCCATGCCGGACGTACCGCGCCACCACCTGCGCGGCCCCGCCGACTTCGAGCGTGTCGCGCGGCTCCTGACTGGCCGCGCCATCGGACTGGTGCTGTCAGGCGGCGGCGCGCGCGGGTTTGCGCACCTCGGCGTGGTGCGCGCGCTGCGCGAGCATGACGTGCCGATCGACCTTGTGGGCGGCACCAGCATGGGCGGCATTCTCGCGGCCGGCGTCGCCGCGGACTGGACCGACGCGGAACTCGTCGAGCGTTTCCGCCGCTGCTTCGTGGACACCAACCCGCTCGCTGACTTCACGCTGCCTCTGGTGTCCCTGGTCGCCGGGCGCAAGGTCAGCCGGCTGCTGCGCCGTGAGCTCGGCGACGTCGACATCGAGGACCTGCCGCTGCCGTTCTTCTGCGTTTCGTCCAATCTGACGACCGGCCGCGTCGCGGTGCACCAGCAGGGGCCCCTGTGGCGCTGGCTGCGGGCCTCGGTCGCGATCCCGGGCGTGCTGCCGCCGGTATTCCACGGCGGCGAGGTGTTCGTGGACGGCGGCACCATGAATAACCTGCCGGTGGACGTGATGCGGTCCAAGGGGCGCGGGCCGGTGATCGGAGTAGACGTCGGCACCGACCGCGCGTTCACCACCGACGTCGAAGCGACCGAGGAGCCGTCGGTGTGGAACCTGTTCCGCGGCCGGCGCGGCGGGCGCCGGCGCCCGAATATCCTGCAGATCCTGTGGCGCTCGGGCATGGTGAACGCGACCGCCGCCACCAAGGAGCGGCGCGCGCAGACCGACCTGCTGTTGACCCCGGCGCTGGAGTCGCTCGACCTGCTCGACTGGCAGTCGTTCGAGCGCGCGATCGAGATCGGCTACCGCGACGCCTGCGACAAACTCGAGAACGGCGGACTCGACCGGTTGCGCTAACCTAGCGCCGCATGAGAGCCACGCGCGGCTGGCAGTTCTGGATCGACCGCGGCGGGACCTTCACCGACATCGTCGCGCGCGCACCCGACGGCCGGCTGATCGTCGACAAGCGCCTGTCCGCCGCCGTCGCAGGCAGCGACCCCGGCGTCGCCGGCATCCACGACCTGCTCGCCCGCTTTGCCGACGGCAATGCCGCGATCGAGACCATCCGCATCGGCACGACGGTGGCGACGAATGCGCTGCTCGAGCGGCGGGGCGTCGCGACCGCGCTGGTGACGACCGCGGGCTTCGGCGACGCGCTCCGGATCGGCTACCAGAACCGGCCGGCACTGTTCCGGCTGAAGATCGACCTGCCCTCCCCTCTGTATCGCGAGACGGTGGAGGCGCACGAACGCGTCACGGCCGGCGGCGAAGTGCTGCTGCCACTCGACGACACGCGCCTCGAGGCGGAGCTGGTCCGGCTGCGCGCTGCAGGCATCGCGAGCATCGCCATCGTGTTCCTGCACGGGTACCGGCATCCGGCCCACGAGCAGCGCGCCGCGGCCCTCGCTCGCGGACTCGGCTTCGACGAGGTGATCGCCTCGCACGAGGCATCGCCGCTGATCCGCTTCGTGAGCCGCGGGGACACCACCGTCGTGGATGCCTACCTGACTCCGCTGCTCGGGCGCTACGTCCGCGAGTTTCGCGCCGCACTCGGCCGTCGCCACCGCGACGTGCGACTGCAGTTCATGCAGAGCAGCGGCGGACTGGTCGCGCCGGAGTCGTTCCGCGCCTGCAACGCCGTGCTGTCGGGCCCGGCCGGCGGCCTGGTCGCGACCGCGCGCATCGCGCGCGAATTCGGGCGCCCGCGATTGATCGCCTTCGACATGGGCGGAACCTCGACCGACGTCGCCGTCTACGACGACGCGCTGCCGCAGCGCTTCGAAACGCAGGTGGCCGGGGTGCGCCTGCAGGCGCCGATGATGAACATCCACACGGTTGCGGCCGGCGGAGGTTCGGTGCTCGCCTTCGAGGGCGGCCGTCTGTGCGTCGGACCGCAATCGGCAGGCGCCGACCCGGGGCCGGCCTGCTACCGCAAGGACGGGCCGCTCGCAGTCACCGACCTGCAGCTGCTGCTCGGCCGCATCCGCGCCGACAGCTTCCCCGCGCTGTTCGGCACGAGTGGCGACCAGCCGCTCGACGCCGCAGTCGTGCGCCGGCGCTTCGGTGAACTCGCGCGCGCCGTCTCCGCGGCGAGCGGCAGGCGCGTGGGGGCGGAACGCCTCGCCGTGGGCTTTCTCGACGTCGCGGTCGAATCCATGGCGCGCGCGATCCGCCACGTCTCGGTCCGCCAGGGCCATGACCCGGCCGGCTTCGCGTTGTGCTGCTATGGCGGCGCGGCGCCACAGCACGCCTGCCGCGTCGCCGATGCGCTCGGCATCACCGAAATCCTGATCCACCCGCTCGCGGGCGTGCTGTCGGCCTGGGGCATCGGCCTGGCCGACCGGCGACTGATGCGGCGCATGACCATCGAGCAGCCGGTCTCTGCGCTGACCGGAGTAGAACTCGAGACCGCATTTGCCGGTCTGGCGTCGCGGCTCGCCGCATCGCTGGCGGCCGAAGGCCTGCCCACGGCCGCCATCCGGCTCGAGCGCGTGATCGAGTTGCGCGCCGCCGGCACCGAGACCGCGATCGGCGTCGCCTTCGGCCCGCTGCCGCAGCTCGTGGACGCCTGGCGGCGGGAGTTCCGGCGCCGTTTCGGCTTCGAGGCTCCCGACGCGGAGCCGATCATCGCGACCCTGCAGGCGGAAGCCGTGGCGGGCGGCGAGGCGCGCGACGCGCAGGCGGAGGGCGCGGTGCGGCAGGCCCGGCCGCGGCGGGTGCGCGCCTGGTTCGGCGGCTGGCGCGAGGTGCCGCTCTACGAGCGCGCAGCGCTGCCGCCCGGGCGCGCGATTCCGGGCCCCGCGCTCGTGGTCGAACCGAGCTCGGTCACGGCGGTCGAGCCGGGCTGGCGCGCCGAGCGCGTCGCGGGCGGCGTGCTCCTGCTCAGCCGCAAGCCCGCGCGCGCACCGAGGCGCCGCGCCACCGGGCGGCCGGACCCCGCCGAACTCGAGCTGTTCAACCACCGCTTCATGCAGGTCGCCGAGCAGATGGGCGCGGTGCTGCAGGCGACCGCCGTGTCGGTCAACATCCGCGAGCGTCTCGATTTCTCCTGCGCGCTGTTCGACGCAGCGGGCAACCTGATCGCGAACGCGCCGCACATGCCCGTGCATCTCGGCTCGATGGGTGCGAGCGTGCGCGCCGTCGCCGCGGCGAATCGCGGTTCACTGCGGCCGGGCCGCGCCTGGATGCTGAACGCGCCGTATGCGGGCGGCACCCACCTGCCTGACATCACGGTGGTGAGCCCGGTGTTCGCCGCGGGCCGCACCGGGCCCTCGTTCTGGGTCGCCTCGCGCGCGCACCATGCCGATATCGGCGGCATCACGCCGGGTTCGATGCCGCCCGCGAGCCGCACGATCGACGAGGAAGGCGTGCTGATCGACAACTTCCTGCTGCTCGACGGCCACCGACTGCGTGAGCGCGAACTGTGCGATCTGCTCGCCGGCACGCGCTTCCCCGCGCGCAACCCGGACCAGAATGTCGCCGACCTCAAGGCGCAGCTCGCCGCCAATGCCCGGGGCATTGCCGAACTCGAGGCGCTGATTGCGCGCGTGGGCCTCGCGGCGGTGCGCGCCTACATGGCGCACGTGCAGGACAACGCCGAGGCCTGCGTGCGCGAGGTGATCGGCCGGCTGGGCGACGGGCGCCGGCGCGTCGAGATGGACGACGGCAGCGCGATCGAGGTGACCGTGACCGTGGACCGCGGCGCCCGCCGCGCGGTGGTCGACTTTACCGGCAGCTCCGCGCAGCAGGCGGGCAACTTCAATGCGCCGCTCGCCGTCTGCACCGCGGCGGTGCTGTACGTGTTCCGCACGCTGGTGGATGCCGACATCCCGCTCAACGAGGGTTGCCTGCGCCCGCTCGAGATCCGCGTGCCGCAGGGCTCGATGCTGCACCCGGTGGCGCCCGCCGCGGTCGTCGCCGGCAACGTCGAGACTTCGCAGTGCATCGTGGACGCGCTCTACGGGGCGCTCGGCGTGCTGGCCGCTTCCCAGGGCACGATGAACAACCTCACCTTCGGCGACGCCGCGCACCAGTACTACGAGACGATTGCCGGCGGCTCAGGCGCGGGCGCCGGGTTCGACGGCGCGTCCGGGGTGCAGACGCACATGACGAATTCGCGCCTGACCGATCCCGAGGTGCTCGAGTCGCGGCACCCGGTGCTGCTGCGCGAATTCCGCTATCGCCGCGGCTCGGGCGGCGGCGGCCGTCATCGCGGCGGCGACGGACTGGTGCGGCGCATTGCGTTTCGCGCGCCGATGACCGCCGCGATCCTTTCGAACCGCAGGCGCGTCGCGCCGTTCGGCCTCGCGGGCGGCGGCGACGGCGCCTGCGGCATCAACCGCCTGCTGCGCGGCGACGGCAGTGCGCTCGAACTTCCCGCCTGCGCGAGCGTCGAGGTGGCGGCGGGCGACGAACTCGTGATCGAGACTCCGGGCGGGGGCGGATTCGGGACGCCCGGCTAGCCCGTTTCGGCTTCGGGCAACTCCAGCTCCGCGAGCGCCTGCGTCAGGCCGGTGCCGGACACACCCAGCAGATTCGGGCTGACCGACTGCACGCGGCTGCCGCCCGCGCGATGGGTCACCAGCCAGGCGTGAAAGCCGCCCGGGCGCGAGGCCGGGATCCCGAACATCAGGTTGACCACGCCCTGTTCCCGGTGCCGGTCGCGGTTCACGCGCTCGTCGCAGAGCACGAACCAGCGGTCGCCCGGCTCGCGCTCCGAGAAGGCGCCGCGGTCTTCGAGCGCCGACAGGAACGCGCGCACGCGCGCCCCCGCGCGCCGCCAGGTGGCGGGCTCGTTGGGCTCGAACACCATCCAGCGGGTGCCGCGCTCGATGCTGTTGACGACGTGCAGCGCGAAACGCCTGGCCGGCAGCGAGCGCCAGTCGGTGTAGGCGGCGCCCGGTCCCGCCAGCGTGCAAGGCGGAGGCGAGCCGCCGGCCCGGCGCACGGTCTGCACCGTATTGACGCCGCAGGCGACGAGCTTTGCACGGGCCTCGTCGTCCACCGCACAGGCGGGCTGGAGGCCCGGGCGCAGGACGCACTCCTCGCCGTGGCCCGCCCAGACGGGCCAGAGTTCCGAGGCGCGCGCGAGCATGCCCGCTACCGCGCCGCCGGGCGCGAAGGCCTCGAACCGGCCGCGCAACTTGTCATAGCCGAGCAGGCGCGGGAAGAACATGCAGGCCGAATCGGACGGCATCGGCCAGTCGCGCATTTCGGCCTGGGCCCGCGCCGCCGAGTCCCAGGCGAGCGGCGGGTCCACGATCAGCATCGCCCGGCGCTCGCGGCAATAGCGATTTGCGACCAGCAGGGTGCTCGCGCCGGCGTCCAGGTCGCGCGTGAGCGGCGGGACGCAGAGGAAGTTGAAGGCGTCCACGCCATCCAGGGCGAACAGGCCGCTGCCGGAAGCGGCCGAACCGATCACGTCGTAGTCGGTCAGCGGACCGCCGTCGTCGCCATCGGGGTTCGACAGGACGTAGCCGGCGAGCCCGCGCGCGGAGCTTGCGGGCGTCGGGTCCGGCCGCCAGCCGGGAAGCTCGCCCTCGACGCGCGCGAGTTGCGACTCCGCGAGCACGTCGGTGACGTATCGCTGGCTGTCGGCGCGCAACGAGAGCCGGCGATGAATCTCCTGGTCCTCGATGTGCTCCGAGCCCGGCGTGCGCACGCGCTGGAGCACGAGATTGAAGCAGTCGTCCTCGTTGTCGCCGATGCCGTCGTAGTCCACGGCGGCGCGCAGGAACTCGCGCGTGCCGGGCGCGAGCGCAGAGAGCGTCAGCACGTGCGGGCCGGCCGGCAGCCCGAGCGTCGGAGCGCGCGCGCCATTCGCGACGCGCACCACGATCGCGCTGCGTCCGCCGTTCTCGTAGAACTGCTCGACCGCGTACGACAGCATCGACGGCTGCCACAGACCGCCGAAGATGCGCTGGAACTCCGCGAAGCCGGAGATCGCGACCGGACGGTTGACGGGGCCGCGCAGGCAGCGCCCGACGAATGCGGCGACTGCTGTCGGCGCTTCCGCGATCGATTGGTGAGAGCCGGCTTCTTCGTGTACCTGTATGCCGGCCAGCCGTTCCGCCACCGGTCACCCCCTGCGGATTTGCGAGAGATTAACATAGGGCGATCGATGCAGGCCGGCGGCGCTAACTGGAAATTCGGGTTCGCGATGGCGCTGCTCACGGCCGTGCTGTGGGGCCTGTTGCCGGTCGCGCTGAAGGTCGCACTGACCGGCATGGATGCCGTCACCATCACCTGGTGGCGCTTCGCATTCTCGATGGCGGCACTCGGCGCCTTCCTGTGGTGGCGTTCGGAACTGCCGCGCCTGGCCGGCGCCGGCCGGACGGCCTGGCTGCTGCTCGCGGCCGCGCTCTTCACGCTTCTTGCCAACTACGTGCTCTACCTCGTCGCACTCGATCTCACGACGCCGTCGGTCGCGCAGGTCGTGATCCAGCTGGCGCCGTTACTGCTGCTGCTCGGGGGCGTGTTCGTATTCAAGGAACCCTTTGCCGCGCGCCAATGGCTCGGCTTCGCGGTGCTCGCCGCCGGCCTGCTGCTGTTCTTCAACCGGCGGTTGCCCGAGCTGCTGCGCCCGGAGGAGGGGCTCGGACTCGGCGTGCTGCTGATGATCGTCGCGGCGGTGGCCTGGGCAGCCTACGGTCTGGTCCAGAAGCAGCTGCTGCGGCATTTCACGGCGCGCCAGGTGCTATGGGTGCTGTACCTGGGCGCAACGCTGGCGCTCGCGCCCTTCTCGGCGCCGCTCCTGGTGCGCGGACTCGACGCGCTGCAGCTCTGGATGCTCGTGTTCTGCTGCGCCAACACGCTGATCGGCTACGGCGCCTTCGGCGAGGCGCTGCATTTCTGGGATGTGTCGCGCGTGAGCGCAGTGCTCTCGACGGCGCCGCTCTTCACGATTTCGGCGATGTGGGCGATCGAGCGGGCCGGGCTCGGATGGGTCGCGCCGGAAGGGCTCAACGCCCTGGCCATCGCGGGCGCGCTCGCGGTGGTGGCGGGATCGATGATCACGGCACTCTCGGCGCGCCGCTAGGCTGGAAGCTTCCTAGGGCCCGGTGCTCGCGCGTTCGGTGCCTTCCGCGGTTTCGGGCTTCGCGAACTGCGGGTCGCCCGCATACTGGTCCTCGACGCCGTCCCAGGTCGCACCCTGGGGGATGGCGTTTCGCACGCGCGGCGCCTCTGCAATCGTCGCCTCGGGTCCGGCCGCCATGCCGGGGCCCACGGCGAGCGCCACGCCGCGCGGTTCCGCTGCCGCGGTGCGGATCGCTTCCCAGTCGATGGCATCCTTCTGCGCCGTCACCTTTTTCCAGACTGCGGCCTTCGACTTTGCCGCCTTCTGACGCAACGCCTTCGGCACGTCGGACCAGTCGCGCTGGTCGTCGCTCTGCGCCTCGTAGGCCTGCACGTACAGCCTGTCGCCGCGCCAGCCGAGCAGGTACGGCTGGTTCACCACGGTCACCCGCGTGCCGTCCGGCACCGAGTCGTAGAGCCGCTCGATGTCCTCGGGATAGAGTCGGATGCAGCCGTGACTCGAGCGCATGCCGACGCCCGGCGGTTTGTTCGTGCCGTGGATCAGGTAGCTCGGCCAGCCGAGCCGCATCATGTGCCGGCCCAGCGGATTCTCGGGGCCCGGCGGCACCTTGTCGGGCAGGATGTCGCCGTCCTTCGCGTGCTCCTGGCGCACCGAGACCGGCGGCGTCCACACCGGATCCTTCACGTGCGCGATGACCTTGGTCGATCCCTCGGGCGTCACCCAGCCGACCTTGCCGATTCCAATCGGATGAGTAATCACCTCCGCAGGCGCGTCCTTGGGCGCGTCTTTCGGCCGCTTCGGGTAGTAGTACAGGCGCATCGCGGCGAGATTGAGCACGAGGCCCTCGCGCGGCGCATCGGGAAGGATGAACTCCGTGGGCAGCACGATTTCGGTGCCGGCGCCGGGGATCCAGGGATCGATGCCTGGATTCGCGCGCACCAGTTCGGCGTAGCCGACGTTGAAGCGGCGCGCGATGTCCGCAAACGTGTCTTCGTGGCGGGCGACGGTCACCTGCAGGCGCCCGACCACGTCCTCATCGGGACCGACCATGAACCGGTGCGTCGCCTCGGCGAGCGGCAACTCCGGCACCGCAGGCTCCGCGACCTCGGGCTTCTGGCCCGGGCGCGGAATCTTCTTCCACAGCGATTCGAATGGCGTGCAGCCCGCGACCGCGAGCAGCGCCGCGGTCAGGAACAGGAATTTCGCGTCGGGCTTCCTCATGCCCGGGCATTATCCCCGGCCGCGCGCGTGATCACCAGATCTTCACGCGCTCCGCCGCCGGCAGCCAGAGCTTGTCTCCCTCGCGCAGGCCGAATGCCTCGTAGAATTCCACCATGTTCGCGACCACGCCGTTGGTGCGGAACTCGGAAGGCGAATGCGGATTGGTCAGCACCACTTCGCGCATCATGGCGTCCCGCCACTTGTCGCGCCAGGACTGGGCGTAACCGAGGAAGAAGCGCTGCGGGCCCGTGAAGCCGTCGATCACCGGCGGTTCCGCGCCCCCGAGCGACGCGACGTAGGCGGCATAGGCGACCGCCGCTCCCGACAGGTCGCCGATGTTCTCGCCGAGCGTCAGCTCGCCGTTGACGTTCAGTCCCGGCAGCGCCTCGAACGCCGAGTACTGGCGTACCAGGCCATTCGAGCGCTGCCTGAACCGCTCGTTGTCCTCCGCCGTCCACCAGTCGCGCAGATTGCCGTCGCCGTCGTACTGGCGGCCGCTGTCGTCGAAGCCGTGGCTGATCTCGTGCCCGATGGTCGCGCCGATCGACCCGTAGTTGAAGGCGTCGTCGGCCTCGATGTCGAAGTTCGGCGGCTGCAGGTAGGCGGCAGGAAACACGATCTCGTTGTTGGTCGGGTGGTAATAGGCGTTGACCGTCTGCGGCGTCATCAACCACTCGGCCGGATCTTTCTCCTTTCCCGCCCGGGATACCTGCCAGTTCCATTCGAACTGGTTCGCCCGCATCACGTTGCCGATCAGGTCGTCGCGGCGGATCGCGAGGCCCGAGTAGTCGCGCCACTTGTCGGGGTAGGCGATCTTGACCTTGAACTTCGCGAGCTTGGCGTGCGCCTCGGCCCTGGTCGCCGGGCTCATCCATTCCAGAGAATCGATGCCGCGGTCGAACGCGGCCAGCAGGTTCTTCACCAGCTGGTCCATGCGCTCCTTGGCCTCCGGCGGGAAATGACGGGCGACGTACTCGGCGCCGATTGCCTCGCCCATCGCGCCGTCGGTCTCGGCCACCGCCCGCTTCCAGCGCGGCCGCAGTTGCTCGGTGCCGCGCAGCGTGCGCGAGTTGAAGTCGAACGAGGCTTCGACGAACGGCGCCGGCAGCACGCGCGCGTAAGCGCCGATCGCGCGCACTGTCAGGTAGTCCTTCCAGACCGCCAGGTCGCCGGAACCCAGATGTCCGCCGAGCGCCGTCGCGTAGGACGGCTGGCTGATCACAAAGTCGGCGGTTGGCAGGCCTGCCCCCGCCAGGAATCCCTGCCAGTCGAATCCCGGCGCGAGCGCCGCCGCGGACGCCGGGCTGTGCCGGTTGTAGGTCGCGACCGGGTCGCGGTTCTGCACCGGCGTCCACTGGTCGGTCGCGAATCTTGTCTCCAGCGCGAGGATCTGCGCGGCCCGGGCAGCGCCGTCCGGCTCGCCTGCGAGCGCGAAGAGCTTCGCCAGGTACTCGACATACTTGCGCCGGAATTCGACATGCGTCTCGTCGTCGCGCAGGTAGTAATCGCGGTTCGGCAGGCCGAGGCCGGACTGGGTCAGGAAGGCGATGTTGTGCGTGGCGTTGCGGTCGTCCGGGGATACGTAGACGCCCATCGGCACGTTGATGCCGAGACCCTGCGCGCGGCCGAAGAAGCGCGCGAGCGCGGCGGGTCCATCGATTGCGGCGATCTCGGCAAACAGCGGCGCGAGCGGCGCGATCCCCCGTTCCTCGACCCGCGCCTCGTCCATGAAGCTCGCATAGAGGTCGCCGAGCCGCTGCTGGGCGGGCGTCGCGGCCTCCCCGGCAGATGCGGCTTCGAGCAGGATCCGGTGGACGTCGCCCTCCGCCTTCTCGAACAGCCAGATGATGATCCCGGCGCGCGGGTACTCGGGCGGGAATGGCGCGGTCGCGAGCCACGTGCCATTGGCGAAGCGGAACAGGTCGTCCTGCGGACGGACGCTCTTGTCCATCGAGGACAGGTCGATGCCCGACTTGCCCGGTTGCGCCGCATCGTCGGCCAGGGCGGTTGCGCAAACGGCGAGCGCGATCGCGGGAAGCAGCCTGTGCAGGAACATCCGGAGTCTCCAGGTTCTCGGGGCCGCGCAGTATAAGGCAGCGGCGGCTGCCGCCGTTCCGGCGCCGCGACGAGGCGTGGCCCGGATGGGTCGAATGCGCGGCGCGCGGCTGCTCAGGCCCGGCCGACCCGTACCGCAAGCGGCCATCCGACGCGGCGCGTCCCCTCGCCCCAGGCGGCGGCCAGCGCCGGCGCGAGAAGCGCCATCGGGTCGCGACCGGTGCGGATACGGCAGCGCTCCACGGCGGACCAGGTACCGAGGTAGCCCTGCATCGTGGGCGCGTTCCATTGCGCCGACATCGAGAACGGCGGCGCTTCCATTTCGGCCAATGGCAGCGGCAGGTCGCGATAGCCGTCGTCCACGAGCCGGCGCTCGCGCGGCCAGTAGGGACCGAGCACGTCGCGCGCGAATCCTTCCAGCAGGCGATCCACTTCGGGCGCGACCTTGCAGTACGCATAGCTCCAGATCGCGAGCACCCCGCCGGGCTTCAACACGCGCGCGGCTTCGCGGCAGAACGCGGGCCAGTCGAACCAGTGCGCTGCCTGGGCCGCGGTCAGGAGATCGGCCGAGCCGTCCGCGAGCGACAGGCGCTCCGCCGCCTCGCGCCGGTACTCGACGCGCGGGTGCTGCCGGGCGGACGCGAGCTGGGCAACGCTCGGCTCGCAGCCGATGACGGCGTCGAAATGCGCGGCCAGCGCGACCGCGGCCTGGCCGTTGCCGGTCGCGACGTCGACGGCGAGTGCGCGGGACGGCGCCAGCCGCGCGAGCCAGGCGAACAGGTCCGGCGGATAGCCGGGGCGGAACTTTTCGTAGCCCACGGCTTGCGCGGAGAAGTGGTCGCTGAACCGGGGCGCGGACATCGTGCGATTCTAGCCGCGCAAAAAAAGCCCCGGACTTGTGATCCGGGGCGGAAGTGCGGACTTTCGGTGAAGGGAAGGAAGTCCGCTAGGGGATACCGACGCAGACAGGAAATACGGCTGCGAGCGTATCGCCGGGGAAGCGCAGCCACCGTGAACCAGGCCACAAATTGCCGGCTGTTGACCGGCCCGGTGTGAAAAGTCTTATGATTCAGCAGCTTGAGTGGGGATCGTCGGCGTGAAAAAAGCCCGGTCGCGGCCACCGCAGGGTTCCAGGTACTCGACGCCCGAGGGTGCGGCGCGCCTGCGTGCCGAACTCGACGAGCTCTGGAGCCGCGAGCGCCCGGCGGTTACGCATGCGGTCGCCGAGGCCGCGGCCATGGGCGACCGCTCGGAGAATGCCGAGTACCTCTACGGCAAGCGCCGGCTGCGTGAGATCGACCGGCGCGTGCGCTTCCTTCGCCAGCGGCTCGACGGCATGAAGGTCGTGGACGGGCCGCCCACCGACCGATCCCGTGCTTTTTTCGGCGCCTGGGTCACGATTGAGGACGAGGCAGGCGCCCTGCGCCGACACCGGATCGTGGGTCCGGACGAGTTCGACCGCGAACCCGGCTTCATCAGCATGGATGCGCCGCTCGGTCGCGCCCTGCTCGGCAGGCGGGTGGACGATGAACTCGAAGTCGAGCTGCCGGCGGGCCGGCAGCTGTACACGGTTGTCTCGATCGACTACTAGAGGGGACGCACCCCAATTTCCACGTCGGGAAAAAGGAAATAGGGGTGCGCCCCCAATTAGTAAAAAACGCGGATGTTCTTGAACTGCCAGGGATCGCTTTCGTCGAGGTCTTCCGGGAACAGCCGGCCTCGCTCGAAGAGCGGGGT
>JBQTKF010000027.1:0-24124 GCA_052386355.1 Gammaproteobacteria bacterium
CTGCGCGAGGCGCTCAAGCAGTACTCGAACTGGCCGACCTACCCGCAGCTCTACGTCAACGGCGAGCTGGTCGGCGGTTGCGACATCGTGCTCGAGATGTACCGTTCGGGCGAGCTCAAGTCGCTGCTCGAGGAAGCCGGCGCGATCGCCTGATCACTCGGGCGCCGGTTCCAGCAGGGGATTCGGGTCCTCCGCGGGTGCCGCGCCCGCCAGCCTCTCGATCGCCGCCTCATACAACGGCCGGAACTGGTTGCAGACTTCGCAGAAGAGATCGGCGGTGCGCTCGGCGTCGTAGGCCGCCGAATGCGCCTCCTGCTGGCTCCAGGGCAGTCCCGCCGCCTGCACCGCGCGTGACAGCACGGTTTGCCCGTAGGCCACGCCGGCGAGCGTCGCGGTGTCGAAGCAGGAAAAGGGGTGGAACGGGTTGCGTCGGATCCCGGCGCGCGCTACTGCGGCGTTCAGGAAGGCAAGATCGAACGAGGCATTGTGGCCGACGAGGATCGCACGGGTGCAGGCCGCATCGCGTACCGCCTTGCGCACCTCGCGGAAAAGGTTTCCGATCGCATCCGGCTCGGCACTCGCAATCCGCAGCGGATGGAACGGGTCGATGCCGTTGACCGCGAGCGAGGCCGGGTCCAGCCGCCCGCCTTCGAAGGGCCTGACGTGCTCGCGCACGGTGGCGCCGCGCACCAGGCGCCCCTCGCCGTCGATCGTGAGAAGCACCGCCGCAATCTCGAGCAGCGCGTCCGTCACCGCGTTGAACCCGCCGGTCTCGACGTCGACCACGACAGGCAGGAAGCCGCGGAACCGATCCTGCATCAGGGGCGGGCCGCTCATGCGCTGCCGTCCGCGAGCCGCCAGTCGAGCGTTTCACCCGCGCCGAATGGCACCAGTTCGCCCGGGCCGAATCGATAGGACGCCGGCACCTCCCAGGGCTCCCGCACCAGCGTAATGCGGGCTGTGTTCCGCGGCAGCCGGTAGAAGTCCGCGCCGCGAATACTCGCAAAAGCCTCCAGCCTGCCGAGCGCACCGGCGGCCTCGAATGCCTGCGCGTAAAGCTCGATGCCCGCATGTGCGGAGAAGATGCCGGCGCAGCCGCAGGCGGATTCCTTGGCGGCGCGCTCGTGCGGGGCGCTGTCGGTGCCGAGAAAGAAGCGCGGATCTCCGGAAGTCGCGGCATCGACCAGGGCCAGGCGGTCGGATTCGCGCTTGAGCAACGGCAGGCAGTACAGGTGCGGCCGCAAACCGCCCTCGAACATTGCCCCGCGCGAGTGCAACAGGTGCTGCGGCGTGAGGGTCGCCGCCACGCGCCCCGGCGGCTGGCCGCGAACGAAGGCGACGCCGGCCGCGGTCGTCACATGCTCGAGCACGATGCGCAGCCGCGGGAAGCGGCGCACGAGCGGCGCCAGTTCGCGTTCGATGAAGGCGGCTTCGCGGTCGTAGGGATCCACGTCGGCGCCCGTCGCCTCGCCGTGCAGCTGCAGGGGGAAGTCGCGCTCCTGCATGCGCTCGAGCACCGCGGCGCAGCGCGCGAGCGAGCGCACGCCCGCATCAGAGTGCGTCGTGACGCCCGCGGGATAGCACTTGATGCCGCAGACAATGGCCGAATCCGCCGCGCGGTCCACCTCCGCCGGGTCCATGTCCTCGGTCAGATACAGGGTCATGAGCGGCACGAACGCGGCGCCCCGCGGCAGGGCCGCCAGGATGCGCTCGCGGTAGCGGCGCGCGCCCTCGACCGTCGTGACCGGCGGCTTGAGGTTCGGCATCACCACCGCACGCGCGAAGCGGCGCGCCGTGAAACCCGCGACGGCCGCGAGCTCCGGCCCGTCCCGCAGGTGCAGGTGCCAGTCGTCCGGGCGCGTGATCGTCAGTGTCTGCTGGGGATTCGGCAAAGGGGGCTCAATCTTGACCGGCGGGAGCCGCAAACAGGATCATATCGGGCCGGCCGCCGGCACGGGAGTACGACCGGGGATTGTGCATGGCTGACGGCCCACAGAACGACGACCTCGACCCGCTCGAGACCCAGGAATGGATCGAGTCGATCGACTCCGTGCTGAAGGCGCACGGCCCCGCGCGCGCACACTTCCTGCTCGACCGCCTGATCGACCATGCCCGCCGCGCAGGCAGCTGGCTGCCGTTCAAGGCGAATACCGCCTACCTCAACACGATCCATGTCTCGCGTGAAAAGCCGTATCCGGGTGACCGCGCGGTCGAGCGGCGCATCGAATCGCTGATCCGCTGGAACGCGGTCGCCATGGTGGTGCACGCGAACCGCGTCAGCAGCGAGTACGGCGGCCACATCGCGACTTATGCCTCCTCCGCGACGCTCTACGAGGTCGGCTTCAACCATTTCTGGCGCGCGCCTGCCGGGCAGCACCGCGGCGACATGATCTTCATCCAGGGCCACTCGAGCCCGGGCATTTACGCGCGCGCCTACCTCGAGGGCAGGCTCAGCGAGGAACAGCTGCGCCATTTCCGCCAGGAAGTGGGCGGGCAGGGCCTGTCGTCCTATCCGCATCCCTGGCTGATGCCCGATTTCTGGCAGTACCCGACCGTCTCGATGGGCCTCGGCCCGCTGCAGGCGATCATGCAGGCGCGCTTCGTGCGCTACCTCGAGCACCGGGGGCTGGTCGAGCCTTCGGACCAGAAGGTCTGGTGCTTCCTCGGCGACGGCGAGATGGACGAGCCCGAGTCCATGGGCGCGCTCACCATGCCGGTGCGCGAGAAGCTCGACAACCTCGTGTTCGTCATCAACTGCAACCTGCAGCGTCTCGACGGCCCGGTGCGCGGCAACGGCAAGATCATCCAGGAGCTCGAGGCGGCCTTCCTCGGCGCGGGCTGGAACGTGATCAAGGTGGTCTGGGGTTACCGCTGGGACCCGCTGCTCGCACGGGACAGCACGGGGCAGCTGCGCAAGCGCATGGAAGAGGCGGTGGACGGCGAGTACCAGAACTTCAAGGCCAAGGGCGGCGCCTACACGCGCGAGCACTTCTTCGGCAGGTACCCGGAGTCGGCGGAGCTGGTCGCGAACCTGTCGGACGACGAGATCGCGCTCCTGAACCGCGGCGGCCACGACGCGCAGAAGGTGTGGAACGCCTATGCGTCCGCGGTCGCGCACAAGGGCCGCCCGACCGTGATCCTCGCGAAGACCGTCAAGGGCTACGGCATGGGCAAGGCCGGCGAGGCGCTCAACGTCACCCACCAGCAGAAGAAGCTCGACGACGAGGCGCTGCGGGCGTTCCGCGACCGCTTCAATATTCCGGTGTCGGACGAGGACATCTCGCGCCTGCCGTTCTTCCGGCCCGCCGACGACAGCCCGGAAATGCAGTACCTGAAGTCGCATCGCAAGGCGCTCGGCGGCTTCCTGCCGCAGCGCCGCACCACGGCGCCCGCGCTTGCGGTCCCCGGCCTCGAGTCCTTCAAGACCCTGCTCGACGGCAGCGAAGGCCGCGAGATCTCGACCACGATGGTATTCGTGCGGATCCTGACGCAGCTCCTGAAAGACAAGAACATCGGCTCGCACATCGTGCCGATCGTGCCGGACGAGGCACGCACCTTCGGCATGGAGGGCCTGTTCCGGCAGGTCGGCATCTACTCGTCGGTCGGCCAGCTCTACACGCCGCAGGACGCCGACCAGCTGATGTACTACCGCGAGGACAAGAAAGGCCAGATCCTCGAGGAGGGCATCAACGAAGCCGGCGCATTCTGCTCCTGGATGGCGGCGGGCACCGCGTATGCCAATCACGGGATCAGCATGATCCCGATGTACATCTTTTATTCGATGTTCGGATTCCAGCGGATCGGCGACTTCGCCTGGGCCGCGGGCGACATGCAGGCACGCGGCTTCCTGCTCGGCGCGACCGCGGGGCGCACGACGCTTGCGGGCGAGGGGCTGCAACACCAGGACGGCCACAGCCACCTGCTGGCTTCCACGATTCCGAACTGCGTCGCCTACGACCCCTGCTTCGGCTACGAGCTCGCCGTGATCATGCAGGACGGCCTGCGCCGCATGTATGCGGAGCAGGAGAACGTCTTTTACTACATCACCTGCATGAACGAGAACTACGCACACCCGGCGATGCCGAAGGGCGCGGAGCACGGCATCCTGCGCGGCATGTACCTGCTGCACGTGGGCGGCCGCGGCGCCGTACGCGTGACGCTGCTCGGCTCCGGCACGATCCTGCGCGAGACGCTGGCGGCGGCGGAACTGCTGGAATCCGAGTTCGGCGTGCCGGCGGACGTCATGAGCGTCACGAGTTTTTCGGAGCTGCGCCGCGGTGCGCTCTCGGCCGAGCGCCAGGCGATGCTGAATCCGGCGCGCAAGCAGCAGCCGAAGGCCTGGGTGCGCGAATGCCTCGCCGGCCGCGAAGGGCCCTTCGTCGCCGCCACCGACTACATGAAGACGGTCGCCGACCAGATCCGCCAGTGGGTGCCAGGCCGCTACGTGTCGCTCGGCACGGACGGCTTCGGGCGCAGCGATGCGCGCGCTGCGCTTCGCGGTCATTTCGAGGTGGACCGCAGCTGGATCGTGGTGGCTGCCCTCAAGGCGCTCGCCGACGACGGCAAGATCGACGCCGGCAGCGTCGCACTCGCAATCAAGAAATTCGGCATCGATCCGGCCAAGCCGGACCCGCTCGCCTCCTGAGCCCAGGGAAGCTCTGCACAGGTGGCATGGGCGCGGCCGTGGCGGATATCCGATCGGGCAAGGAACGAGGAGCGATGTGTCTCGCGATACATGAGCGACGAATGACGCCGCCCGATCGCAAATCCGCCTGGCCCCGGGGGGTTGCGCGCGGGCCGCGCCACCACGGCGTTGCTCCCTCCTCGTGTGGATTCACCACACTTCGTCAGTCGTGCCTGGTGGCTGCGCGGCGCGCGCGCAACGCGCTCCATGCCACCTGTGCAGAGCTTCCCTAGTGGCCGCCGCGATCACGGTCAGCGTGCCCGATCTCGGCGACTTCAAGGACGTCGAGATCATCGACGTGCTGGTCAAGCCGGGCGACGTGGTCGCGATCGAGGCCCCGCTCATCACGCTCGAAACCGACAAGGCCACCATGGACGTGCCTTCGACGGCGGCCGGGCGCGTGAGCGCGCTTGCCGTGAAGAAGGGTGACCGCGTGTCGAAGGGCGACGCGGTATTGACGCTCGAGCCGGCGGAGCCGCCGACGCCCCGGAAAGCCGCCAGGGACCAGCCGCCGGCGAAAGACGAGCCGAAGCCGGCGAAGCCCGCGGCCGCCGTAGCCGCCGCCGCTTTCGAAGTGCGCGTGCCCGATCTCGGCGACTTCAAGGATGTCGAGATCATCGAGGTGCTGGTGCGCGAGGGCGATCCGGTCGCGCTCGAGACGCCGCTGGTCACGCTCGAAACCGAGAAGGCGACCATGGACGTGCCGTCCTCGGCAGCCGGGTCGGTGACGAGGCTGCACGTCGCCAAGGGCGGCCGCGTCAGTGCGGGCGACCTGATCGCGACCGTCAAGGGCACGGCGGCCGCCGGGACGAAGCCGGTTACGGCCCCCGCGCGGCCAGCGCCCGCTGCAAAGGTTGCGCCAGCACCCGCAACCGCAATCCGCGCAACCGAACCCGAGGTCGCTGCGGCAGGAAATACCGGTTTCTCGCGCGCGCACGCAGGGCCCGCGGTGCGCCGGTTCGCGCGCGAACTGGGCGTCGACCTTGCGCGGGTGCTGGGCAGCGGAGTCAAGGGCCGCATCACGCACGAGGACCTGAAGTCCTGGGTCAAGAAGGCGCTGCAGGCATCGGCCACGGCCCCGGGTGGCGCGTTGCCGAAGGTCCCGGAGGTGGACTTCCAGGCATTCGGGCCGGTCGAGGTCAAGCCGCTCGGGCGCATCCAGAAGATCTCCGGGGCGCGCCTCCAGGCCGCCTGGGTCAACCTGCCGCACGTCACGCAACACGACGAAGCCGACATCACCGAGCTCGAAAAGCTCCGGGCTTCGCTGAAGGACCGCGCCTCCAGCCTCGGCATCAAGCTGACGCCGCTCGCCTTCATTGCGCGCGCCACCGTGCGTGCGCTCGCGAAGTTCCCGAATTTCAACTGCTCGCTGGACGCTTCCGGCCAGAACCTCGTCTACAAGAAGTACCTGCACCTCGGATTCGCGGCCGAGACGCCTAACGGACTCGTGGTACCGGTGATCCGGGACGCCGGGCGCAAGGACGTCTATGAGCTCGCCCGAGATCTCGGCGAGCTCGCCGGCAAGGCCCGCGCCGGCAGGCTGACTGCGGCCGAGATGCAGGGCGGCAGCTTCACGATCTCGAGCCTGGGTGGCATCGGCGGGACCGCATTCACGCCCATCATCAACGCGCCGGAAGTGGCGATTCTCGGCGTCTCGCGCTCGCAGTTCCGGCCGGTGTGGAAGGGAGCGAGCTTCGAGCCCCGCCTGATGCTGCCGCTTTCGCTCTCCTACGACCACCGCGTCATCGACGGGGCGGAAGCGGTGCGCTTCGTGGTCGCGCTTGCGGAGGAGCTCGCGCATCCGCAGGCGCTCACCGAGGCGGTGCCTTGAGCGGGTTCGTCGAGCAGCGCGTCCCGGACCTCGGGGACTTCAAGGACGTCGAGGTGATCGAGGTGCTGGTCAGGCCGGGCGACACGGTGGAGCCCGAGACGCCCCTGATCACGCTGGAAACCGACAAGGCGACCATGGACGTCCCGGCGACGGCCGCGGGCGTGATCTCCGAACTCAAGGTCGCGAAGGGCGACCGGGTCTCGAAGGACACGCTGATCGCGCTCCTGCTGCCGGCATCCAGCGACACCGTGCGCATGCCTTCGCTGGCCGCTGCGCCGCCTGCCGGGCCCGCCGCGGCCGCGGTGCCGGCGCCGAATCGGCCGGCCGCGGCAGACGCGGGCGAGCCGGAGCCGGATGCGGATTTTTCCGCACAGCTCCTCGTGATCGGCGCAGGTCCCGGCGGCTACGCGGCGGCATTCCGCGCCGCAGATCTCGGAATGCGCGTCGTGCTGGTGGACCGCTGGCCGCAGCTCGGGGGCGTCTGCCTCAACGTCGGCTGCATCCCGTCGAAAGCGCTGCTGCATGCCGCGCGCGTGATCGAGGAAGCGGAAGCGATGTCGGCCCACGGCATCCGCTTCGGCAAGCCCGAGATCGATCCCGACGCGCTGCGCCAGTGGAAGAACAGGATCGTCGGCAAGCTGACGGCGGGGCTCACGATCCTCGCCAAGCAACGCAAGGTGGAGGTGCTGCGCGGCTTTGCGCGCTTCGCGGGCCCGCACCGCGCGAAGGTGCGGACTGCCGATGGCGCGGCGCGCATCGTCGGCTTCGAGCAATGCATCATTGCCGCGGGATCCGAACCGGCCCGCATTCCGGGGCTGCCGGAGGACCCCCGCGTGATGGACTCGACCGCCGCGCTCGACCTCAAGGACCTGCCGAAAGGGCTCCTCGTGATCGGCGGCGGGATCATCGGCCTCGAAATGGCCTGCGTCTACGATGCGCTCGGCTCCGAGGTCAGCGTCGTGGAACTCACCGACGGCCTGATGCCGGGATGCGATCGCGACCTGGTGCGGCCACTCGAGAAGCGGCTGCGTTCCCGTTACGCCGCAATCATGACCGGGACAAAGGTCACGGCCGTCGAGGCGCTGGCGGAGGGGCTTCGCGTTTCGCTCGAGGGCAAGGATGCGAGCAGCCAGACCTACGATCGCGTGCTGTACTCGGTCGGCCGCGTGCCGAACGGCAAATTGATCGCGGCGGAATCGGCCGGCGTCGCGGTGGACGGGCGCGGCTACATCCCGGTGGACCGGCAGCGCCGCACCAATGTGCCGCACATCTTCGCCATCGGCGACATCGCCGGTCAGCCCATGCTCGCCCACAAGGCGACGCACGAGGGCAAAGTCGCCGCCGAGGTCGCGGCGGGCCACAAAAGCTCGTTCGACGCGCGCGTGGTCCCGTCGGTTGCCTACACCGACCCGGAGATCGCCTGGGCGGGCGTGACCGAAATCGAGGCGCAGCAGCAAGGCCGCAAGCTCGGCAAGGGGCTTTTCCCGTGGATGGCGAGTGGCCGCTCGCTGGCGCTCGGCCGCGATGACGGCTTCACCAAGCTGCTGTTCGACGAATCGACGCACCGCGTGGTCGGCGGCGGCATCGTCGGCGGCAATGCCGGCGATCTCATTTCGGAAGTGGCGCTCGCCATCGAAATGGGCGCGGAAGCCGCGGACATCGGGCTCACCATTCACCCGCATCCGACGCTGTCGGAAACGGTCGCTTTCGCGGCCGAGGCCTACGAAGGCACGCTCACCGACCTCTACATGCCGAAGAAATAGGAAATAGGGGACGCACCCCTATTTCGGCAGTCTAAACAGGGGTGCGCCCCCTGTTTGCCGGCGGATCAGCTCATCGAGCGAAATGCGACCGGCGCCGGTGAACAAGAGCGGCAGCAGCATTGCGATGAAGAGCAGCGGCAGCTTGAAGTTGCCGAAGCCCCGATCGGTGATGGCATAGCCTTTCCAGAGCTCGGCGAGCGACGACCAGTCGGCCGGCCAATGCACGCCCGCGATCGCGACGATCGTGAGGACCAGGAGACCCGCGGCCCAGAAGCGCGTCGCGAGACCGATCCAGAGACAGACGGCGCCGATCAGCTCGATCCACGTGGCGAGGAACCAGCTGATGTCCGGGGGCAGCAGGCTGAACGGGAACGGGAAGCGGTCAGCGATGTCAGCGAACCAGTTCTCGCCGCGCAGTTTCTCGAGCCCGGACTCGAAGTACTCCCAGCCGAGCAGCGCGCGCAGGCCGAGCTGCGGCAGCCAGCTGCCGATGCGGTCGAGGAACCGGTGCGCGGCTTCGACGAACCCGATCAATGCGTTCACGGCGATTCGCATCCCGGCGCCAGATACAGCACCCCGCGCGCGAGCAGGTCGCGGACCGTCTCCGCCGCCGCGCGCCACGCATCGGCCTGCGGCGGCACGGCGCCCGCAGTGAGCGCCTCGCGCGCGGTCAGCCCGGGCGCGCGTTCTATCGCCTCGAGCAGCCGCGCGGTCTCCGCGCCGATCTCGAGGAACCGGACTTTGTCCGTCGCATCGCGATGCACGACCAGAAACGTCGGCGCGCCGGGCGAAATGTCGGGCCGGCAGTCCGGCCCCAGCTGCTGTACCGGCCAGCGGTAGGCGAGCGGCCACGCGAGCGGGGACACGGCGAGCGGCACGGCAAGCGGATCCGACACCGCGGCTGCTGGCGGCGGGGACTCCTGCTCGCTGATCGCGAGCGCGAGTTCGACCCATTCGTAATGCGCGAGCTCCGTCAGGAAGGGCGGTTCGCCCGCGGCCGGTCCGCGGGCCTGAAGCCAGTCCAGGAACTCGCGCGGCAACTCGAGAAAATAGGGCGTGTGTGCGTGGTGGTGCGCGTAGAAGTCACGGACCAGCGTGCGCCAGCCGTCGTCGCCGAGGACGCGGCGCAACACCGGAAAGGTGCCGCCCAGGAGATCCGCCACATTGTTGAAGAAGAGTTCGCGGTAGACCGCCATGCGCCTCGGTTCGACGCCTGCGGGCGCAGCCACCCGCTCGGGGTCGCGCAAGTGCGCGGCGAAGCCCTTCTGCTGCGCTGCGAGGTCCATGTTCAGCCCGCCGCCTGGCGTGCGACCGGCCGCGCCTGCCGGCTGCGCACGTCCGCAATCTCGGCCACCAGTTCGCCGAGAGGAGGAAAATTGAAATCGCGCTCGAGCAGGGTGGGCACCGGCCCGAAGCGCCTGTAGGCTTCGTCGAGCAGCAACCAGACGTCGCCGCAGACGGCGGCGCCGTGCGTGTCCACGCGCAGGTCGGCCGCCTCGACGTAATGGCCCGCGACGTGGAAGTACCAAACGCGCTTCGCGGGCAGTGAGCCCAGGAATTCCCGCGCGTCATAGCGGTGGTTGATCGAATTGACGAACACGTTGTTGACGTCGAGCAGCAGCCCGCAGTCGGCCTCCGCCAGCACCGCATTCACGAATTCGGTCTCGCTGATGCGCGCTCCGGGTGCCGCGTAGTAGGAGACGTTCTCGACTGCGATCGGGCGGCCGAGCGCCTCCTGTGCCTGGCGGATGCGGCCGGCGACCCAGCGCACGGCCTCCTCCGTGAACGGGATCGGCATCAGGTCATACAGGTGGCCTTCGTCCGAGCAGTAGCTCAGGTGCTCGGTGTAAGCGCGGATGCCGTGGGCGTCGAGGAAGCGGCGGATCTCCGCGAGCAGTTCGAAGTCAAGCGGCGCCGGGCCGCCCAGCGAGAGCGACAGGCCGTGCGCAACGAACGGGTGCCGCTCGGTGAAGTGCCGCAGGTCCTTCGCGAGCGCGCCGCCGGCGTGGATCCAGTTCTCGGGCGCGAGCTCGAAGAAATCGATGCCGGCCGCAGCGGAGGCGCGAAGCTCCGGCACCAGCGCGCGGCGGAAGCCCAGCCCGGCGCCGGCGACGGGGTAGGGCGATGTGCCTGTGGTTTGCGCGTGCATGGCCATTGGCAGACGGACCGGGGCGTGGCCTCCAATATTACCCGTCGTGCGGCGTCTTCCGCGGGTAGCGGCAGAGATCGGCGACCGGGCAGCGCGGGCAGAGGGGGCGGCGCGCCTTGCAGGTATAGCGGCCGTGCAAGATCAGCCAGTGATGGGCATTGGCGCGGAATTCCTGCGGGACGACCTCGAGCAGCCGGTCCTCGACCGCGCGCACGTCGGGCCCCGGCGCGAGACCGGTGCGATTCGCGACGCGGAAGATGTGCGTGTCGACCGCGATCGCCGGCTCGCCGAACGCCGTGTTGAGCACCACGTTCGCAGTCTTGCGGCCGACGCCGGGAAGCGCCTCGAGTGCGGCACGCTCGCCCGGCACGCGCCCGCCGTGGCGCTCGACCAGCATGCGCGAGGCCGCGATCACGTGCCGTGCCTTGGTGCGCCACAGGCCGATCGCGCGGATATGGCGCGCGAGCCTTGCCTCGCCGAGCGCGAGCATCCTGCGCGGCGTCGGCGCGACCTGGAACAGCGGCCGCGTCGCCAGGTTCACGCTGCGATCGGTCGCCTGCGCGGAGAGGATGACCGAAACCAGCAATTGGAAGCGGTTGCGATAGGCGAGTTCGGTGCGCGGCTTCGGATTCGCAGCCCGCAGCCGTTCCAGGAAGGCGCGGCACTCGGCCGGGCCGAGCCTGCGCTCAGGCCGGGGAGGCGAGGCGCGCGAGCCGCCGGTCATGGAGCTTGCGGTAATGCGCCGCACGCGCGTCGATCTCCGCCGCGGGCAGCGGTTCGGCGGGAACTGGGGCCGGGATCATGTGGATGCAATCCACCGGGCAGGTGGGCAGGCACAGCTCGCAGCCGGTGCAGTCGGCGGCAATGACCGTGTGCAGATGCTTGCGGGCGCCGACGATCGCGTCGGTGGGGCAGGGTTCGAGGCAGCGGGCGCAGCCGATGCAGGCCGGCTCGTCGATCCAGGCGACGGTGGGCGGCGCTTCGCTTCCGCAGGCAGGATCGAGCGGCAGCGGAGGGCGGTTGAGCAGCGTCGAGAGCCGGCCGATCACCCAGTCGCCTCCCGGCGGGCAGCGGTTCAGTTCGGACTCGCCGCGCGCGAGTGCCTCGGCGTAAGGGCGGCAGCCCTCGAAGCCGCAGCGCCGGCATTGCGTCTGCGGTAACAGCGCATCGATGCGATCCGCGAGTCCTGCCGCGGCTTCCATCGGGGTTCAGCTGACCTTCATGCCCGCGACGGCGCCCGCGTCCGGCCCGACCAGGAACAGTCCGTCGCCCGCCGAGGCCGCGAGCACCATGCCCTCGGAGGTGCCGAAGCGCATCTTGCGGGGCTTGAGGTTCGCGACCACGATCACGTGGCGGCCGACGAGCGAGCCGGGCTCGTATGCGGCGCGGATGCCGGCGAACACATCGCGGCGTTCGCCGCCGATGTCGAGCGTGAGTTGCAGCAGCCGGTCCGCCCCCTCGACGAGCGTCGCCGCTTCAACACGCGCGACCCGCAGGTCGATGCGCGAGAAGTCTTCCGCCGTGATCTCAGGGAGTCGCCCGGGCGCATCCGGCTTGTCGCTCTCGGTCATGGGAGTCTCCACGAGCTTTCCAACAGTCGCCGCGTCCACGCGGGTCGCGAGCGGCTCGTATGCGTCGATGATCGTGCCGAGGAGCGGCTTGGCAACGTCGCTCCAGCGCGAAACGGGGGCCCGCAGGAATGCCTCGGCTAGTTCCGCGGTCGCCGGCATCACCGGCTTCAGCCAGGTCATCAGCACGCGGAACAGGTTGAGCCCCTGGGTGCAGACAGCCTGGACCTCGGCGGCGCGCGCCGGGTCCTTCGCCGCCAGCCAGGGCTTCTGGCGGTCAATGTAGAGGTTGGCGCGATCCGCAAGATCCATGATCTCGCGCACGGCCGCGGCGTACTCGAGCGCCTCCCAGGCCTCGCCGATGCCGATACCGGCATCCACGAATTCCCGGTACAGCGCGGCGTCCGGCAAGGCGTCCGCCAGCCGGCCACCGTGGCCGCGGTGGATGAAGCTGGCGCAGCGGCTCGCGATATTGACGAGCTTGCCGACAAGTTCCGCGTTGATGCGCGTCGCGAACTCTTCGCAGTTGAGATCCACGTCGACGAGCCCCGGCCCGAGTTTCGCGGCCAGGAAGTACCTGAAATACTCGGGCGGCAGCGCGGCAAGATAGCGCTCTGCGGTCACGAAGGTGCCGCGCGACTTGGACATCTTCTCGCCGTTGACGGTCAGGAAGCCGTGCGCGTGGATCGCGGTCGGCTTCCTGAAGCCCGCGCCTTCGAGCGTCGCCGGCCAGAACAGCGAGTGGAAGTACAGGATGTCCTTGCCGATGAAGTGGTGCAGCTCGGCCTGGCTCCCCGGCGCCCAGTAGTCGTCGAACGACATCCCGCGCTGCGCGCACAGGTTGTCGAAGCTCGCCATGTAACCGACCGGCGCGTCGAGCCACACGTAGAAGTACTTGCCCGGTGCGTCCGGGATCTCGAAGCCGAAGTAGGGAGCATCGCGCGAGATGTCCCAGTCCCGCAGCCCGGCCTCGAACCATTCGTCGAGCTTGTTCGCGACTTCCGGTTGCAGCGCCCCGGATCGCGTCCACTGCCGCAGCATCGGCTCGAAGTCGCTGAGCCGGAAAAAGATGTGCTCGGACTCGCGGGCGACCGGGCGCGTGCCGGTCACGACCGAAACCGGGTCGACCAGGTCAAGCGGCGTGTAGGTGCCCGAGCAGTTCTCGCAGCTGTCGCCGTACTGGTCGGGCTTGCGGCAGATCGGGCAGGTGCCCTTGACGTACCGGTCCGGGAGGAACATGCCGGCATGTTCGTCGTACGCCTGGCGCACGCTCCGCCGCGTCAGGTGCCCGGCCTTCGACAGCGCCTCGTACATGCGTACGGTCAGGCGGCGGTTCTCCTCGGAGTGCGTTGTGTAGTAGTTGTCGAATCCGATGCCGAAGGCCGCGAAATCGCGCCGGCGCTCGGCGCCGACCTGCGCGATCAGCTGCTCGGGCGTCACGCCCTCGGACTGCGCCTTCAACATGATCGGCGTGCCGTGGGCGTCGTCGGCGCAGACGTAGGTGCAGTCGTGGCCCGCGAGCTTCATGTAGCGGACCCAGATGTCGCACTGCACCACCTCGGTCATGTGGCCGAGGTGCGTGGGTCCGTTGGCGTAGGGCAGCTCGCTCGTGACGAGGATGCGTCGGGGCATGGGCTCAGTTCGAGTCGCGATACTGCTCGAACTTCGACTTGTTGAACGCCTTTTCGTAGGCCGAACGACCGCTGATCATCGCCTGCTCGAGCAGTTGCTCGATCGCGGCATCCATGGTGCGCATGCCGGCCGCCGCGCCCGACTGCATCACCGACTCGATCTGGTCGATCTTGCCCTGCCGGATCAGGTTGGCGGCGGCAGGCGTATTGATCAGCACTTCGAGCGCCGCAATGCGCCCCGGCGTACCCTTGCGCGGGACCAGCTGCTGCGAGATGACGCCGCGCAGCGAGGTCGAGAGCATGGTGCGCACGTGGCCCTGCTTGTCGGCCGGGAAAGCATTGACCATGCGATCCACCGTCGCCGACGCGCCGTTTGTGTGCACGGTCGCCATCACCAGAATGCCCATCTCGGAGGCCGTGATCGCCGTCGAAATGGTCTCGAGATCGCGCAGCTCGCCGACCAGGATCACGTCCGGATCCTCGCGCAGGGCCGAGAGCAGCGCGCTCAGGAACGTCTCGGCATGCACGCCGACTTCGCGCTGGCTGATCAGGCAGTTCTTGCGCGCGTGCACGAACTCGATCGGATCCTCGATCGTGATGATGTGTCCCTTGATGCGGTTGTTGATCTCGTCGATCATCGCCGCGAGCGTGGTCGACTTGCCGGAGCCGGTCTTGCCGGTGACCAGGATCAGCCCGTTCGCGACCTTGCAGAGGTTCCGCACCGCCTCCGGCATCTTGAGCTGCTCGAGTGTCTGCGCCCTGGACGGGATGGCGCGGAACACGCCGCCCATGCCGTTCAGCTGGCGCATCACGTTGACGCGGAAGCGCGCGAGCGTGCCGAGCGAATAGGCGAAATCCGTGCCGTCGCGCGCCTCGAATCTTTCCAGCGCCTTGCGGGGCATGACCTCGTACAGCGCTTCACGCACGAAATCCGCGGCGAGGCGCTCCGAGCGCAGGCCGGACAGCTTGCCGTACTGCCGGATCCTCGGCGGGTCGCCCGCCATGAAGTGCAGGTCCGAACCGTCGCGCTTCAGGACTTCCTCGAGATACTCGTCGATGCGTGCCATCGTGCCGGGCCGCTCAGTCGACGGTGTCGAAGCGCGGCAGCAGGCTGCGGTCGACCACGAATTTGGAGAACAGCTTCTTGTCGGTCGCGTAGGCGTAGGCATCGTCGGGATCGACCTCTTTCGACTTGATCGCCCGCAGCAATGCCTGGTCCATCAGCTCCATGCCGGCGTCCTTGCCGGTCTGCAGCTGCGCCGGGATCTGGTGGGTCTGGTCGGTCATGATCAGCTTGCCGATGGCGCGGTTCATCAGCAGGATCTCGCAGACCGCGCGGCGGCCGCGGTTCTCCGGGCGGCGCACCAGGACCTGCGTGATCACGGCGATGAGACTCTGCGACAGGAAGCTCTTGGTCTGTTCGCGCAGGTCTGCCGGCAACGCGTCGATGAGGCGGTCCACCGTCTTCACGGCGCTCGTCGTGTGCAGCGTGCCGAGCACGAGGTGGCCTGTCTCGGCGGCCGTCATCGCCATCGAGATGGTCTCGGCGTCGCGCAGCTCGCCGACCAGGATCACGTCCGGGTCCTCGCGCATCGCCGCGCGCACGCCCTCTGCGAAGGAAGGCAGGTGGGTCCCGAGCTCGCGCTGCACCACCTGGCTCTGTTTGCTCCGGTGGACGAACTCGATCGGGTCCTCGAGGCTGATGATGTTGAGGGCGCGGGTCGTGTTCAGCAGGTCGATCATCGCCGCGAGCGTGGTCGACTTGCCGGTGCCGGTCGAGCCGGTGACGAGGATCATGCCCTGGTGATGGTCGCAGAGCTTCTTGATCAGCGGCGGCAGCGCGAGCGAGTCGAGCGTCGGGATGTCGGCCGGGATCGAGCGGAACACGGCGCCGACCCCGGTGTCCTTGCGGAACACGTTGACGCGGAAGCGCCCGCCGTCCTCGGACACGTAGGACATGTCCACGTCGTGGCCGGTGCGGAACCGGTCCGCCAGGCTACGCGGCAGGATTTCCATCACGTAGGCCTCGAGCTCAGGCGCAGCCAGCTCGCGGAACCGGATCGTCACCAGCTCGCCGTTCATGCGCAACATGGGCGGCACGCCGACGGCCAGGTGGACGTCGGAGCATCCCTGGGTCATGCCGAGTTTCAGGAAAGCGTCGATGCGCGGCATTTGCCGCGCGAGTGAATCACAAGAACGGCTCCAGCGCCACCCGCAGCTCGTCCATGGACGTGAAACGCTTCTCCTTGTCCACGGCCATGGCCTTCATGACCACGTCGGACAGGCCCTTGGGCAGCGCCGGATGCAGCTCGATCGGCGGCCGGGCGCGCCCCTGCACGTGCTGGTACATCACCGACATGTGGTCGCCCCGGTGGTACGGCGGCGTGCCGGTCAGCATCTCGTACAGGATCACGCCGAGCGAATAGATGTCCGCGCGTTCGTCCACCTTCTTGCCGAGGATCTGCTCGGGCGCCATGTACTTGGGCGAGCCGATCACGTAGCCGGTCTTGGTCAGCTGCGTGTCGCCCTGGTGCTGGGCCGCGGCGACGCCGAAGTCCACGATCTTGACCACGCCGTCGTCGTTGATCAGCACGTTTGCGGGCTTGAGGTCACGGTGCACGATGCCGACCGTGTGGGCGACCGCCATGCCCCTGGCGATGTCGGTGCCGAAGCGCACTGCGCGGCGCAGCGCCATCGGCTTGCCGTCCGCGACCTCGGTGCCGACCGTGTGCGACGGGAAGTACTCCATCGAGATCGCGTAGTTGCCGCGGATGTGGAGGAAGTCGTAGATGCGGATCACGTTCGGGTGCGTGATCTTGCGGCTGTAACGCAGCTCGTGGACGAAGCGCTGCATCATCTCCTCGTCCGTGGAGATGTTCGGGTTCAGGAATTTGAGCACCAGACGTTCGTCGACGACAGTGTCCTCCATCAGCAGCACGGTACCGAAGGCACCACGGCCGATGCGCTCGATGTATTTGTAGCGACCTTCGAGGACGTCGCCCGGCTTCAGCGTCGCGATGTCGAGGCGGGCCTGCGTCTCGGCCTGCTTCATGATCGCGGAGACGTCGGCCGACTCCATCAGCAGCGTGCGCTGCTGGTCGGCGCCGGCCGCGGCCGCCGGCACGGGCCGGCCCGGAACCGGCGTCATGGTGGTGACGCCGAACTTCGCGTCCAGCTCGGTGAGCGCCCGGATGGCCGCGCCCGCGACCGACTGGTCGGTCAGGGAAGCGAGCGGCGCGATCTTCGCGCGCAGCGGATCGATGTTGCGGTCGTCGGCGAGGCGCACCAGCGCCGACATCGCCTCGACCCGGATGTCGGTCTCGGGACGGTCGAGCGCGGCCAGCACGATCTCGGTCGCACCGGCGTCGCCGATCTTGCCGAGCGCGCGCACCACGCTCGGCATGGACTTCGGGTTCGACCTCATCATCTCGAGCAGCCGCGGCACCGCCTTCTTGCTGCCGATCTCGCCGAGCGCGTCCACCGCGCGCTCGCAGACCCACCAGTCGGAATCCCGGGTCGCCTCGAGCAGGTGGTCGAGCGCGCGCTCATCCTTGGTCTGGTTCAGGATCTCGATCGCGGTGCGCCGGATCTCCTCGTCCTTGTCCGACACCAGCGCGAGCGCGGAGCCGATCACGACCGGGCCGCCGATCTTGCCGAGCGCGTCCGCTGCGCGGCTCCTGACCCACCAGTCGGCGTCGCGGATCGCCTTCAGCAGGTACTTCACCGAACTCTCGTCGCCGACGACGTTCAGCACCTCGACAGCGGCGCGGCGCGCGTGTTCCGACTCGTCCTTCAGGACCTCGACCAGGTGACGCACCGTGTCGGGGTGCTTGCTGCGGCACATCAGCTCGACCGCCTGGTTCTGCACCTCGAGCTCGACGTCGCGCAGGAGCGGCGCGACCTGCGCCGGGTCCACCTGGCCGTTGCCGGCCGTGATGGCCTTGAGCGCCGCCGCGCGCACCAGCTTGTTCGGGTCCCGGAGCGTGCCCGAGAGCGCCGCGACGACCTTGGGAGTGCCGAACCGGGCGAGCAGGGCGATGATATGGGTGCGCGCGATCGCGTCCTTGCCCTGCACGCGCGAGATGAGCTCGTCCACCGAGCTCGCGTCCACCAGGTCTCCGGCGATGCGGAACAACGCCGCTTTCTCGGACGGGTCCTGCTGGTAGGCGGCATTCAGCAGGTCGCGCAGCTGGAAGCGCTGCTTGTGGGCGCGGATCACGTCGAGCACGGCGGTGCGCGATACGCCCGGCTTCGACAGCAGTTCGAGCAGCAGTGACGGCGAGTAGTTCTTCGAGGAGGCGAGCGCCCAGGCAACGCCCTGCACGGCACGCGGGTTCTCCTCGGCGAGCGCTTCGCCGAATATCGGGAAGGTCTTGCCGTCGACCAGTGGGGTCAGGATCTCGACGAATGCGACCGTCTCGCGCTTGTCCGCAGTCGCGAGCGCCTCCACGATCGGCTTGATCGCGTTGGGGCCCAGGCCCTGCAGCCTGGCCAGTGCGGTCTTGGCCTTCGCGCTGTCCGGATCGCCGCTATCACGCACCTCGGCGATCAGGCGATCCGCGCGATAGCCTCCGAAGATTCCCATCCCACCCCGGCTGCTAATTTGGGGACCAGAAACGAGCCGATGCGGCAGTATGCCATAGGGCCCGCCGGGACCGTTCAGGCCGGGAGCTTGGGCTACAATGCCGCCCCCGCTACGGAAGCCAGATGTCCACTGACACGCAATCCCCGTCGCGCGCTGCGCTCGAACAATATGTCGAGCCGCTGCTCGGCATGACGCTCGCGGAAGCGGGAGCGCTGGAGTCCGTGCAGGAAGGCCCGGGCGGCACCCGCATCCGGGTCGTGCTGGGATTCCCGCTCGGCGGCTACCGCGAAACGCTTGCCGCCGCGCTCTCCGCGCGCCTCGCGGAGGCCGGCCTGCCGCCGCTCGCGTCGCTCGAGGTCGAGAGCCGCATTCCCGCCTTCGTCGCGGACCCGCGCCAGCGGCCGCTGCCCGACATCGCCAACGTGATCGCAGTCGCCTCCGGCAAGGGTGGCGTCGGCAAGTCGACGGTCGCCGCCAACCTGGCCCTAGCGCTTGCGGCTCAGGGCGCAAGTGTCGGCCTGCTGGACGCCGACATCTACGGTCCCAGCCAGCCGCGCATGATGGGCGTCGCCAGCGAGCGGCCGACCACGCGGGACGGCCGCACGCTGGAACCACCCCGCGGCCACGGCATCCCGGTCATGTCCATCGGCTTTCTGGTGGACGCCGACCAGCCGATGGTCTGGCGCGGCCCGATGGTCACCCAGGCCCTGGCGCAGATGCTCGCCGATACCCGCTGGGGCGCGCTCGATTACCTGGTCGTGGACATGCCCCCGGGGACCGGCGACATCCAGCTGACGCTGACCCAGCGCGTGCCGGTCAGCGGCGCCGTCATCGTCACGACCCCGCAGGAAATCGCGCTGCTCGACGCGCGCAAGGGGCTGCAGATGTTCCGCAAGGTCGGCGTGCCGGTGCTCGGCATCGTCGAGAACATGGGTCTGCACCGCTGCCCCGCCTGCGGCCACGAGTCGCACATCTTCGATTCCGGCGGAGGCGCCACGATTGCCGCGCGCTACCAGACCACGCTGCTCGGCTCGCTGCCGCTCGATGCGCGCATACGTGAACAGGCCGACTCCGGCGCGCCGACCGTGGTTTCCGACCCGGATTCCGCGACGGCGCAGACCTTCCACGCGATCGCCCGCCGGGCCGCCGGGGCGCTCGCCGCAAGCGCGATCAAAGGCGCCGTGCGGCTGCCGTCGATCCACATCGAGGGGGACTGATGACGATCAAATCGGACCGCTGGATCCGCCGCATGGCGGCCGCCGGGATGATCGAGCCGTTCGCAGCCGGTCAGGTGCGCGAGGCCGAGGGACGCAAGATCGTCTCCTACGGCACTTCGAGCTACGGCTACGACGTGCGCTGCGCCCGCGAGTTCAAGATCTTCACCAACATCAATTCGACGATCGTGGACCCGAAGCATTTCGATCCGAAGAATTTCGTGGATTTCGACGGGGAGGTCTGCATCATCCCGCCGAACTCGTTCGCGCTCGCGCGGACCGTCGAGTACTTCCGGATCCCGCGCAACGTCATGGTCGTCTGCCTGGGCAAGAGCACCTATGCGCGCTGCGGCATCATCGTCAATGTGACGCCCCTCGAGCCCGAGTGGGAAGGGCACGTGACGCTCGAATTCTCGAATACGACGCCGCTGCCGGCGCGCATCTACGCCAACGAGGGCGTGGCGCAGATGCTGTTCTTCGAATCCGACGAAGCCTGCGAGACGTCCTACCGGGAGCGCGGCGGCAAGTACCAGGGACAGCGCGGAGTCACGCTGCCGCGCACATGAAGCGCGCTCAGCCGCCGCGCTCGAAGCGACGGATCGAGGTCTGCAGCGAGCGCCTGCCGTCGCGCCGCTGCTCGGCCTGGACCATCGCATAGCCGAGCTCGGGCGCGAACCAGAAGACCGACTCGCGCGTCGAACCCTCGCGCGAGCTGCGGTAGACGACGGTGTCGAGCTCGCCGATGGCCGTCTTCAGCCGCTCGCGGCCCACCGGCGTATAGCGGTAGCGCTTGACGTAGTCCTTTTCGATCATCGCGATCGCGCCCGGTTCGGCGCCGGCGCGAAGGCGCGCTTGCACCAGCGCCTGGATCGACCCGGCATCCTGCAGTCCGGGTATCGCCGGCACGTCCACCGGCTCGTCCTCCGCGGTGCCGCGCACGCGCCCGATCCGCCAGTTGAATTCGAGCACCACGTCGTCGCCGGTCTTCGCGGTGCCGTCGTCGAGGAGGTAGCTCTGCGGACGCGTCGCGCCGCCGTCGAAGTCGAATGTGGAGCGCTGCACGATGGTGGCGCTGGCGATGAGTCTCGCGAGCCCCGATGCATCCGAGCGCGTTTCGATCACCCAGCGCCCAGGCTGCGGCGCGCGCCGGAGCTCGGTGCGGCTGGTGCCGACGCCCATGCCCTTGTAGCGCACGTCGTAGACCGCGACGAATGGCGCGAGTCCAGGCTCCGCGGCCTGCGCGGCGACCGCGGGCACGGCGAGGGCCAGGATCAGGAGCACCGCCACCCGCGGATTCATGCTGCCTCCTCGAGGACCGGTTCCGACAGGCGCCGGCCATCCAGCCAGGCCGCGCCTTCCCGCCACCGCAGGCGACCGTCGGCGAACCAGCCGACCGCCTGCGGAAAGATGATGTGCTCGAGGCGCTGAACGCGGGCTGAAAGCGACGCTTCGTCGTCCGTCGGGTCCACCGCGAGCCGTCCCTGGATGACCGCCGGCCCGGCGTCCAGTTCCTCGGTGACGAAATGAATGGTACAGCCGTGCCGGCGCTCCCCGGCCTGCAGCACGCGCCGATGCGTGTGCAGACCGCGGTACGCCGGCAACAGGGAAGGATGGACGTTGAGCAGCCGCCCACGCCAGCCATCGACGAAATCCGCGTCGAGGATCCGCATGAAGCCCGCGAGCGCGACAAGCTCCACGCTGGCGGCGGACAGCGCCGCCGCCAGGCGTTGTCCATAGGACGCCCGGGCTTCCGCGGGTTCCGGCTCCAGGGTGCGCGTGGCGAGGCCGCGGCGCGCAGCGGCGGCGAGGCCCGCCGCATCCGCGCGGTCGGAGAGGACGAGCGCAATGCGGCCGCGGATGTGCCCGGCACGCGCCGCGTCTGCGAGCGCCAGCATATTGCTGCCGTGCCCCGAGATCAGCACGGCAAAAGGCAGTTCGCGCGGCATCAGTCGATCCGTACGCCGGGCGTGGCCACGACCTCGCCGATCACCGTGGCGCGCTCGCCGGCCCCGGCGAGCAGGCGCAGCGCCTGGTCCGCGGCGCCGGGCGCGACCAGCGCGACCATGCCGATGCCGCAATTGAAGGTGCGGTGCATTTCCGCATCCGCGATCGCGCCGGCGTGCTGGATCCAGTCCCAGATCGGGTCGCGCCGCCACGCGCGGCGCTCGAGGCGCACGCCGAGACCGCCGGGCAGCACGCGCGGGATGTTGTCGGTCAGGCCGCCGCCCGTGACGTGCGCGAGCGCGTGCAGCTCGAGCGCGGCGGCGAGCGCAAGCAACGGTTTCACGTAGATCCGCGTCGGCTCCAGCAGCAGGTCGAACAGGCGCGCGCCAGCGACCGCCGTGTCGGGGCCCGCGCCGCTGTCGCGGACCAGGCGGCGGATCAGCGAATACCCGTTCGAGTGCGGCCCGGATGATGCGAGCCCGATCACGGTGTCGCCTGTCTGCACGCGCGAGCCGTCGATGATGCGGTCCTTCTCCACCACGCCGACGCAGAATCCCGCGAGGTCGTAGTCTTCGCCGTGGTACATGCCGGGCATCTCGGCAGTCTCGCCGCCCACGAGCGCGCAGCCTGCGAGCGCGCAGCCGCGGGCGATCCCCGCGACGACGCGTTCCGCGACGTCCACGGCGAGCTTGCCGGTCGCAAGGTAGTCGAGGAAAAAGAGCGGTTCCGCGCCCTGGACCACCACGTCGTTGGCGCACATCGCGACCAGGTCCTGGCCGACGCCGTCGTGGCGGCCGGTGTCGATCGCGAGCCTGAGCTTGGTGCCGACGCCGTCGGTGCCGGCGACCAGCACCGGGCAACGCCAGCGTCCGGGGGTCAGTTCCACCATCGCGCCGAATCCGCCGACGCCCGCGAGGACTTCCGGGCGCATCGTGCGCGCCACGTGCGGCCGGATGCGCTCGACGAGTTCCTCGCCGGCGTCGATGTCGACGCCGGCGTCGCGGTACGTCATTCGGCGGCGTTCTGTCATGATTCGCAGACGGGGCAGACCGGGCCCGTCGTACGGGCGGTGTACTATTGTAGCGTGAGCCTACAACCGCACCTCCGCCGCATCCTGCCGGTCCTCTGGCTCGGGCTCTGCGCCATGGCGCCGCCGCCGGCCGCGGGCGCCGAAGGCATCGGCGACCTGTACACGGTGACGGTGCCGTACACCGGCAACAATGACGCGGCGTTTCGCGAAGCGCTCGGCGACATCCTGGTCCGCGTGACCGGCAGGCCCGACGCACCTCAGCTCGAGAACCTGGCGCCGCTGGTGGCGCAGGCCTCGCGCTTCGTGGCGAGCTTCCGGCGCGCCGGCGGCGGCCAGCTCTCGGTCACCTTCGACGGCCCGGCGATCGAAAATGCGATCGACTCGTCGGGCCTCGCATTCTGGGGCGCGGAGCGGCCGCTGACGCTCGTGTTCCTCGCGCTCGACCGCGGCGGCGGGCGCCGCTCGCTGGTGCACGCCGGCACGGAAGGCGAGGAGCGCGCGCGCGTCGAACGCGCTGCGGCGCGCCGCGGCCTGCCGCTCATCTGGCCCGGGCCGGGCGACGATCTCGTGCGCAGCCTGCAGCAGGCCTGGACCGGCGAGCATGCGCCCCTGATCGATGCGTCGCGGCGCTACGGCGCCGAGGGCGTGCTGATCGGTCGTGCCACGCCCGGACCGGCGGGGGCGTGGACCGTGGACTGGACCTTCGTCGCGGCGGGATTGCCGGCGCGCACGGCCGGCGAACTCGAGGCCGGCCCCGATCTCGCGGCCGAGCACTATGCCGGCCTGTATGCATCGCGCGGCGCCGCCCAGCGCAGCGAGCAGGTCGTCACCGTCATGGGCATCGCCTCGATCGAGGACTACGCGCGCGCGATGCAGGTGCTGTCGAGACTGGCCCCGGTGCGGGGTGTCGCGGTCGACGAGGTCACGCCCGATGCGGTTTCGTTCCTGGTCAACGTGCGCGGCGATCCTGCGGCGCTGCCGGAGGCGATCCGCCGCGACGGCAGGCTCGTCGGCGTGGATGCTTCGCGCATGATCTTCTCGATCCGTCCATGACGCTCGCGGCGGTCCCCAACCTGATCTGCATCCTGCGCGTCGCGCTCACGGTGCCGATCATCGTGTTGCTCGCGGAAGGCCGTTACGGGCCGACGCTGGTGTTGTTTGCGTTCGCCGCCGCCTCCGACGTGCTGGATGGCTACCTCGCGAAGACCTTCGGTTGGACCAGCGAACTCGGCAAGGTGCTCGATCCGCTCGCCGACAAGCTGCTGCTCGTCAGCGTGTTCATCACGCTCGCATGGTTCGGGCTGGTGCCAGGCTGGCTCGCCGCGGTCGCGGTGACGCGCGATTTCGTGATCGGCATCGGCGCCGCCGTCTACAAGTGGCAGTTCGGACCGCTCGAGGGCAGGCCGACGATGCCCTCGAAGCTCAACACGCTGGTACAACTCCTGTTCGTGATCGCCGTGGTGTGGCGCGCCGCCTTCCCGGGTTTTCCCGCCTGGCCCGTGACCGCGCTCGGCGCGCTGGTGCTCGTGACCACGGTCGTGAGCGGCGTGGATTACGTCGCGACCTACGCGCGCAAGGCATTCGCGGTGAGCCGCGCGCGCCGCCCGGCGATCTAGGGAAGCCCTGCATAGGTGGCATGGGCGCGGCCGTGGCGGATTTCCGATCGGGCAAGGAAGGAGGAGCGAAGTGTATCGTGATAAATGAGCGACGAGTGACACCGCCCGA
>JBQTKF010000028.1:0-23582 GCA_052386355.1 Gammaproteobacteria bacterium
TCAATGAGGCCGAGGCCGCGCAGCTGCGGGACTATGACCGCAGGGTGATGGAAATCATCAACGTGGACGACTTCGACCCGCGCGAGCTGGTCGCGGGCTCGACTTACGAGATCCAGCTGGACGGCGGCAGCATGCAGGTCGCCTGAGCGCCCCGTAGCGCGTGGCGGACTTCATAGACCCGCCGTTTCAGCACTCCTGACCTCCGACTGCTACGGCAAGCTGCGACGCAGTTTGCAGAACGCATCCCCCGAATGGATTGAACTGGCCGCGCCGGCGCGCGAAGCCGGCGTCCCGGAGGGATCCCGGTGCAGGGCAGCCGGCGCGACGAACGACTCCTGGCCGTTCCGGACGTGCGCGAGTTCTTCCGCGAGGCGCTGCACCTCGCGCTCGGGCACCAGCACCTCACGGTGCGCGACCACACCGAGCACTACGTCGTCAACCTGCTCGCGATGTTTGCGCGCACCGACGCGCTGTTCGAGCCCGGCACGGAAGGCCGCGCGCGCCTCAAGCCCCTCGCCCTGATGCTCTCCGACGCGCTGGAAGCCACGGACGACCGCCACCGCTACCGCATCCTGCAGCGTCTCGGCGACGTCGCGCTCTTCATCGCCGGGTTCCTCGCGGGCGGATTCGCGCGCCGCGGCGTGGATCTCGATTACCACATCGCGATGGGCGGGCGCGCGTATGGTGCGCTCGCGCAGGCCCCGCACCACGGGCCGCAACGGGCCCTGGCCTCCGTGTTCGCGGAACTCGAGGACAAGTTCCAGCCGCTCGTGGACGTGCTGCACGAGATCGGCGACGGCGCGAATGCCGACGCGCCGCGCGACCTGCTGCGCCTCTACGAGATCTGGCGCCGGACCGGCAGCCGGCGCGCGCAGCGGCTCCTCCAGCGCCACGGCGTGCAGCCGGTCGGCGCAGGTTCACGCACGCACTGACATGAGCGGCGCCGTCCGGAGGCTGGAGACGCTCCTGGCTTCGGTCTACGACCTCGACGTGGACTGCCGCGTCGCCGATTTCCTCGTGACCGACCGCCAGGCGCTGCCCGGCGAGTGCCGGGATGCGCCCGGCGACGAGCAGCTTTTCGTCGCGGCGACGGACGACGAACTCTGCATGTCGCTGTACCTCGATGCGGCATTGCTCGACCGGCTCGAACGCCGCGATCCGCACCAGGTGCTCGACGCCGGCAACGTCGCAGACTGCTGGACCGTGCTCGAGGGCGTCAGCCACTTCCTCTGCGTTGCGCACAATGCCGGCCATGACCGGCCGGTGTCGCGCCTGACGCTCGAGTTGCAGGCCGAGATCGACAAGTACGTTGCGAGCTTCCTGCTGCTGCGCCGCGCCGACCCGCATCGCTTCCCGGCGGAATTGCACGCATTGCTGTTCCGTCGAGCGCGCATCGATCCCGCGCTCGCGGCCGGGCGCGAATCGCTGTACCGCCGCGCCAGTCGCTATGCCGCGCACTTCTGCGCGCGGCTCGACCCGGGCTTGCGGGCGGTGTGCGCGCGCGAGGATGGCGGCTGGCGCGCGGACCTCCGGCGCTTCTACCGTCTGTCGGATTCCGGCAAGCTCCGGCATATCGAGCGCCTCGCCGCCGCCTGAGCTAAGATCGCCCTGGGCCCAGCGGGCGACCAGGGCGTGCCGTCCAACCTCATCTATGAAGTCGAGTGCGAACTCGACCCGGACATCGTCACGGACTACGACGCGTGGCTGCCCGGGCACGTGCAGGACGTGCTGGCCTGCCGGGGCTTTCTCGGCGCCACGATCGAGGCGCCGGAGTCGCCGCAGGGCGAGCGCCAGCGGCGCCTGATCCGTTACGAACTCGAGACCGTCGCCGCCCTCGACCAGTACCTCGAGAACGAGGCGACCCGCCTGCGCACCGAGACCGCCCAGCGCTTCGGCGGACGCGTGCAGTGCAGGCGGCGCGCGCTCAGGCCGCGCCATGACCTGGCGCCGGCCTCGCGCGCGCCCGTGACCTGCCTCGACTGCGGCGCCCAGGTGACCGGCGCCCACTGCGCCGCCTGCGGGCAATCGGCGGACGTGCACGTGCTCTCGATGAAGGAAGTGGCGGGCGACGTCACGCATTCGCTGCTGCACCTCGACAGCCGGGTCTGGCGCACCCTGCGCATGCTGGTGCAGCGCCCGGGCGAACTGACGCGCGAGTTCATCGCGGGCAGGCACCAGCGCTACCTGCCGCCATTCCGCCTCTATCTCGCCGTCAGCATCCTGTTCTTCGCGTTGAATGCGCTCCTGCCCGGCACCGACATCGTCAAGACCGGCACGCAGGAAGATGCGGCCGTCGTCATCGGCGCACCCGCCGAGTTGCGCAGGGAGCTCGAGGCCGAGGGAATTACGGCCGCGCAGCTCGAGAAGGTCGGCGGCGGCGAGAATGGCTGCAAGATCGAAATCTCCGACAACCCCGCCTTCGCCGGCTTGCAGGACTCCCTCTCCCGTGCCTGCGAGCAGATGCGCGCGGACCGCGGCAAGCGCTTCGCCGAAAGGTTCGCGGCGACCGCGCCCAAGCTCATGTTCCTGTTCCTGCCGCTCATGGCCGCGGTCGCGCTGCTCTTCTACTGGCGCCCGCGCAGGCTCTACGCGGAGCACCTGGTGGTGTTCCTGCACAACCACTCGTTCACCTTCCTGCTGCTCGGCGCGACCGACATCATCGACGCCATCGCCGGGCTGCGTCCGCCATATACCGGCGTGATCGGAATCCTGAACGTGGCCCTGTACCTGTACCTGCCGTACTACGTGTTCCGCTCCATGCGCGTCGTTTACGGGGAGGGACGACTGCGGACCTCGCTGAAGTTCGCCGTCATCTCCGTCATCTACCTCGTCCTCCTCGGGATCACGATGCTGGCGGCGCTGGTGTATTCGATGCTTCAGCTCGCATGAGCGACCATCGCGCGATCCTGCACGTGGACATGGACGCGTTCTATGCTTCCGTCGAGCAGCACGACCATCCGGAACTCGCCGGGCAGCCGGTCGTCGTCGGCGGCGCCGGCGGGCGCGGCGTGGTCGCCGCCGCAAGCTACGAGGTCCGGCGCTTCGGCGTGCATTCGGCAATGCCGATGCGCGAGGCGCTGAAACGGTGCCCGCAAGCGGTCGTGGTGCGGCCGCGCATGAAGCGCTACAGCGAAGTGTCGCGCCAGGTGTTCGAGGTGTTCCGCGAGTTCACCGAGCAGGTCGAGGGGCTGTCGCTCGACGAGGCCTTCCTCGACGTAACCGCAAGCCGCACGCTGCTCGGCGACGCGGAAACGATCGCGCGCGAAATCAAGGCGCACATCCGCGCCCGCACCGGACTCACCGCCTCGGTCGGCGTCGCGCACAATAAGCTCCTGGCAAAGCTCGCCTCGGAGATGGCGAAGCCGGATGGCTTGACCGTGATTCGCCCGGAGGAAGTGACCGCGACGCTCGATCCGATGCCGGTGCGGCGCCTGTTCGGCATCGGGCCGAAGACCGCGGCGCGGCTCGAGGAGCAGGGCATTTTCACGCTAGGGCAGCTGCGCCGCGCGCCGGACGCCGAACTGTGGCCGCTGCTGCGGCGCGAGACACACAAGTTCCGCGATCGCGCGGCCGGCATCGACGAGCGCCCGGTGGTCGCCGATGCGCCGGAAAAACAGATCAGTTCCGAGGAAACCTTCGACGCCGACCTGCGCGACCACCAGGAGCTGCAGGAACGCCTCGCGCAGCTCGCGGACCGCACAACCGCGCGGCTGCGCGCTCGCCAGTTCAAGGCCGGCATGGTCAGCGTCAAGATCCGCCGCCGCGATTTCGAGACCTATACACGCCAGAAGAGCTTCAACCCGCCGACGCAGGAAACGCGCCTGATCGCGCAGGTGGCCTCCGACCTGCTCGGCCGGTGGCTGGAGGAGCAGCCGCGCGCCGCCGTGCGCCTGCTCGGCGTCGGCGTCAGCGACCTGGAGCCGGAGCAGCAGCTCGACCTGTTCGCGAGCCCCGAGATTGCCGGGGCCCGCCGTCTCGACGATGCGCTCGACCGCATTCACGGCCGCTTCGGCGACGACGCCATCCGGCGCGGCAGCGACCGGTGAAATGGCGCTATCATCCTGACCATCTATGTATGCGAGCTTTTTCGGCCTCAACGAAAAGCCGTTCGCGATCACGCCGGACCCGCGCTACCTGTACCTGAGCGAGCGCCACGCGGAGGCGCTCGCGCACCTGGCCTACGGCATCAGCGAGGCCGGCGGCTTCATCCAGCTCACCGGCGAGGTCGGCACCGGCAAGACCACGGTGCTCAGGAGCCTGCTGCAACAGCTGCCCCCGCACTGCGACGTCGCGTTGATCCTGAACCCGCGCGTGACGCCCGCCGAGTTCCTGCAGTGCATCTGCGACGAGCTCCACGTGCACGTGCCGGCGGGTTCCGCAGGCAGCGTCAAGGCACTGGTGGACCTGCTGACGCACACCCTGCTCGACGCGCACGGCCGCGGGCGGCGCATCGTGCTGATGGTGGACGAGGCGCAGAACCTCTCCGCCGACGTGCTCGAGCAGGTGCGCCTGCTCACCAACCTCGAGACGGCGACGCAGAAGCTCCTGCAGATCATCCTGATCGGCCAGCCGGAGCTGCGCGCCGTGCTTTCGCAGCCGGAGCTGCGCCAGCTCGCGCAGAGAGTGACGGGCCGCTATCACCTCGAGGCATTGCGCGCGCCGGAAACCGTCGCCTACGTCCGCCACCGCCTGCGTGTCGCCGGCGCAACGCAGGAACTCTTCACCCGGGGCGCGCAGCGCGAACTGCACCGCCTGTCGGGCGGCGTCCCGCGCATCATCAACGTCGTCGCCGACCGCGCGCTGCTCGGCGCCTACACGCGCGAGGAGCATCGCGTCACCGCCCCGCTGGTGCGCCGCGCCGCCGCCGAGGTCTACGGGCGGCCGGTGCTGCCGCCCTGGCTGCGCGGCATCGCGATCGCGGGCGCCGCGGCGGGCGCGGCCGCGCTCGCATTTTTCATGTGGCGCTCGCTGCCCGAGGCGGTGACGCCGCCGGATCCAGCTCCCGCGACGAAGCAGGCACTGGCCGAAGTCGGGGAGCCGCAGCCTGAACCGCCGCCCTCGCTCGCGGATCAGCTCGCCATGGACGTCGCGGCCACCACGATGGACGCGGCATTCGCGCGGCTCTCCGCGCTCTGGGGCGCCGGGTACGAGCCCCCGGGCAACGGCTGCGCACAGGCGGATGCGCAGGGTCTCGCCTGCGTGTTCCAGCGCGGCTCGCTGGCGCAACTCAAGCTGATCAACCGGCCCGCCATTCTCTCGCTCGTGGACGATCGCGGCGATTCACGCCAGGTTGTGCTCGCCGGTCTCGAAGGCGGCCGCGCGCGACTCCTCATCGGCGAGCGCGAGACAGTGGTCGCGGTGGCGGAACTCGCAGACTACTGGTTCGGCGAGTTCCTCGTGCTGTGGCGTCCGCAACCGGACGGACTGCGCCCGCTGCGCGCCGGGATGCGGGGGCCGGACGTGCGCTGGCTGCGGCAGGGCCTCGAGCAACTGAACGGCGGGTCTGCGGAGGCTGCGCCCGACGACGACCTGTTCGATGCCGGGCTCGAGCGACGGGTCGAGGATTTCCAGCGCAGCCGCCGGCTCTCCGTCGACGGCATCGCGGGCGTGCAGACGCAGCTCGTCCTCGATGCCGCACTCGGCGCTCCCGGCACGCCGACACTCGCGGGCGCGCCAGCGCAGGCCGGCGCATGAGCTTCATCCTCGACGCGCTCCGGAAGTCCGAGCTCGAACGCCAGCGCCAGAGCGGTCCCTCGATCGCGGAATTGCCCGTCGCGCGCGACGACCGCCGCCTGCCCGCGGCGCTCGTCGCGATCGCGCTGCTGCTTGCGGTCAATGCCGCGGTGCTCGCCTGGTTCCTGCTGCGGGATTCCCCTGCTCCGTCGACGGTGTCGCCTGTGCTTGCCGCTGCGGAACCCGCATCCGCCACGGTGCGCGCCGCGGTGCCGGTCGCAGCGCCGCCCGCGCGGCCTGCTGGCAGCGCTGACGCGCAGGAACCCGCACCCGGGGACATTCCGGCATCGCGCGCGCCGGAGGCACCCGATCCGACACTGCTGCCGGATGCGCCAGCCGCGGGATCTCTCACCTATGAGAGCGCTCCGCCGCCTGCGGTCGCGACGCTGCCGCAGCAGCCCGCGGGATTGCCGGATCTCAGCGTGGACCTGCACATCTACGCCGACGACCCGGCGCGCCGGGCGGTCTTCATCAACGGCCGGCGCTACACCGAGGGCATGGCGCTCGCCGAAGGGCCCATGGTCGAGCAGATCACGCGCGACGGAGCGGTCATCAATCACCGCGGGCAGCGCTACCTGCTGCCGCGGAACTGAGCCACGCCAAACCCCGTCGCATGAATGCCGCCGTCCTGCCCGCCCTCGCGCTGAGCGGCACGGAGCTTGCCGACGCCCTGCGCACCGGCATCCACCGGCTGATCTCGCGAGAAGAGTTCATCAACAAGATCAACGTGTTCCCGGTGCCCGACGGCGACACCGGCACAAACCTCGCGCTCACGCTGCAGGCCGTGCTCGCGACACTCGCGCGCGCGCCCGACGCCCACGCCGGCCAGACGCTGACGCGCGTCGCGGACGCCGCGCTCGACGGTGCGCGCGGCAACTCCGGCGCGATCCTCGCGCAGTTCCTGCTGGGGGTCGGCGACCGCGCCGGCCACCTGCGCGAACTGACGGCCGAGGCGTTCGCCGACGCGGTCAGCGGCGGCGCCGCCTATGCGCGCGAATCGCTCGCCGAGCCGCGCGAGGGCACCATCCTGACCGTGCTCTCCGAGTTCGCGGCCGCGGCCGAGCGCGCCGTCCGGGGCGGCGCGAGGGATTTCCGCGCGCTGTTTCGCGATGCGGTCGCGACCGCGCACCGCTCGCTCGAGGCGACGCGCGAGCAGCTCGACGTGCTGCGTCGCGCCAACGTCGTGGACGCGGGCGCCGCCGGCTTCGTCGAACTCGTCTCCGGCATGCACGACTACCTCGAGACCGGCATCGCGCCGCCTCAGGATGCGGTGATCGAGATCGTGCGCGACGAGCAGGCGGCCGCGGGCGCGGAACAGACGCTCGATCACCGCTGGTGCACCGAATGCACGATCACCGGCACGGCCATCGACCGCCGCAAGCTGCGCGAACAGGCCGCGACACTCGGCTCGAGCCTCGTCGTGGCGGGCACCCAGAACAAGGTGCGCCTGCACCTGCACCTGAACGAGCCCGCGAAGCTCTTTGAGCTGGCGGCGCGCTTTGGCGCGGTCAGCGGCGAGAAGGCCGACGACATGCAGCGCCAGCAGGAAATGGCGCACCACGAGTCGCGCCGGCAGGTGGCCGTCGTCACCGACTCGGCCGCCGACCTCCCGGAAGCGGTGCTCGAGGCGTTCGACATCCACGTGGTGCCGGTACGAGTGCACTTCGGCACGCACAGCTACCTCGACAAGATCGGCATGTCGCCCGAGCAGTTCTTCCGGGAACTCGCCGTGAACCCGGTGCACCCGAAGACCTCGCAGCCGCCGCCGGGCGACTTCCGCCGTGCGTTCGAGTTCCTCGGTTCGCATTATCGCGCCGTCCTCTATGTCGGCCTGACCGCACGCGTCAGCGGCACCTTCCAGAGCGCCGAGACCGCGGCCGCGCGCACGCAGAGCCGCGCTCGCATCGAGACGCTCGATTCCGGCACCGCCGCGCTCGGCCAGGGCCTGATTGCGATGCGTGCGGCGGAAATTGCGGCCGCGGGCGGGGACCTCGAAGCGGTGCGGGCAGCCGCGGCGGCGGCGCGATCGCGCACCCGGACCTGGGGCTGCCTGGTGACGCTCGAGTTCGCGGTGCGCGGCGGGCGCGTGCCGCGCTGGGCCGGCCGGATGGCGGATTTCCTGGGCGTCTCGCCGATCCTCGCGGTGCGCGGCGATGGCAGCGTCGGCGTCGGCGGCGCGCTGTTCGGGCGCCGGCACCCCTACCGCCGCTTCGGCCGCTACCTGCGCCGGCGCCTCGACCCTGAAAGGCGCTGGCGCATCGGCATCTCGCACGCGAACGCGCCGGAAGGCGCAGCCCTCGTGCGGGAGGAACTGCAGAAGGGACTGCGCGAGCCGGAATTCCTGCCGGTCATCCCGCTCGGCACCGCGCTTGGCGTGCACGGCGGGCCGGGCTGCATCGTGGTCGCGGTCCAGGAACTCGTCTAGCCGGTTTTTCCTGCCTGCCGGCGCCACAGCAACAGGTACACCGCGACATTGACCGCGACGACGAACGCGCCGAGCGCCAGCTGCACGCCGCGCGTGAGCCCCGCGGGATAGATGAGGGGCAGCAGGTAGTGCGCGATGAAGCCGCCGGAATAGCCTTCCTCGCTGCCGAGCGCCCGCAGCCGGTTCTCGAGCGGCGTCAGCGGGCAGCTCCAGCCGAAAAATTCGATCGCGGCGCCCCAGATCACGGCGGGCAGGTGGACCCAGGCGAGATTGGGCCGGCGCAGCACCAGGACCCCGCCCAGCACCACGAACAGGATGAAGGCGAGGTGCAGCAACAGCACCGCATCGGCCAGGATGCGCCAGCCCATGGGGCTGCCCCGTCTACTGCGAGGGTTGCGGCTTCACCGACGGGCGCCCTTCGGCGTCCCAGCGCTGCCAGTCGCCCTCGAGGTGCAAGAGCCGCCTGAACCCGGCCTTGTCGAGCGTATCGAGTGCGATCTTGGTGCGGTTGCCGCTCCTGCAATACACCACGATGTCGGCGTCGCGCGCATCCTCGAGTTCCGCGAGGCGGGAGGGCAGTTCCGTGTGCGGGATGTTGCGCGCACCGGCGACGTGGCCCTGCCGGTACTCTTCGGGGGTGCGCACATCGAGCACGACCAGCGACTGATCTCCCCAGGCGAGCCGTTCCACCAGCGCGCGCGGCGCGATGATCGCGACGTCTGCCGCGCCCGCCGCGAATGCGGCGAGCGCACCGATTGTCGCGAGCAGGATTGCGCGCAAGCGATCAGTCCGCGAGCACGAAGGTGATGCGCAGGCGCACGCGGTAGCCGCTCACCTTGCCCTTGTCGATCAACACTTCCTGGTCCGCGACCCAGGCGCCGGTGAGGTTCTTGAGCGTCTTGCCGGCGCGCTGGATGCCTTTCCTGATCGCGTCGTCGAAGCTCTTGCCGGACGTCGAGGTGATCTCACTGATCTTTGCAACCGTCATGTCATTCTCCTTCCGGAGCCACGCCGCCGGCTCCCGTTGCCGATGATAACCCTACGGGCTGCACCCGCGGCGCCGCTATCATGGGCGCATGATCGGCGCGCCCGCGCCAGGAGAATCCGTATGTTACGCAAGCTCAGAAGTGCGATCCTGCGCGGCCTGGTGGTGGTGCTGCCGATCGGGCTCACCGTGTGGCTTCTGTGGTGGCTCGGCAGCTCGGCCGAGGGGTTGCTGAGGCGGCCGATCCTGCTCGTGTTGCCGGAGCAGTACTACCTGCCCGGCATGGGCATCGCCGCCGGGCTCGCGCTGCTGCTCGCGGCCGGCACGCTGGTCAACGCCCTGATCGTCCGCCAGGTGCTGGCGTACTGGGAGGGCATCCTCGACCGCATCCCGATCGTCAAGACGATCTACGGCGCAAGCCGCGATTTCCTCAAGCTGTTCCCCGCGGGCGGCAGGAAGAGCGACCTGCGGCGGGTAGTGCTCGCATCCTTCGGGGAAGCTCGTGTGGTCGGCTTCGTCACGCGCGACGACGCCTCCGAACTCGGCATCGTGCGCCGCGAGGACGGGCTGATCGCGGTGTACTTCCCGATGAGCTACCAGATCGGCGGCTACACGGCGCTCGTGCCGCGTGCCAACGTCGAGCCGCTCGACATGCCGGTCGAAACCGCGATGCGCCTGGTGCTGACCGGTGGGCTTTCGAAATAGGAAATAGGGGTGCGTCCCCTATTTGTTTCCATTCATTTTTTGTCGATCTTGGTGATCTTGGAGCCTTCGAACGTCAAGTTGTACATCAGGCCCTTGTTCGAATAGATGAAGCCGATGATCGGCTTCCTGGCGGTTTCGGTGTCGATCTGCCCGCCCGCGCCTAGCGTCGCGAGCGCGACGCTGCCATCCACGCCCGCCTTCCAGCCCTTGCTCTTCCGGAACCGGTCGAGTTTGCTCTGTGTCATGAACAGGATCACCTGGCTCTTCTGCTGCAGCCCGAGCTGGAACCCGATCGAGCCGGAGACGATGTTGTAATGGGCGATCGTGCGGCCGCCGACCAGCAGCGCGCCCTCGCCGTACTCGCCCCCAAGGCCGATCCCGCCCTTGACGACTTTCGGGAACACCAGCATTCCTGCGGCACGCCCGGCCAGCTCCTTCGCCGCCGATGAATGCTTGTAGAGTTCTGCGACGGCCTCGCGCACGTCGGCGTCGAGTTCCTCCCTCGACGGGTTCACGTCGGCAGCGGCCGGCGTCGGCAAGAGCCATGCAGCCGCGAACAACGGAATCAGGGTCCGGATCATGTGGATCTCCTGCGGCGGGGTGCGGTTACATCTTAACCGCGAGCGCGCAGTTCAGGCGAAGGCGGCGCGCGGCCGGTGCGGGCGGTGCCTGGGCTTCTGCTTCTGGGAATAAAGCAGTTCGACGTGGCGGATGCCGGAGGTGCAGCGCGCCACGCGCTTGACCGCCTGCACCAGGCGAAGCAGCAGGTTGTACTTCGCATGTGGCCCGCCGACGGCATAGCCCTCGGCCACGACCAGATGCAGGACGGTGATGCGCTCGAAGCTGTCGCGCACGTAGAGCACCAGACCCACGGGGCGGGAAACCTTGCCTTCACGCTCTACGGCGAACAAAACCTGGGTTTCCGAAGGGCCGGCGACGCGCACGCGCAACGAATTCCCCTCGGTGACGATCTCCGGAGGGCCGTAGCGATCGATCGCGGTGACGATGCCGTGCCGGACGCGGTCCTGGCGGCCATTGAAGAACAGGAGTGCCTCGAGCTGATGGTGATGCTCGAGCGGCAAGCTTGAAACGAATGCGATTTGCCGTGTAATACCCGCGACTCCCGGCTCGCAGCCCCCCGCCCCCGCAGGGCCGGAACACCATACTTGGCCGGTCGGCCTCCTGTCGAGATTCACATAATTCGGCGAAATTCGAAGGGTCAGCCGCATTTGTGGCGCATCGGCAACGCCGGAAATGCCCTCCGGAAGCCGCCTGGCGATGGTTTTTGCAAGTCCCGGACGCCGTGGGGATTTTCGAAGTCCGTCACGTCGACCCGTGCCGAAACGCGACCTGTGTCTCGTTCGCCACGACGCGTTTTGTCAAAGATTACCGGTAGCTATGCGTCATCGGCAGTCCCGCCGGTGGCGGGGGTTGTTTGCGCGAGTCCGGGGCCGTGGAACCGACCAAGAAAGACGATTTCGCCGACACCGTCATCATCGATTACACGGACTTGCAGCCGGGCGATGATGCGCCCGATCCCATTGCGCCGGATGAAGTCGACAAGTTCGCAGCGGCGGCTGCGCCGCCGCCTCCGCCGGCGCCCGCCGTCGTGAACGCGCCGACACCGAGGCACATTTCCGCACGGCCGCCGCCGCCGCCCGTCGCGCCGGTCGCGGTGAAGCCCGCAGCGCCCCAGGCCGTGCGCACCGTTCCGCCGCCCGTCGCCAAGCCGCATCCGCCGCAGGTGCTGCCGAAATCGATGGCGCCGCCGAAAGCGCCGGCGCCGCCGAAAGCCCCGCTGCCGCCCTTGAACTCCGTGCCCAAGGCGGTGCCGCGTGCCGCAGCACCGGCCGCGCCTGCCGCGGTCGCGCCTGTACCCGTCGCACCTGCACCCATTGCAGCTGCACCGGTCGCGCACGCTCCGACAGCGCCCGCCCCGGCTGCGACCCCGGCAACCGCCACTTCCGCTGCCAGCGCGACCGATGCCAGCACGCATTCGTCCGCGCCCCGCCCCGGCAACGCGAACGTCATTGTGCTGTCGGCCGATCCCGCACTGATCGACTTGCTGCGCGATTCGCTCGCCGGCTCGCACCGCGTCTGGCGTGCCGACGACGTGTCGCATGCCGCCGACCTGATGGTCGCCGCCGGCAACGCCGTGTTCCTGATTGACTCGTCGCTCGCCGACCACGACACGCGCGACCTCGTCAACCAGGTCCACAAGCAGTTCCCGGACCTCGCGATCATCGTCGCGGGCCGCCGCGACGACGAGGCGCTGCTGGCGCCGCTCGTATCCTCGGGCGCGATCTTCCGGTTCCTGCACAAACCGGCCTCGGCGGAGCGCATCCGCAACTTCGTGGACGCGACCCAGCGCCGCTCCAAGCCGCCCACGGACCTGCCCGCCGCGGGTCGCATTGCTTCCTCGACGGCGATCACCGGTACGCACGCGGTGCTCGATCCTTCGCGCCTCGACCTGCCGAAGCTCGAACTGCCGAAGCTCAAGCTCGACCCGGCGCTGGTGCGCCGCTGGTCGCGCCGCAGTCTGCTCCTGATCCCGCTCGCGCTCATCGTCTGGGGCCTCATGGAGTGGAAGCCTTGGGACGGCATGTTCGCCGAGGACGAACCCGCCCAGGTCGCGGCCGCAGACGCCAGCCAGGATCCGCGCGTGCAGCAGCTGCTCGATATGGCGGGCCTCGCCCTGTCGCAGGGCCGGCTGGTCGAGCCGCCGGAACAGAACGCGCTCGAGCTGTATCGCGCAGTGCTGGCACTCGATCCGGGCAACCGCCTCGCACAGCGCGGCATCGACAGCGTGGCCGACGAGCTCCTGGTGCAGGCCGAGCGCGCACTGATGGAACAGGACGTCGCGCGTCTCGCGAGCGCGGTGGACGCCGCCCGCTCCGCGCGGCCTGCCCACCCGCGCCTCGAATTCTTCGCGATGCAGCTCGAGCGCGAGCGCGACCGCACCGTGCCGCAATCACAGGCCAAGTCCGCCGCGGCCAACATGGCGGGTTCCGCCGTCCCGGAATCCGACGTCGCGCGCGTGCAAAGCCTGGTGCAGCTCGCCGGCGACCGCATGAAGAGCGGCCGCCTGGTCGGCGGCAGGGACAGCGCGCACGTCCACCTGCTGGCCGCACGCAAGCTCGATCCCGCCGATGCCGGCGTGCAGCAGGGCATCCAGACGCTGTCCGGGATGCTCCAGCGCAGCGCGCGCGAGGCGATCCGCGAGAGCCGGCTCGACGACGCCAGCACGCTCGTGACGCAGGCCGTGGCGCTCGACGTGAACCAGCCGGAGATCGCAGTGCTGCGGGCCGACATCGAGGCCGCGCGCGTGACCAACGTGCGCGCCGACCGGGCCAAGCTCCTGGTGCTCGCCAACCAGCGCATCGCGCAGGGCCGCCTGATCGAGCCCTCGGGCGACAGCGCGAGGCATTACATCGACCTGCTGCGGGCGGCGGACCCGGCCTTCGAAGGCCTCGCCGACACCACGACGCTGTTCCACACCAGTGCGCTCACGGGCGCACGGGACCTGATCGCCGCCGGCAGCCCGGACCGGGCGGAACCGCTGGTGCGGGCCGCAGCCGACGCCGGCGCGCCGGAATCCGAGGTCGGCCCGATCACGACCGAGATTGCGGCGATTCGCAGCGCCCGCGCGGCCGCCGCGCGCAAGCCGGCCGTCGTGCCGGAAGGCCAGTTGCGCCGCACGCGCACCGTGGCGCCCACCTACCCGGAACGTGCGCTCGCCAGGGGCATCCAGGGCTGGGTGGACGTCGAGTACACCGTGGCTGCCGACGGCACCACGCGGGATGCCGTCGTGAAGGCCGCCGAACCAGAGGGCATCTTCGAGCGCGCGGCGCTCCAGGCGATCTCGCGCTGGCGCTACGAGCCGTACATGGTCAACGGCGCAGCCGTCGACCAGCGCGTCGGCGCACGCGTCAAGTTCCAGATCGAGGACTGATCAGCCCCGCGTGGATTCCGCGCCGGCGCCGCTGCCGGCCATGCGCTCGTGCGCGCGGCCGAGGCCGAATGCGACCACCGCCCACAGCGCGGCCACGCCCGCCCCCACCAGCGCGATGCCCGACAGGCTCGCCTGCCACGCCGAGACAATCGCATCGTGGCCCTTCGCGACCACGAAATCGCTGCTGCGGTACACCAGCGTGTCGTTGACGTTCTTGGCCTTGTACTTAGACTCGCGGTCCACGGTGGTGTAGAGCATCTCGCGGCAGGGCCGCACGATCGCGTACTGGCCGACGCGGCGCGCGATGAAGACGCCGACCAGCGTCGCGAGCGTGGGTGAGGCGGCGATCAGCAGGAAGCCGGCGAGGACGAAGAGCGGCACCACCGCGATCATGGCGGCGACGCCCGCGCGCTGCGTCAGGCGCCCGACCGCGAACAACTGCAGCAGCAGCGTGATCACGCTCATGGCGAGCTCGATCCGGCCGAGAAAGCCGGTGCGGGCGGCCCCGTCGGGATAGTGGATGGAGAGCAGCTCCGCCTGCTGCAAGTACAGGAAGGTGTTGACCGCCGCCATCAGGAACACGAAGGCGGCGATGCCCGAGAGATAGGGCGAACTGAACACGCGCCTGAGCCCGGCGAACGGATTGCCGCCGATCGGCCGCTCCTCGAATCCCTCGCCGCGCGTTTCGCGGCGCGCACTCCACCCGAGCAGGAAGCGCATCAGGAGGATGGTCGAAGCGAGCATCGCGGCCGACACCGGCAGCAGGTCCACCTCCCCGACCGATTCCGCGAGGAAGGCCGTGATGCCCGAGCCCGTCATCGCGCCCACGCTCGCGCCCGCCGTGATGAAGGCGAAGAGCCGCTTGCCCTGCTCCTTGTCGAACAGGTCCGCCATGAAGCTCCAGAACACCGAGATCACGAACAGGTTGAAGACGCTCACCCAGACGAAGAACACTCGCGCCGTCGCGGCGTCGTCCTCGAGCGACCTGAACAAGGCCCAGAAGGCGACCAGCTGCGCGATGAAGAACAGGTAGGTCCATGGCAGGAACAGCGCGCGGCGGAAGCGGCCGCTGACCCAGCCGAACAGCGGCACTGCGGCCAGCATTCCCGCGAGCGTCCAGCCGAACAGGTCGTCGAGGTTCTCGACGCCGCCCGCGATTCCCATGCTGTCGCGGATCGGCCGCAGGATGTAGTAGGCCGTGAACAGCAGGAAGTGGTAGCCGAAGGCCGCGAGCAGGCCGGGGACCTCGTCCGGCCGGACATTGACCGCGCGGCCGAGCAGACGCGCGACCCTGCCGGCGCTCACGCTACTCCCGGATGCCCGACTGGTCGAGCAGGAAGGCGTACTCCTCGGCGATCTCGCGATAGCGCTGGAAGCGGCCGGACTTGCCGCCGTGACCCGCTTCCATCGTGGTGCGGTAGAGCACCGGCTCCGGCCCGGTGTTGCGCGCACGCAGCCGCGCCACCCACTTGGCGGGTTCCCAGTACTGCACCTGGCTGTCGTGCAGCCCCGTGGTCACGAGGATCGCGGGATAGTCCTGCGCCGACACGTTGTCGTAAGGCGAGTACGACAGCATGTAGTCGTAGAACTGCTTCTGCTTCGGGTTGCCCCACTCGTCGAACTCGTTGGTCGTGAGCGGGATGCTCTCGTCGAGCATGGTCGTCACCACGTCCACGAAGGGCACCTGCGCGACGATCGCATGGTAGTCCTGCGGCGCCATGTTCGCGATCGCGCCCATCAGGAGGCCGCCCGCGCTGCCGCCCATCGCCGAGACCCGCTCCGGGTCCGCGTACTTCTGCTCCACCAGGAAGCGCGTCACGTCGATGAAGTCGGTGAACGTGTTCTGCTTGTTCAGGAGCCTGCCCTGCTCGTACCAGCGCCGGCCCATCTCCTGGCCGCCGCGCACGTGCGCGATCGCGAACACGAAGCCGCGGTCGAGCAGTGACAGGCGCGACACCGAGAACCAGGGGTCCATGGACAGGCCGTAGGAACCGTAGCCGTACATCAGCATCCGCGCGGTGCCGTTGCGCTCGAAACCCGTGCGGTACACCAGCGATACGGGGACCCGGGTGCCGTCGCGCGCCGTCGCCCACAGCAACTCGGAGCGGTAATTCGCCGGGTCGAAGTCGCCGAGCACCGGCATGCGCTTCATCAGCTGGCGCTCGCCGCTCGTGATGTCGTAGTCGTACACGGTCGGCGGCGTCGTCAGGGACTCGTAGTCGTAGCGCACGATCTGCGTGTCGATCTCGGCGTTCTGCCCGAGCGTGGTCGTGTAGGCCGGTTCGTCCGCGGCGATGAAGAAGTCGTTGCCGCCGCTCCACGGACGGATGCGGATCTTGCGCAGCGCGCCGGAACGCTCCTCGATCGCCAGGAAATCCCTGAACACGTCGAAGCCGTGGATGAAGGCGTCGTCGCGGTGCGCCACGAGCTCGCGCCAGTTCGCTCGGTCGCCCTCTTCGCCGACCGTCGCCTCCATCAGCCGGAAATTCGGCGCCTGCCAGTTGGTGCGGATCACCCAGCGGCCGTCGAAGTGATCCGCGTGGTACTCGTGGTCGCGTTCGCGCGACAGGAACACGCGGAACTCCAGCGCCGGATCGGCAGCATCGGCGTAGCGGTACTCGGTCGATACCGTGCTGGTCGAAGTGATCAGCAGGTATTTTTCGTCCTTGGACTTGCCGACGGAAGTGTAGAAGCTCTCGTCTTCCTGCTCGAACAGGAATGCATCCTGCGCGGGATCGGTGCCGAGCACGTGCCGGCGCACGCGCCATCCTCGGAGCGTCTCGGGGTGCTTCTCGACATAGAGGATGCTGCCGCTGTCGGCGGTCCAGGCGAGGTAAGGATCCACGTTCTCGATGCGGTCCGGCAGCAGTTCGCCGGTCTCCAGGTTCTTGAAGCGAACCACGAACTGGCGCCTGCCGACCGTGTCCTCGGCCCAGGCGAGCAGCCGGTTGTCCGGCGCGACCGCGAGCGCGCCGACCTGGTGGAAGTCGTGGCCCTCGGCAAGCTGGTTGCCGTCCAGCATCACCAGTTCGGGGGCTTCCAGGGTTCCGGCCTTGCGCGCGTAGATCGGGTACTCCTTCGCCGTCTCGAAGCGGGTGTAGTACCAGTGGCCGCGCTTGCGGTAGGGCACGGTCGAATCGTCCTGCTTGATGCGCGCGATGATCTCCTCGTACACGCGGTCTTCGAGCGCGGCCGTGTGCGCGGTCATCGTCTTCTTGTAAGCGTTCTCCGCCTCGAGGTGGGCGAGCACCTCCGGGTTCGAGCGCGTGTCGTCGCGCAGCCAGTAATACTCGTCCACGCGCCTGCCGTTCGGCGAGTCGACCTCGTGAGGCCGCACGGCGGCGATCGGTGGCACGGGCGCGGTCGGCGGCATGCTCTCGGACTCCGTCTTCGGCCGCGCGCCGCCCGCGCAGGCGGCAAGCGCCAGCACGGCCGCGACGGCCGGGAATACTGTATGGCGAGGATTCATCGGCTGCCCCGGATTTTACCGGAGCCTTCGGCAGTGCGCGCCCCTGCGAGTTCCGCGCCCAGGGCGTCCCCGGACTGGAATGCGGCCTCGATGCGCGCGTCCAGGCACCAGTCGCCGCAGAAGCCGATGCCGGCGGCACGGTCGTAGAGGAAAGATTCGCCGACCGGAGTCTCGACGCGCGCGTGGCGCCAGCGATGGCTGTCGCAGACCCGCGGTCGCGGAAGGGTCTTCCGGGCGAGCGCGGCGAAGCGCTCGAGCAGGGATTCCTGCACGCGCGCGGGTGACGTGTCGAACTCCCGCCTCGACCATGCCGCGGAGGCATGCAGCACCCAGGACTGCGGCGCATCGCGGCCCGGTTTGCTGCCATTGCGGGCATGCCAGGGCAGCACCGCGTCGTCCGTGAAGCCGGCATCCGGCAGGCCCTCGAGCGGCTCCTCGAAGGCCGCCACCACGGCCCAGCAGGGCGCCATCGCGACCGCGCGGGCGCGCGCCGCGAGCGCCGTGTGCGGCGCCGCGAGCAGCGCCGCTTCCGGCGCCGGCAAGGCAAGCGCCACCGCGCCGAAGTCGCTGTGCGCGAGGCCGCGGTCATCGAGCAGCGTCCACCCGCCGCGCGCATGCTCGATGCGCACGATGCGCGCACCATATTCGATGTCCAGCCCCTCGGCGAGCTGGCGCGGCAGGGCGCTCATGCCGGGAACCCCGACCCAGAGCTCCTTGCGTTCCTGTTCACCGCACGGCCAGTCCGGTCGCCAGCGTGCGACCAGACCCGCCGCAACAGCCCGCTCGACGACCTGACGGAATGCGGCGCCGGTCACGGTGAAGTACTGCGCGCCGTGATCGAACGAGGCCGCCTGGTAGCGCCGCGTCGCGATGCGCCCGCCCGGTGCGCGCTGGCTCTCGAATACGCGCAGGTGCAGACCTGCGCCCTTCAGCCGCCGCGCGCAGGCGAGGCCCGCGAGGCCCGCGCCCACCACCGCGACGGAAGCGGAATTCATGCTAGCCTGCAAATTCGATGCGGGTGGCAATCCGGTTCCTGGTGACGTTGACGGCGGCCTGCGCCGGGTGCGCGGCCGCGCCACCGCAATCCTACCCCGCGAGCAATGAGGCGCGCCTCGCCCTCTACGCCGAAGCGACGCCCTGTTGCGACGATCCGTCCGGCTTTCCATTCATCGCGTTGCCGCCGCGCGGATACGCGGATCGCGTCATCGACCGGGACAGTCCCGTGTTCGAGTTCCAGAGCGGCCTGTCGCCGTTCGCCGCCTTCGAACTGCCGAAGGCCGACACGCCCTATCGCGTGCGCGTGAAGAGCCTGTTCGACCGCCAGGGCGGCAAGGAAGGCGTGTTCTACCCGGTGCTGGCGCTGCTGGATGACGCCTTCATCGTCACCCACATGACCGGACTCGAGGGCGCGCGTCTCGAGCCTGCGCTGGCGACGGCAGGCGGCGAGGCCGGGCTCGCGGTCACGATCGCGATTGACCCCAGGAACCAGCGCGGGCGCTATCTCGTCGTTTTCACGCCGGCGGCCCTGCTCGGCGCGCCGCCGGACAACCGCCGCGAGGGGGACCTGCTGACCCCTTCGGCGCTCGCATGGACTGAAAGGCGCGGAGAGGCGGCGCTGCCGGCCTCCCCATACGGGCGGCTGCGCATCACCATCGCGCCCGACGTCACGGTGGCCGACATTCCGCGACAGGAATAGAATCCGGTCCCCCACCAGAACGATTCGCGGGGGTCTCATCATGGTCGCGAATGCTGCTCGTCAAGCAGGGCGCTTCGTCGCCCTTTCGTCGGGCGTGGTCATCGCGCTCGCGGGTTGCGGCAGGAAGGAACCGGAAGCACCGGCGGCGCCGGTGCTGGAGGGCCAGGTGGACATCGTGGCCTGGCCCGGCTACATCGAGCGCGGCGACACCGACGACGCCTACGACTGGGTCACCGGCTACGAGGCGAAGACCGGCTGCAAGGTCAACGTCAAGACGGCCGGCACCTCGGACGAGATGGTGTCGCTGATGACGCAGGGCGGCTACGATCTCGTCACCGCCTCCGGAGACGCCTCGATCCGCCTGATCCGCGGCGACACCGTGCAACCGGTGGATCTCGCGCGCGTGCCGAGCTACGGGACCGTGGACGAACGCCTGCGCGATGCGGCCTGGCACACGGTGGACGGCAAGCACTACGGCGTGCCCTACCAGTGGGGCCCGAACGTGCTGATGTACAACACCAACGTGTTCAAGGAGCCGCCGACTTCGTGGTCGGTCGCGTTCGAGCCGGGCAGGCTCCCGGACGGCAAGGCGAACAAGGGGCGCATCCAGGCCTACGACGGCGCCATCTTCATCGCCGATGCCGCGCTCTATCTCAAGAGCAAGCAGCCGGAACTCGGCATCCAGAATCCCTACGAGCTGAACGAGGCGCAGTACACGGCGGCGCTCGAACTGCTGCGCAAGCAGCACCCGCTGGTGCACCGCTACTGGCACGACGCCAACGTCCAGGTGCAGGATTTCACCAACGAGGGCGTGGTGGCTTCGGGATCCTGGCCATTCCAGGTCAACACGCTGAAGGCAAACGGCCAGCCGATCGCGAGCGCGGTGCCCGCCGAAGGCGCGACCGGATGGGCGGACACGACGCTCATGGCGACGACGGCTGCGCACCCGAACTGCGCCTACGAATGGATGGAATGGTCCATCAGCCCGAAAGTGCAGGGCGACCTCGCGTCCTGGTTCGGGTCGGTGCCTGCCGTGCCCGCGGCATGCAAGGACAACGCGCTGCTCGGCCCGGAGGGTTGCGCAACGAACGGCTTCAACGACTTCGACAGGATCTGGTTCTGGCGCACGCCGGAAGCGGCCTGTGCGCAGGGCAATTGCGTGCCCTACAGCCGCTGGAGCACGGACTACGTCGCGATCATGGGCGGCCGCTGACAGGCGGCCAGTGAAGGCCACGACGCCGGCGATCGAGCTCGCCGGCGTCAGCCGTGCCTTCGGCGCGGTGCGCGCCCTCGATGCGGTCTCGCTCGCCATCGAGGACGGCGAGTTTTTCGCGCTGCTCGGGCCTTCGGGCTCCGGCAAGACCACCTGCCTGCGGCTCGTCGCCGGCTTCGACCAGCCGACCGCGGGCAAGGTCACGCTCTTCGGCGAAGACGTCACGGGCATCCCGCCTTTCCTGCGTAACGTCAACACCGTATTCCAGGACTACGCGCTGTTCCCGCACATGAGCGTAGCGGAAAACGTCGCCTACGGCCCCATGGTCCGCGGGGTCGGATCGGCGGAGCGGCGCCGGCTCGCGCGCGAGGTGCTCGAACTCGTGCAGCTCTCGGCGCTTGCCGACCGCGCGCCGGCGCAACTCTCGGGGGGCCAGAAACAGCGCGTCGCGCTCGCCCGCGCGCTCGTCAACCGGCCTCGGGTGCTCCTCCTCGACGAGCCGCTGGGCGCGCTCGACCTGCGGCTGCGCGAGGAAATGCAGATCGAGCTCAAGGCGATCCAGCAGAAGCTCGGCATCACCTTCGTGTACGTCACGCACGACCAGGGCGAGGCGCTTTCCATGGCGGATCGCATCGCCGTCTTCCGCGAGGGGCGCATCGAGCAGGTGGACGCGCCGCGCGGGCTCTACGTCCGCCCGCGCACTGCCTTCGTGGCGCGTTTCGTGGGGAGCGCAAACGTGATCGAGGGCGAGCTCGCGAAGCGCATTGCGGGAAGCCACCAAGCCTTCGCAATCCGCCCGGAGATGATCGAGGTGCGCCCCGTCGCCGAGCCCGCACCTGCCGGGATGCTTTCCTGCGAGGGGACGCTCGAGGAAGTGCACTACCACGGCGCCTCGAGCCGCTGGCACGTGCGCGTGGGCGATGCGGTCCTGACCGCCGTGCGTCCGGAAACCGGGGCTCCGACGAAGCCGCCCGCGCACGGCGATCGCCTGCGGCTCGCCTGGTCGCGCGAGCAGCTCGTGCCGCTCGCGGAGCGCTGAGATGAGGGCATTGCGGTCCGCCTCCGCCTTCCTGTACGGCCGCCGCGGCTACTATCTCGCACTGCTCCTGATCCCGCCGCTCCTGTGGCTCGGGATCATCTACCTGGGTTCGCTGTTTGCGCTCCTGGTGCAGAGCTTCTACGCGATCGACGAGTTCACGGCGCGCATCGTCCCGGTGCTCACGCTCGCGACCTACCGCCAGCTTTTCAGCCACCCGGCGAACGTGGACATCATCCTGCGCACGCTCGCAATGGCGGCCGTCGTCACCGCCGCGGCTGCGGTGATCGCATTCCCGATCGCGAACTACATGGCGCGCTACGCGACGCCGCGCATGAAGGCCTTCTTCTATGTCGGCGTGATGCTGCCGATGTGGACCAGCTACCTGGTCAAGGTCTATGCCTGGCGCCTGGTGCTGGCGAAGCAGGGCATCTTTTCCTGGTTTGTGGACCACTTCGGCCTGACGCCCGCACTCGAGGGGGCGCTCGCCACACCCGTGATCGGCGGGCCTTCGCTCGCCTCCTCCTACATCGGCATGTTCATCGTGTTCGTGTACATGTGGCTGCCCTTCATGATCCTGCCGCTGGTCGCAGCGCTCGAGCGCGTGCCGGGCACGCTGGTGCAGGCCTCGGCCGACCTCGGCGCGCGGCCGCGCCAGACCTTCCGCCACGTGGTGCTGCCGTTGGCGCTTCCCGGCCTCGCGGCGGGTTCGATCTTCACCTTCTCGCTGACGCTAGGCGACTACATCATCCCGAGCGTGGTCGGCGCTCCCGGCTATTTCATCGGCATGATGGTGTACCAGCAGCAGGGAACGGCCGGAAACCTGCCGCTCGCCGCCGCGTTCTCGGTCGTGCCCATCATCCTGATCGGGATCTACCTCGCCCTCGCCCGGCGCATGGGGGCCTTCGATGCGCTCTGAGGGATCTCGGATGTCCTTCAGCGGGCCCGCGTTGCGCCGCCGACCGCCCGGCGCATGGCGCGCAGCGATGGGAATATGTCTATATTCCCACGGTGCGAAACGACGCGCCGGACGGTCCGCGACGCAACCCACCTTGGTCAGCAACTCCTCATGGGGCGGGATCTGAATCGCCTGTGGCAGCGTTGCTCCTCCCTCGTGTACCGCGGTACACGTCGGTCGTCGCGCCTTGCCACAGGCGATTCAGATCTCCGTCGCGGGCCCGCTGAAGGACATCCGAGATCCCTTTGGGACCAGGCTTCGCTCGGCCAGAAGGTCGCGGCTTTCGCGGGTCTCGCCTTCCTGCACCTGCCGGTATGGGTGATCCTGCTCTACGCCTTCACGACCGAGGACCGGACTTATCAGTTTCCGCCGCCCGGGTTGACGCTGCATTGGTTCGAGGTCGCCTTCGCGCGCGAAGACATCTGGGCCGCCCTCAAGCTCTCGCTCGCGGTCGCCTCGGTCGCGACGGCGATCGCCTTGCTGCTTGGGATGCTCGCGGCCTTCGCGCTCGCGCGCAGCCGCTTCCGCGGGCGCGAATTCATCACGCTCCTGTTCGTGCTGCCGATCGCCCTGCCCGGCATCATCACGGGAATTGCGCTGCTCTCGGCCTTCAAGCTGGGCGGCATCCCGTCCGGGTTCTGGACCATCGTCGTGGGCCATGCGACCTTCTGCATCGTGATCGTGCACAACAACGTGATCGCGCGGCTGCGGCGGATCCCGCCGTCCTGGGTCGAGGCCTCCATGGACCTGGGTGCCGACGGCTGGCAGACCTTCCGTTACGTGCTGCTGCCGCAGATTGCGACCGCCCTGCTCGCCGGCGGAATGCTGGCCTTCGCGCTGTCGTTTGACGAGATCATCGTGACGCTGTTCACTGCCGGGCATGAGAAGACGCTGCCGATCTGGTTCTTCAACGAGCTGTTCCGGCCGCGGGAGCGGCCGATCACCAACGTGGTCGCGGTCACGGTCGTGCTGATCACGCTGGTGCCGATCCTGCTGGCCTACCGGCTGACCCGCCCCAACGAAACGAGAGGCTGACATGCAGAAGAAGCTGCTGATCGATGGAAAGCTGGTCGCCGGCAAGGGCGAGGAACTCGACGTCCTCGACCCCGCGACGGGAAAGTCCCTCGTCAAGGTCGCGGAAGCGACCGCCGCGCAGGTGGATGCCGCGGTCTCGGCCGCGACCGATGCCTTCGAAGGCTGGTCCCGCACGCCGCCCAAGGATCGCGCCACGATCCTGCTCAAGCTGGCGGATCGCATCGAGGCGGACGCCGCGGGCTTCGCGAAGCTCGAATCGCAGAACTGCGGCAAGCCTCTGATGGCCGCGCAGAACGACGAGATGCCGGCGGTCGCGGACGTATTCCGTTTCTTCGCGGGCGCCTGCCGCACCATGACGGGCGCCATCGCGGGCGA
>JBQTKF010000029.1:0-1623 GCA_052386355.1 Gammaproteobacteria bacterium
TGGTGTAGTCGTCGCCCGGGTTCCGGTAGCCGTCCCAGGTCGCCTCGAGCTCGAAGCCATGCGCCTCGAAGTCGCGGCGCGCGAAAGCTTCCTCGATGCGATGCAGCTTGTTCACCGACGAGCTGCCTGTGCCTGCTGCCGCGGCATTGTCCACGATCAGGAGCAGGCCGCCGGGCTTCAGCGCCGCGTAGAGCTGCCTGACGAAGCTGTCGGTGTCGATCGCCGGCCAGCCTCCGGCCTCGTTGACCCAGTAGATGTCGTGGTAGGACATGAACATCAGGATCAGGTCGTATTGCTCGCGGCCGAGCTTGAGGTCGCAGGCCTCTACCACCCGCCGCGTGATCGCCTCGAGCCGGCCGTCGGCGAATCGCGTCTTCTGGTCCTCGCGCGCGAAATTCCAGTAGGGCGGGTTGTTCACCAGCGTGACGGCGCCCTCCTTGCCGACCGCGCGATGGATCAGTTCCGCCCAGTAACCGCCGCCGCCGAACGCGTCGGCGACCTTCATGCCCGGCCGGACGCCCGCGAACGCCATGAGCTCGGCGGGCTTCTCGCGCAGGTCGCGCTCGCGGTCGGCCGCGCTGCGCTCCGCTGCCGCGACGGCGGCGGAGATGTGGGATGGCGCGTCGGCGGCGGACAGCGGCAGCGCGACGATGAGTCCAGACAGGGCGAGCATGAGGCGGCGCATGGCGGTCTCCCTTCAGGAGGTTTTCGGCCCGGGCCTGAATGTATGCCCGCCGTGCCTTGGTGGCGGAAGCCATACGACGAACCGCCCGGCGGCCGCGCCCGGCGGTTCGGACATCAATCCTCGCCGCCGCCCGGCACGCCGCGCCGGTAGTCGAGCGGCGGGTCGCGGTCGCCGAGCATCGGGCGGTACACGTAGTCCGGGCCGCGGCGCTTCTCGAATTCGGCACGCGCTTCCACAATGAGTTGCGTGTTCGTGAACAGCTCCTGGCCCATCAGCGCGAGCGTCTGCGCGGCGACGTGCATGCCCTTGTAGCCGATGCTCATACCGCCGGCGGCCACCGCCTGCCAGCTGTGCGCAGGCGTGCCGGGTACCCAGGTCGCCGTGCGCAGGCCGACGGTGGGTATGGTCCAGCTCACGTCCGCGACGTCGGTCGAGCCGATGCCCGGGCGCTCGAAGGTGAACTCCTGCACCTCTGCTTGCGAGCCGAGCGGCATGCTCGGGTTGATCAGCGTCGGGTAGATCAGTTCGGCGAATGCCTGTTCCTCGGGCGAGTAACGGATGCCGCCGACCGCGCGCAGCTTGTCGAGCATCGTGCGGGAAAGCGCTTCGTTCGGCAGGATGCTGTGCACGCCGCCGATGACCTCGTATTCGAAGCGTGTGCCGGTGCCGAGCGCGGCGCCTTCGCCGGCCTTGACCACGCGCTGGAAGATCTCGTCGACCGTCTTCGGGTCGCCGTGGCGCACGTAGTAATAGGACTCGGCGAAGTCCGGGACGACGTTGGGCGCCGAGCCGCCGCGCGTGATGACGTAGTGCAGGCGCGCGTCGGCCGGGACGTGCTCGCGCATCAGGTTGACCATGTGGTTCATCGCTTCGACGCCGTCGAGCGCGGATCGGCCGCGGTGCGGCGCGCCGGAGGCGTGGGCGGAGAGGCCGTGGAA
>JBQTKF010000030.1:0-4053 GCA_052386355.1 Gammaproteobacteria bacterium
CTCCTCGGCGCACACGTCCTGGGCACCCAGCCCGATGCGGCTCCCCGCGAGCTGGCGGCCGACGTCGGCGAGGTGCACGAAGGGAGGGCATACGACGGCCTCGGCGGCCCCCGCCGCGGCCCCGCGCGTGATCAGGCCGCCCACCAGGCGCTCGGCCTCGGCGCGATTGCCGTGCATCTTCCAGTTGCCGGCGACCAGCGGCCGGCGCAGCTTGTGGTTCATGCGGCGGGCGCGGCCGCGCTCACGGCCTCGGCGAGCGCGGCGGCATGGCGCGACACAGCCTCCGCGTCCTCGCCCTCGACCATCACCCGGATCACGGGCTCCGTGCCCGAGGCGCGCAGCACCACGCGCCCGCGGGCTCCGAGCGACTTCTGCACCGCCGCCACCGCCGCCGCGACCTGCGCGTCGCCGGCAGCGTCGAAGCGTCTTGCGACGCGCACGTTGACGAGCTTCTGCGGAAAGTGGCGCATGCCGGAGGCGAGACGGGACAGAGGCTGGCCGGTCGCCTTCATGATTGCGAGTACCTGCAGTGCGGCGACCAGACCGTCGCCAGTCGTCATCCGGTCGAGGCACAACAGGTGGCCGGAGGTTTCGCCGCCCAGGATGCCGTTGTGCTCGCGCAGCAACTGCAGCACGTGCCGGTCTCCGACCGCGGCCCGCAGGAACGGCACACCGAGCTCGGCGAGCGCAACCTCGAGGCCGAGATTGCTCATCACGGTGCCGACCACGGGGCCGCGCAGGTCGCCGGCGGCAAGGCGCGACTTCGCCAGCAGGTAGAGCAGCTGGTCGCCGTCCACGCTGCGCCCGAGCTCGTCGACCATCACGACCCGGTCGCCGTCGCCGTCGAGCGCGATGCCGGCATCCGCGCGCACGCCGGTGACGGTCAGCTTGAGCAGCGCCGTGTCGGTCGAGCCGCAGCCCTCGTTGATGTTGCGCCCGTTCGGCGAGCACCCGATCGGCACGATGTCGGCGCCGAGGTCCGCAAGCACGCGCGGCGCGACCTTGTAGGCGGCGCCATTCGCGCAGTCGATCACGAGCTTCATGCGGTCGAGACGCATGCCCGTGGGCAGCGTCGAGGCGCAGAAATCCTGGTACAGCACGCGGTCGCGGTCGACGCGCGTGGCGCGCCCGAGCTCCGCCGATTCGAGGGTCGGCGCGGGCTCGTCGAGGCGCGACTCGATCGCCTCCTCGAGTTCGTCGGCGAGCTTGCCGCCCGCGCGGTCGAAGAACTTGATGCCGTTGTCGTCGAAGCGGTTGTGTGAGGCGCTGATCACCGCGCCAAAGTCGCAGCCCGTGCGCTGCACCATGTAGGCGATGCCGGGCGTCGGCAGCGGACCCGCGAGGAGCACGTCCACGCCCGCGGCGACGAAACCCGCCTCGAGCGCGGCCTCGAACATGTAGCCCGACAGCCGCGTGTCCTTTCCGACCAGCACCTTGCCGCCATCCGGCGCCAGCACGCGCGCCGCGGCGCCCGCGAGCCGCAGCGCGAACTCGACCGTCATCGGATGCGTGCCCACCAGGCCGCGCACGCCGTCGGTGCCGAAATACCGCCTGCTCATGCCTCACTACCCCGTGCCGCCGCCGTGGCGACCTTGAGCGCGTCGACCGTCGGCGCGACATCGTGCGCGCGAATGATGCTTGCCCCGTTGGCCGCCGCGAGCACCGCGAGCGCCACGCTGCCGGCCAGGCGATCGCCCGCGGCGCGGCCGGTGAGCTGGCCGATCATTGACTTTCGCGACATTCCCACCAGCACCGGCGGCCCGTCCGCCGCGAGCGCGGACAGGCCCCGCAGCAACTGGAGATTATGCGCGAGCGTCTTGCCGAAGCCGAATCCGGGATCCACGACGATGCGCGAGGCGGCGACGCCGGCGGCGATGCAGCGCGCCACGCGCGCGCGCAGGAAGGCCCGCACTTCCCCGACCACGTCATCGTAGCGCGGCGCCTGCTGCATGGTCCCCGGTTCGCCCTGCATGTGCATCAGGCAGACGGCGGCATCCGAATCCGCGAGCGTCTCCACCGCGCCCGGCGCGGCGAGCGCCGCGACGTCGTTGACCATCGCGGCGCCGGCGGCGAGCGCGCGGCGCATGACCTCGGGCTTGCGCGTGTCGACGGAGACGGGGACCGGCAGTTCGGCGGCGAGCCGCTCGATCACCGGAAGCACGCGCCGCAATTCCTCGTCCACGGGCACGGGCAGGGCGCCCGGGCGCGTGGACTCGCCGCCGACATCCACGATCGCGGCGCCCTCCTCCACCATCTGCCGAGCACGTTCGAGCGCACGCGGCAGTTCGAAATGCCTGCCGCCGTCGGCGAACGAATCGGGGGTCACGTTGAGGATGCCCATCACCAGCGGCGCGTCGAGGGAGAGGATGTGGCGCCCGGAGCGGAGCCCGGCCGATGCCGAAGGCCCGCCGCCGCGGTCCCGCGCCACCGTCGCTGGCATGGCGCCCACGCGGCGCGACTGCCTCAGGTCTGGCTGGCCGGCGGCCCGATGACCGGTGCCGGCGAGGCCTTCCCGGTGCCGACGCCGGGCGTGCCGGTCTCTTCCCAGTCGGCCGGCGGCCGCGGCTCACGCCCGGCCATGATGTCCTTGATCTGCTCCTCGTCGATGGTCTCGTACCTGAGCAGCGCAGCGGCCATGTTGTCGAGCTTGTCGCGATTGTCGGTCAGGATCTGACGCGCCCGGGCATAGGAGGCATCGACCACGAGACGGATCTCCTCGTCGATCACGTGCGCCGTGACGTCGGAAACCTGCTTGTGCTGCGTGACCGAGCGACCGAGGAATACTTCGCCGGCGTCCTCCATGTAGGACAGCGGACCAAGACGCCGCGACAAGCCCCACTTGGTCACCATGTTGCGCGCGAGATTGGTCGCGCGTTCGATGTCGTTCGACGCGCCGGTCGTGACGGCCTCGGGCCCGAAGCGCAGTTCCTCGGCGATGCGGCCGCCGAACAGGCTCGCGATCTGGTTTTCGAGCCGGCGCTTGCTGTAGCTGTAGCGGTCTTCCTCGGGCAGGAACAGCGTGACGCCGAGTGCACGGCCGCGCGGAATGATGGTGACCTTGTAGACCGGATCATGCTCCGGGAGGCTCATGCCGACGATGGCGTGGCCGGCCTCGTGATAGGCCGTCGTGAGCTTCTCCTGCTCGCTCATGACCATCGAGCGCCGCTCCGCGCCCATCATGATCTTGTCCTTGGCGCGCTCGAACTCGTCCATCGTGACGAGCCGCTTGTTGGCGCGAGCCGCGAACAGCGCGGCCTCGTTGACGAGGTTCATCAGGTCGGCACCGGAGAAACCGGGCGTGCCGCGCGCGATCAGGGACGGCTTCACGTCGTCTGCGATCGGGACCTTGCGCATGTGGACCTTCAGGATCTGCTCGCGGCCGCGCACGTCGGGCAGCGGCACCACCACCTGGCGGTCGAAGCGGCCAGGGCGCAGCAGCGCAGGGTCGAGCACGTCGGGGCGGTTGGTCGCCGCGATCACGATCACGCCTTCATTGCCCTCGAAGCCGTCCATTTCGACCAGCAACTGGTTCAGCGTCTGCTCGCGCTCGTCGTGGCCGCCCCCGAGGCCGGCGCCGCGATGGCGGCCGACCGCGTCGATCTCGTCGATGAACACGATGCAGGGCGCGTGCTTCTTGGCCTGCTCGAACATGTCGCGCACGCGGGAGGCGCCGACGCCGACGAACATCTCGACGAAGTCGGAACCGGAGATGGTGAAGAACGGGACCTTGGCCTCGCCCGCGATCGCACGCGCGAGCAGCGTCTTGCCGGTGCCGGGCGACCCGACCATGAGCACGCCCTTCGGGATCTTGCCGCCGAGTTTCTGGAACTTGGACGGGTCCTTCAGGAAGTCGACGATCTCCGCGACCTCCTCCTTGGCTTCGTCGACGCCGGCGACGTCGGCGAAGGTCACCGTCACCTGGTCTTCGGACAGGAGCCGCGCGCGGCTCTTGCCGAAGGACATCGCGCCGCGGCCGCCCGCGCCGCCCTGCATCTGGCGCATGAAATAGATCCACACGCCGATCAGCAGCAGGATCGGGAACGAGGAGACGAA
>JBQTKF010000031.1:0-49019 GCA_052386355.1 Gammaproteobacteria bacterium
GGCTGGTTCATGCCCGGCCAGATGGTCAAGCCATTCTCGGACGCCGTGCAGCAGCTCGAGGTAGGCAAGTACACGGCGACCCCCGTGAAGTCCGACTTCGGCTGGCACGTCATCCGGCTGATCGAAACGCGGGCCACGACGCCGCCACCCTACGATGCCGTCAAGCCTCAGCTTGGCCCGATGCTGAAGCAGAAGCAGTTCGAGGCGCACCTTAAGGAGCTGGTCGGCAGGGCGAAGATCGAGCGGACCCCCTGATGCGCGTCAGTTCGCGGGACGGAAGTAGCGCGAGTAGGTGCGGTTCATCGGATTGATCGGCGGCGGCGCCACGGCGGCGCCGACCAGCCGCCGCGTCACGTAGAAATAGACCGGCAGCAGCGGGTAGTCCTGCAGCATCAGGGCTTCCGCCTGCTGCAGCATCTCGCGCCGGCGCGCCGCATCGGTCTCGGTGGCCGCATGCGCCAGCCGTTGGGCGTATTCGTCATCGTGCCAACGCCCGAAGTTCTGCGGGCTTCCTTCCAGCATCGTGTCCAGGAAGGTCGAGGCGTCGTTGTAGTCCGCCGTCCAGCCGACGCGCACGACGTCCCACTGCGTGGGGTCGGCCCGGGCGACAAGATACGCCTTGAATTCCATCTGGATGAGCTCGGTCTCGACGCCGAGCGCCTCTTTCCACATGGAGGCAACCGCCACGCACACGCGCTGCACCAGCTCGTTCTGGTTGTAGAGGAGGCGCAGGCGCAGCGGCCGTTTCGTTCCATACCCCGCGGCTGCATAGAGCGCTCGCGCGCGCGAGATGCGCCCTGACGGCTCCGCCGCACTCCATTCGTATCGCGCCGGGTCGTAGTTCCAGACACCGTCAGGCACGAAGGAATAGGCGGGAACCTGGCCGGCGCGCGTGATGGACGTCGTGATCGCGTTGCGGTCGACGGCAAGCGACAGCGCCTGGCGCAGTTCCGGGTTTCCGCGGAGCGGACCGCGATTGGTGTTGAGCGTGAAGTAGAAGGTGGCGAGCGTAGGCCGATGCTGAAGTCCGGAATTCGGGTCGTTCGCGAGTTCTTCGAATCGCTGTTCGGGCACGCTGTTCGTCACGTCGAGGCCGCCCGCCCGGAACCTGGTGAACTCAGCATTCTCGTCCGCCACGAACTCGTAGCGGATATCGTCATAGGCAACCGCTGCGCGGTTCCAGTAGTGCGTGTTGCGCGATACCCTCAGGTTTGCGCCCGGCACGAACTCGGCGAGCAGGTAGGGACCATTCGTGATCGTCCGGTCCGGATTCGAGAAGGCGCCGGCGTCCGCGAGCTGTGACGCATGGACCGGTGAGGCCACCGTATTCGTGAGGATGTCCGGAAGATAGGCGACAGGGCGCGTGAGCCGAATCTCCAGCGTGCGCGCGTCGAGCGCACGCACGCCGAGGAACTCGGGGGCCCGCTCGCCGCGCAGGATCTCCGGCCCGTTCTCGATCGCGCGCAACAGGTCCGCTGCACCGGATGCAGTCGCCGGATCCAGCGCACGCCGGAGCGCGGCAACGAAATCGCCGGCGACAACGGGATCGCCGTTGGACCAGCGTGCGTCGGACCGCAGGTTGAATGTGTAGGTCATTCCGTCGGCGCTGGTCCCCCACGTTCGCGCCACCCCTGGCACGACTTCGCCATCCGGGCTGCTCGCCGTCAGGCCTTCGTAAAGATCACGCAGGACGTCGTATGAAAACGCATCCTCCGCCCGTTGCGGGTCAAGCGAACCAGGCTGGCCGCCAAGGCTGCGGCGGAGGGTGAGTAGTTCACCAGGACTTGTCGCACCTTTCTCAGGGCCTTGGCCGCATGCTGTTGGCAGAACTAAGACGAGCAGGGCTAGCAGCGACGCGCTGCAGATTGACACGCTGTTCGGTGGCGAAAGTTGCCCTGTGCGCATGGAGGTCAGCCCCAAGAAGCCCATCGCGAGGGCTTTGGCAAGACTAAGGTATCAGCGCAAGGTCAGGTGTTGCTCGTAGCAATCCCAATTGCTACAAGCACGTACGAACGTAAAAGGTGGCCGGCAGGTTCGAGAACGGCAACAAAGCAAGTCGGGAGTTGCCAACATTTCATGCGGCGGACTGGCGCGAAGCCTGCCGACAAGCCTAAAGCCTGTAGTTCTCAGCAGATCATTGAAGATCTACGGTGTCGCGGATGCGTTCACTGCCGAATTGGCTGCCCTGTTCCCAAGGACCCATTGGCAACCGGCGAACCCGTACCCAGTGAACCCATCGCAGTCGGACCACCGGTGCGCAGCGAACCCATCGCCGTCGGACCGCCGGTTCCCAACGAACCCATTGCAGTCGGACCGCCGGTGCCCAGCGAGCCCATCGCAGTCGGACCACCGGTTCCCAGCGAACCCATCGCCGTCGGACCGCCAGTGCCCAACGAACCCATTGCAGTCGGTCCGCCGGTGCCCAACGAACCCATTGCAGTCGGACCGCCGGTTCCCAGCGAGCCCATCGCAGTCGGACCACCGGTTCCCAGCGAGCCCATCGCAGTCGGACCGCCAGTGCCCAACGAACCCATTGCAGTCGGACCGCCGGTGCCCAGCGAACCCATCGCCGTCGGTCCACCCGTACCCAAGGAGCCCATCTCAGTCGGTCCGCCCGTACCCAGCGAGCCCATCGCTGTAGGACCGCCGGTACCCAATGATCCATTGGAAACTACGACGGCACAATTGCTCACGATCACTCCGTTGAAGTGCGGCTGCACCCCCCTAACGGTGACCTCTAGCGCTTGCAACGAAGGCGCAGCACTCTCCACAAGGGCTGTCGCGGCGTAGTTGACGTGCGCACTGCCAAGGCGAAGTTGCCCGCGAGCAGCGTCTGCCTGCGTGACAACTGATCGCAAGTAAACCTCGCTCGAGCCCGGAACATATTGGCCTGCCAAGCGCCGCACTTCGAGTGCACGATCACGCGATGTCTGTGTCGACCAGTCCACGACCAATGCGAAATCGCCAATTTGGAACTCGTCGCCAACCACCGCTTGAACACGCTGTCCCAGAACTTCGACACTTCCGTCGCTTGCCACGATGTCAACACGCCCAACTGCGACAACCCTTGAACCGTAAGCAGCAATCGAAAGGTCGACTTCGCTTGGTCGATCAGAAGCTAGCCGCGGCAAATCGCAACTCGTTGCAGCTCCAGCCGCACCAGGATTGACAATGCAGATCGTGGCGGTTGCGCCAACGATCCAATGTGAGCTTGAAATCCGCTTGAGATCTAGCTTCACAGTGTCACATCCCCTGCTTTGGTTCCTGAGTTGGATCTTCATCTACGAGACTCGCCAGCATTTCTTGGAACTTCTTGTCATCCGCCAAATCATCTTTGTATAGATAAAGCCCAACACCCACACTTAGCGTTCGATCTGCACCAGGTCGCGGCCTGCGAAAGAGCACAAACTGTGTCTCCACGTCCTCAATCCCCTCCTGCCAGCGATCGCGCACCATGTCCCTAAACGGCACCCAGTCTTCTTCGCGAATTCCATAGTCAGGAAAGACCCACCTTTCAAAACGACGATTGCTGGCGTCCGTTTCTCCAAGGTTGTGATCGATCGTCTCAACATAGCGCCGAACCCCGCGCGCAAATACCTCAATGAGTTCCGGTGCCATCTGTTCGGGAATGTACGTGCGCTTCAGCACACGAATCATCCCGCTCTCTTCTGCAATCGTTGCCGCGCCAACTCTCATGAGTTCTTCCAACATCAACTGCGGCTGAATGTCCGATGCGTATCGGGCTACCAAATCTTCAAACGAAAGTGCTCCACCAACTTCTCGCGTAAAGCCCAAGTCCCGTGGAAAACCATATGGACCCATGAATTCTGGATCGTTGTGCCATCCTTGCAGCACATTGGCGATCCGAGTCGCATTACTCTCTAAAGCGCGTCGAAGTCGGTCTTCTTCGCCAAGCACCCGATCGAAATCTCTGCGCGCGATACCCGTCGTAATCGACAATCTCGATATGGACATCGGGCGACCAGGGACTGCGAAATCGGTTGCCGCAACTCGTGCGTACGCGCCTTTCAAGACCTCCGATATCTCGTTAAACGAAATTCCGTTGCGAAGCAGGATCCGTACCAGCGGTACCAACAAGAACCTAAATGCAGCGAGTAGCCTTAAATTGACCGTGTAACCCACTGACATGACTTAATGTAGCCTTTGACTTATGTGGAGTAAACATAACTTTTTTCGAGCCGCGCCAGCGGGTTGCGTCAAAGTCATGGGGGGCTAGACGGGGTAGCGACGGAATCGTGGAGCTAGTAGAACTAGCGCTTATTTTTCAAACAGATAGAAGCACCCGCCCCACGTCCATTTGTGCGGCGAGGGCCAGACCGGCCGTCTGGAACCTCGGGGGACTAGCTAAGGCTAGATGCGATTGCGCGCAGCGGGCGGCCCGAGATCAATGAAATACGCGCCGGCCCCTAACTCCACATATTGGCCCGAGGCGCTTTGTTCCCTGGCGTTCCTTTCGAGCCATTCGTCGATGGAGTCTACGAATTCTTGACCCCTTGCGCGCACCAGCCGATCGAAAACTGGTTCCAACTCCCGCGCAACCGAAACAGTACAGGCGCGCTCGAATCGGGCACTACCCTGCCCTGACACACTTCGGACATTCCGATGAAGCGTCCAAAGGAAACCCTCGACTTGTTTTAGCAGTCCGTCAGTTGCGAGGCGTCCGCCGGCGCTTGCGTAAGTTAAGAGGAAAGTCGGAGTCCTGGAAACGACGCGACCGTCTTCGTCGTGTGCTACCGCGCCAAAATCGAGTAGTGCTTTCAGTATTTCCTGCCAGTTATGCTGGCAGCCAGCCTTGGAACACAATCCGGCAAATGAAGTCTGGCCAGAGTCCAATTCGAGAGCGGCTGGTTCACCTTGACTATCGACAAGGGTCGCTTGTCGTCTCCAAGTACACATGACTTCCATACAGTCGCGAAGCACCGTACCCAAGTTGGTAAATACAGCTTCGGACTTGGTTTCAACTGCGCTGGCAAGCGCTCTCGTCGACGCTTGACGGATCATTGTCACAGTTGCGCCAGCCGCCATAAGCAGCTCGGTAAATCTCAGAAACACATTTTCGAGCAACTCTTGGCCGTGGCAATCGCTCGCCGCTCCATTGTTGTTCGCTGCTGACATGTTGTTGGCCCTCGATTGTCGCCACATTTTTGTTGGCGCAATCAACGTTTGTACTGCATTGGCGTGCTCGGATCAGGATAAAATTGGTGAATGCAGTCCTGCCTTCCTGATTGCTAGCAGCCAACTCATATGAACTTCTCGGCAAGTCGACAAGCTACTGCAACAATGTCGCGCGTCAACGCAATCCTGATTGCAGCCTCCCTCCGCCTCCTCCGTCCCCTCGCACGGATCATGCTCCGTCACGGCTTGTCGACCTATGATTTCTCGCGTATCGCTAATATTGCCTTCGTGCAGGCGGCTCGCGATATCCTCGGGGAGCGGGGTAAATCGGCGAGTTTCTCCCGTATTTCTACAATTACAGGACTGCACCGTCACGTCGTCAGCGATATTGTTAACTCGGACGATGGGAAGACGGGCGGGCTGGCCGCAGAAAAGGACTATCAGCGCAACCGGCTGGCACGCGTACTGGCAGGCTGGTTCGAGAGCCCGGAGTACACCGACAGCGAGGGCCGGCCGCGTGTGCTCCCCGTCGACGGACCGGCTCCATCATTCGCGGCGCTCGTCCAATCGTTCAGCGGCGACATCTACCCGGCGATCATCCTTGACGAATTGCTGCAGGTCGGTGCGGTGCGCCGGCTGAAGGACGGCTCGCTCCGGGCGGTTTCGAGGCGCTATACGTTGGGCGGCGTCGATCCCACGGCTATCGCACACCTGGGAGGAACGGCGCACGACCTGCTATCGACGCTCGAGCACAATATCGCCGTAGCACCGGCCGCGAGGCACTTCGAGGATTCCGCCATGGCGCTCGAACTGGACCCCGCGACGATTCCGCTGTTTCGCCGGCTCTTGCGCCAGCGTGGGGCTGCCTTCCTCGAGGACATCGAGGGCTGGCTCCACGAACACGAGGTTCCGGGGGCTCCCGACACGGTGCGCGCCGGTGTCGTCGTGCACATGGTCGTGGAGACGGAGCCGCCGGCTCCGGCGGTACGGTTGGCGCCGCGGGACGACTGATCAGCGCTTGGCGCCGATAAGCTTCAGGAATTCGCCCTCGTCGATGATACGCACGCCGAGTTCGTTCGCTTTCCGCAGCTTGGATCCGGCGCCCTCGCCGACGATCACGTAGTCCGTCTTCTTCGAAACGCTGCCCGAGACTTTGCCGCCCAACTCCCGGATACGGTCTCCTGCCTCGTCGCGCGACATCGCCGTCAGCGTCCCGGTCAACACGAAAGACTTGCCCCCGAGGACGTTGCTGCGCGCTTCGACTTTTCGTGCTTCCGGCCACTTCACGCCGAGACGGAGCAGGTCATCGATGACTCGGCCATTGCGTTTCTCGGCAAGAAAGGCCTGAACGTGCGCCGCAGTGATCGGCCCGATATCCGGCACACCCTCGATCTGCTGGACCGTCGCCTTGCGCAGTGCCTCGAGTGTCCGGAAATGACGCGCCAGGGCCTCGGCGGTCGCTTCGCCGACGTCCCGGATGCCGAGCGCGAATAAGAACCGCGGGAACGTCGTTTCCTTGCTGCGCTCGATCGACTCGATCACGTTAGCCGCCGATTTCTCCGCCATGCGATCGAGCGCCGCCAGCTCGGCGGGTCTCAGGCGGTACAGATCCGCGGCATCCTTGACGAGGCCGGCGTCTACCAGCTGGTCGATCAGCTTGCTGCCGAGCCCTTCGATATCGAGCGCCCGCCTCGACGCGAAATGGCGCAGTGATTCCTTGAGTTGAGCGGAGCAAACCAGCCCGCCGGTGCAGCGTGCGACCGCCTCCCCTTCTTCGCGTTCGACCAGGGAACCGCATACCGGACAGTGCGTGGGCAGTCGCACGACCGACGTCCGGGCAGGCCGCTTGTCCAGCATCACACGCACGACCTCGGGAATGACGTCGCCTGCGCGCCGCAGTATTACCGTGTCGCCGATGCGGACATCCTTTCGCTGCAGCTCATCAATGTTGTGCAGCGTGGCGTTGCTGACCGTGGCGCCACCGACGAATACAGGGTCAAGCCGGGCCACCGGCGTCAGCGCCCCGGTGCGACCAACCTGCCACTCGATCGCCTTGACGCGCGTCATCTCCTCTTCGGCCGGAAATTTGTGCGCAATTGCCCAACGCGGCGCGCGGGCGACAAAGCCCAGTTCGCGCTGCCGCACGAGGGCGTCCACCTTGTATACGACGCCGTCGATCTGGTACGGCAGCCTGGCACGGCGCCTGCCGGTTTCCTCGAAGTACTCCAGCAGGCCGCCGACTCCGGCCACCACGCGCGCCTCCGGCGACGTGCGCAGACCCCAGCTACGCAGCACTTCCAGGATCCTGCTGTGTCGGTCCGGCAGCTTGCCTCCTTCGGCGACGCCCACGCCATAGAAATAGACCTCGAGCGGTCGCGACGCCGCCAGGCGCGGGTCCAACTGGCGCAGACTTCCTGCCGCGGCATTGCGCGGATTCACGAAGACTTTCTCGCCTTTCTCGACGGCACGACGGTTCATGTCGCGAAATCCCGCAAGCGTCATGAAGACCTCGCCGCGTACCTCCAGCACGCGCGGCCAGCGGCGTCCCGCGAGCCGCAGCGGCACGCTCGGGATGGTCCGAATGTTGTGTGTGACATCCTCGCCGACTGCGCCATCGCCCCGCGTCGCACCGAGTTCCAGCCTGGCGTTGCGGTAGGTGAGGCTGACGGCGAGCCCGTCGAGCTTCGGCTCGCATGCGTATTCGACCGCACCTTCGATTTCGAGCCGTTCGCGCACGCGGCGGTCGAAGGCCTCGACTTCCTCCCGCGAGAATGCATTGTCGAGCGACAGCATGGGCGTGCGGTGGCGCACCTCGGCAAAACCCGCGACCGGCTGCCCGCCGACGCGCTGTGTCGGCGATTCCGGCGTGACGAGGTCCGGATGTGCAGCCTCGAGTTCGCGCAACTCGACGAGGATCCGGTCGTATTCGGCGTCCGGGATTTCCGGGTCGTCGAGTACGTGGTACCGGTAATTGTGGTGCTCGATCTGCGCCCGCAGCCTTTCGATGCGATGGCGCACCTTGGCGGGGGCAGTCTTCATCAGTACCGGAGCAGGCGCTTGTGTCGGTGCTCGTAGTGCACCAGCTCCTCGCGCAGATTCAGGATCCGCTGCGCCGTCAGCGTGCTGCCCTGCTCGTCCTGCAGCTGACCGCCGAGTCGGTCGGCGAGCTTGCGGCTGACCGCCAGTATCAGGTCGAACATCGCCGGTGCCTCGAGCGGACCGGGAACGATACCGAATAGCGAGATGCCGGGAAACGATTGCTGGTCCATGCGGGCAACGTCGAACGAGCCCGGCTCCAACAGGCTGGCGACGTAGAAAAGCGCCTTGCCGTCCTCGCGTTCGCGGCAAAAGATCGAATACCGCCCGTAGCGCAGTTCCTCGGCCTCGAACGCAGCACGCAGTTGCGCGCCCGGCCAGCGATCGCCCTGCGCCACCAGCCGCAATGCGACGATCCGCTGCGCCGAAGCCTCCGCGGTCTGGCGCTCAACCGGGTCGGTCGGAAATTCAGCGGGCTCTTCATCGTCCGGACCTGGCTCGATGTCGGGCCGTTCGAGCGGCTGCGTGCGGATCCAGGGGGAGCGCTGATGGTCGTCCTGCTCCTCATCCTTTGCGGCGGGAACCGCATCGGCCGCGGCACGGCGCGGAGCGACCCGGGGCATCTCGACTTCCACTGTCGGCTCGAACTCCGGCTCCGGCGGCAGCCTCCGTTCCTTGCCAACGTATGCGGACACGTCCACTTCCACGTCGTCGGGTATCTCGATCAGCGGCGGGCGGCGCGGGGCGCGCACGCGCTCGATGATCGGGGCGTAATGGGAGACCGGCGCCGGCTCGGCGATTGCGGGATCGGCCTGCGGTTCGGCGGTGACCGTCGGTTCCGCCCGCTCGTGCGGCCACGAATCCGGTTGAATGTTCCGGGCTCGTGCCTTTCGCGACTCCCACCACCAGAGGCCGAGGATCAGGGCCACGCCGGCCGCAAGCAGTATCCAGCGCAACTCCGGCACCGCAGCCTCCCGGTCAGCCGACCGCCGCCATCCTGACGGCCTCGTCGACATCCACGGCAACCAGCCGCGACACGCCCGGTTCGCCCATCGTCACCCCGATCAGGTGGCCCGCGAGCTCCATCGTAGTCTTGTTGTGAGTGATGTAGACGAACTGCACGCGCTCGGACATGTCGCGCACGATGTCGCAGAAGCGGCTGACGTTGTTGTCGTCGAGTGGCGCGTCCACTTCGTCCAGCAGGCAGAAGGGGGCGGGATTGAGCTCGAAGATCGAGAACACGAGCGCGACGGCAGTCAGCGCCTTCTCTCCACCCGAGAGTTGGTGAATCGTGCTGTTGCGCTTGCCGGGAGGCCGCGCCATGACCGCGACACCTGCCGTCAGGAGGTCCTCGCCGACGAGCTCGAGGTAGGCGGCGCCGCCGCCGAAGAGCCGCGGGAACTTCTCCTTCAAGCCGGCGTTGATGCGGTCGAAGGTGTCCTGGAAACGCGCGCGCGTCTCGCGGTCGATCCTGCGAATCGCCTGGTCGAGCGTGTTGAGCGCGTCGGTCAGGTCGGCGAACTGACGGTCCAGGTACTCCTTGCGTTCCGACTGTTCCTTCAGTTCGTCGATCGAAGCCAGGTTGACGGCGCCCAGCCGCTCGATGCGCTCGGCCACCTCCGCAAGCTGCTGGTCCCAGGCGGCGACCGATGCTTCGCCAGGAAGATTCGCAGCCACCTGCTCGAGGTCGAACTGCGTCGCGGCGAACTGCTCGATCAGCGACTCGCGCCGTACTCGCGCTTCCTGCATGCCGAGGCTGACTTCGGCGAGCGCAGCGCGCGCCGCCTCGACGACACCCTCCGCCTCCTGGCGTTCGAGGTCGATGGCGTGCACCTGCGCGTCCGCCTCCTCGACGCCGCGTCGAGCCTGTGCGAGCTGCTGCTCTACGGCGAGCCGCTGCTCGAGGAATTCCCGCAGCTGCCGTTCCAGAAGCGCGAACGGCTGCTCGCCATCCGCGAGCTGCCGTTCGAGCTCGGCACCGCGGGCGGCCTGCTGCCGCGACTGTTCGCTGACGCGGTCCAGGCTGGTTTGCAGTGTCGCACGCGTCGAACGCTGCGATTCGACTCGAATCACCGCCTTCTGCGCGTCCGCGAGCACGGCAGCATGCCGTTCACGCGCACTGGTGAGCTTCGCGCGCAATGCATCGCGTTCCTGCTCCAGCACCGGCCGGCGCTCCGCCAGAGACTCCAGCTGCGCCCGCGCTGATTCCAGCTTTCGCCGCGAGGCCGAGAGCTCTTCCTCATCGCGGCCGATGTCCGCGGCCGCCTGCGCGAACTCGCCCGCGATCCGCGCCACGCGTTCAGCCGCTTGCTGCGTCCGCGACCGGATCGCCTCGTGCGCGCCACGCACGTTTGCCAGATCGTGGTGCAGCCGGTTCACGCTCGCATGCAGCTCGTCTCGCCGCCCGTCGAGCGCGGCGATGCGACCTCGAGCGTCGGCAAGCGCGCCTTCGAGCTCCCGGACCTTGACCTCGCGGGCCGCCACCACTTCCTGCAGGCGCCGCAATTCCTGTTCGCGTGCGATCACACCCGCGTGCCCGGCCTCGCTGCGTGCCACCCGCAGCCAGTCGCGGCCGAGCCAGACCCCGTCCCGCGTGATCACCGACTGGCCCGGCCCGAGCGTGCGGCGGCGCGCCAGCGCCTGCGCCAGCGTGTCGACGGCGGCGATGCCTTCCAGCAGGCTCGCGACCACCGCAGGTCCCGACACCCTGGCAAGCAGGCTGTCGGCCGGCGCACGGCCAGTCGGGCCGGGCACCTGCTCGGCAATCGTGAGTTGTCCGGCATCGAGCCGGTCCGCCGCCTCCGCAATTGCTTCGATGGACTCGACGCACACCGCTTCGAGGTAGCTGCCGAGCGACGTCTCGACCGCGCGCTCCCAGCCCTGGGCGACCTGCAGTTCCTGTGCCAGTCGCGGCCGGCGCTCCAGCTTGTGGCCGCCCAGCCATTCCGCGACTCGGCCATGCGCCTGGCCCAGCGCCGCTTTCTGCACCGCCTCGACCGTCAGCAATTCGCCTTGCGCCGCCTGCAGTTCCACCTTGGCGGCATCGAGCGACGCGGAGGATCGGCGCTCCGCCTCACGCAAGGCCACCAGCTCCTCGAGCGCCGCATCGAGCTCGCGCTGCGCCGCGGCGCCGCGATCGCGCGCCTGCTGCTCCTCCGCGGCGAACTCTTCGGGCCGGGCGCCGGCGACGCGCGCTTCGATCTGCGCGCGTTCCTCGGCAAGCCGGTCGCGCTGCGAGCACAGGCGCGCGAGGCCGGCATCAATCTGCTGGATGCGGGTGTGCTCGACCTCCGACTGCTGCGACGCGTCCGCGAGTTCGCGGTTGAATGCAGCCCAGCGCTCCTGCCAGCCCGACATCCCGGACTCCGCCGCGGCGAGATCCGTCTGGGCCGACGACTCGATCGCACGCGCCGCCATCAGTTCCGGTTCCGCGCTAGCCAACGAGGCGGCAAGATCCCGCAGCTGCGCCTCGTCCCGCTCCACGAGCACTCGTGATTCCGCGAGCTCCGCGGTCACGCGCTCGAGGTCGGCGCGCTGGCGCTGGCGCAACTCGCGGGTGTGCTGCAACGACTGCTCGGTGCGCGTCACGTCCGCGCCTGCCTGGTAGTAGCGCTCCTGCACCGCCGCGAGTCCATCCGAGCGCTCCATATGCAGCGTCCGCGCGCGCTCGACGCGGGCCTCCGTGGCACGCAGCGCCGCGATCGTGGCCTGGGTCTCGATCTCGCGCTGCGACGCAAGCGCATGACGGCCGGCAAGGTCGCCGTCGAGGTCGCGGATGCGCAGCGCCAGCAGTTCCGCCTGCAACCGGCGCTGGCGCTCGCGATTCTCCTGGTAGCGGCGCGCGATGCCGGCCTGGCGCTGGAGGTGCCGGATCTGCTTGTCCACCTCCTCGCGCAGGTCGTTCAGGCGCTCAAGGTTCTCCCGTGTCTGCGCGATGCGGTTCTCGGTCTCGCGCCGGCGGTCCTTGTAGCGGGAGATGCCGGCTGCTTCTTCGACGAAGGCGCGCATGTCCTCCGCGCGCGCCTCGATCAGACGCGAAATCATGCCCTGTTCGATGATCGCGTAGCTGCGCGAGCCGAGGCCGGTGCCCAGGAACAGGTGCGTGATGTCCTTGCGCCGGCACTTGGAGCCATTGATGAAATAGGTCGAGTTACCGTCGCGCGAGACGGTGCGCTTTAGCGCGACCTCGGCGTAGCCGGCGTACGGCCCGGCAATCTTGCCGTCGCTGTTGTCGAACACGAGTTCGACCGAGCCGCTGCCCACCGGCTTGCGGCTGCGCGAGCCGTTGAAGATGACGTCGGTCATGGAGTCGCCGCGCAGGTGCTTGGCCGAAATCTCGCCCATGACCCAGCGCACGGCGTCGATGATGTTGGACTTGCCGCAGCCGTTCGGCCCGACGACGCCGGTGAGGTTGGCAGGGAAAGTGACGGTGGTCGGGTCGACGAATGACTTGAAACCGGCGAGTTTGATCCTGGCAAGGCGCATTCGGCGTAGTGTAGATTAACCGCCCGCAATTGACGACGACCGGGACACGCTCCGCATGAGCCGCCACGCGCCATCCAGCGATCTCGAGACGTTTCCGAATCCGGAACCGGGGCGCGACTACACGATCCACATCCGCATGCCGGAGTTCACCTGTCTCTGCCCGCGCACCGGCCAGCCCGATTTTGCGACGCTGGAGCTCGAGTACGTTCCCGACGCGCTCTGCGTCGAACTCAAGTCGCTCAAGCTCTACATCTGGTCGTTCCGCGACCGCGGCGCCTTCCACGAGGCCGTGACCAACGAGATCGCCGACCGGCTGGTCGCGCTGCTCGGGCCGCGCTTCCTGCGCCTCGAGGCCCGGTTCAACGTGCGCGGCGGCATCTACACGACCGTGGTGGCGGAACATCGCAAGCCCGGCTGGAGCGCGCCTCCGCCCGTCGCATTGCCCTGATGGCGACTGTGACACTGCGGCGACGCCGTCAAGACTGGACCGCCGGGAAACCGGCGCTATAATCGCGCGCTCGATTGCTGGGCTCGGAGGGCTGGATGCCGGTCAAGAAGGCTGCGAAACCCGGAAGAACCGTGAAAAAGGCGGCTGCGCGCAAGGCGTTGCCCGCCCGCAAGGCCGCCAGGCCGGTCCGCAAGCGAAAGATCGCCGCGGCGCAGGCCAAGCCGGCCAAGCTGAACAAGACAAAGTCTCAGAAGCTCGCCCCGGCGACCCCGCTGCGCGCGGTGGCCAAGCCCGCCGTCGCGCGCGAGCCGGCGATCCTGAAGCCGCGGCCCGCCACCACGATCGCGCAGGTCGCAGACAGCCGCCCGGCGCTGGCAGCGATCCAGCTGCGCCCCGCGGCGCGCCGGCCCGGCGGCGATGAGGAGGACGAAGGCACCGGCACGCACAGCCTGCTGCTGGGCCCGCGCAACGTGCTGCCGTACCGCGAGCGCAAGGGCGAGCAGTACATGAGCCGCGAACAGCTCAACCACTTCCGCGTCATCCTGAACAGCTGGAAGCGCGACCTCATGGAAGAGGTAGACCGTACGATGTCGCACATGAAGGACGAGGCGGCGAACCCGCCCGACCCCAACGACCGCGCGACGCTCGAGTCGGAATTCGCCCTGGAGCTGCGCACACGCGATCGCGAGCGCAAGCTGATCCGCAAGATCGACGAGGCGCTCTCGCGCATCGACGATGGCAGCTACGGCTACTGCATTGAGACCGGCGAGCCGATCGGCGTCACGCGGCTCGAGGCGCGGCCCGTCGCGACCTTGTGCATCGAAGCCCAGGAGCGGCGTGAGCGCCGCGAGAAGCAGTACGGCGACCGGGACGACTGGTACCGCTGACGCGCGGCCCTGCGGCCGCTTCGCGCCGACTCCGTCCGGACCCCTTCACCTCGGTTCCCTGCTGGCCGCCGCCGGCAGTTACCTGAGCGCCCGTGGCAAGGGCGGCCGCTGGCTGGTGCGCATCGAGGACCTCGACCATGACCGCTGCATTCCAGGGATGGCGGGGCAATTCCTGGAAACCCTCGCCCGCTTCGGATTCGAGTGGGATGGAAGCGTTGAATACCAGTCCCGGCGCGCTTCCCATTACGCCGCGGCGCTCGAGGCACTACGCGCCGCGGGCCGTTCCTTTCCCTGCCGATGCAGCCGCTCGCAGCTCGCCGCCGCGGCATTGGAACCCGGCAGCGAGCCGGTCTATCCCGGCACCTGCCGCAACGACGCCCAGGCCGCGACCGTGCCGCATGCGACGCGGTTTCGCATTGACGACGGCGTGGCGCCGGTGGAGTTCCTGGACGAGTGGCAAGGTGTGATACGGCAGGACTGCAAACGCGAGGCCGGCGACTTCGTGATCCGGCGGCGCGACGGCCATGCCGCCTACCATCTGGCCGTGGTGGTCGACGACGCCCTGCAGGGCGTCACGGAGGTCGTGCGCGGCGCGGATCTCCTCTCCTCCACGCCACGCCAGATCCTGCTGCAGCGCGCGCTCGGCCTTGCCACGCCGCACTACGGCCACCTGCCGCTGCTCACCGAACCCGACGGGCAGAAGCTCGCAAAATCGCGGCGCGCGGTGCCGCTGGAACCGGATGCGGCCCCGCGGCAGTTGTGGGAGGTACTGGGCTTGCTCGAGCAGCAACCGCCGGACGTGCTCTCGCGTGCCCCGGTCGCCGCGATATGGGACTGGGCCTTCGTACACTGGCGTCCCGCGCGGCTCGCGGGCTGCCTTGAGCGGCGCCTGACGACGTCGCGGGCCTAAGAGGGGACAGTCCCTAGGCGACGCCCCGCATTGACAGCCGCACCCGGCCCTGGCGGTCCACTTCGAGCACCTTGACTTTCACGATGTCGCCTTCCTTGAGCTTGTCGCTGACGCGCTCGACGCGCTCATCGGAAATCTGCGAGATGTGAACCAGGCCGTCCCGGCCCGGCAGGATCGAGACGAATGCGCCGAAGTCCATCAGACGCACGACCTTGCCCTGGTAGATGCGGCCGACTTCGACGTCCGCGGTGATCATCTCGATGCGCCTGAGCGCCTCCTTGCCGGAGGCCTGGTCCACCGATGCGATCTTGACGGTGCCGTCGTTCTCAATGTCGATCGTGGTGCCAGTCTCTTCCGTAATCTGGCGAATGACCGCGCCGCCCTTGCCGATGACGTCGCGGATCTTCTCCGGGTCGATCTTGATCGTGACGATGGTCGGCGCCCATTCGGACATCTGCGGTCGCGCCCGGTCGAGCACCTTGTTCATCTCGGAGAGGATATGGAGGCGGCCCGCCTTCGCCTGCTCGAGCGCCACTCGCATGATCTCTGCAGTGATGCCGTTGATCTTGATGTCCATCTGCAGCGCGGTCACGCCGTCAGCGGTACCCGCGACTTTGAAGTCCATGTCCCCGAGGTGGTCCTCGTCGCCCAGGATGTCGGTGAGCACCGCGAAACGCTCACCCTCCTTGACGAGGCCCATCGCGACGCCTGCGACCGGCGTCTTGACCGGCACGCCCGCGTCCATCAGCGAGAGGCTGGTGCCGCAGACGGTCGCCATCGAGCTCGAGCCGTTCGATTCCAGCACTTCCGATACCACCCGAAGCACGTACGGGAATTCCTCGAGGTTCGGCATCACCGCCATGATGCCGCGCCGGGCCAGGTTGCCGTGGCCGATTTCGCGGCGCTTCGGCGAGCCCAGGAAGCCGGTCTCGCCGACCGAGAACGGCGGGAAGTTGTAATGCAGCATGAAGGGTTCGCGTCGCTCGCCGGCAAGCGCATCGATGATCTGCGCGTCGCGGCCGGTGCCGAGGGTCGTCGTGACGAGCGCCTGGGTCTCGCCGCGCGTGAAGATCGCGGAGCCATGCGTGCGCGGCAGTGCGCCGACCTCGATGCGGATCGGGCGCACGGTCTTCGTGTCGCGGCCGTCGATGCGCGGCTTGCCGTCGAGGATGCGGTCACGGACCGTGCGGTACTCGAGCGAGTGCAGCTCGGATGTCACCTGCTCCTTGGCGAATTGCGGCTTTTCCCCGCCAGAGAGTGCCGCCACCGCGGCGGCGCGGACGGCTTCCAGGCGCGCCACGCGCTCCTGCTTGACCACGATGCCGTAAGCGTCGGAGACCGCAGCCCTGGCCTGCGCCGCCACGGCTTGCTGCAGCGCCGTGTTCGGCTCGGCAGCCTTCCATTCCCAGCGCGGCTTGCCCGCCTCTGCGGCCAGGGCATCGATCGCCTTGATCGCTGCCTGCATCTGCTCATGGCCGAAAAGCACCGCGCCCAGCATGACGGCCTCGGGCAGGCACTTCGCCTCGGATTCCACCATCAGCACCGCCTCGCGAGTGCCGGCAACCACGAGGTCGAGCTGCGATTCGTTCTTGACCTGGCTGGTCGTGGGATTCAGCAGGTACTTGCCGCCGGCATAGCCGACGCGGGTCGCGCCGATCGGGCCCGAGAACGGGATGCCCGAGATCGCAAGCGCCGCGGATGCGCCGATCAGCGAGGGAATGTCGGAATCGATTTCCGGATCCAGCGACAGCACGGTCGCAACGACCTGCACCTCGTTGTAGAACCCCTCGGGGAACAGCGGCCGGATCGGACGGTCGATCAGGCGCGAAGTCAGGACTTCCTTTTCGGAGGGCCGGCCCTCCCGCTTGAAGAATCCGCCGGGGATCTTGCCCGCGGCATAGGTCTTTTCGACGTAATTGACGGTCAGCGGGAAGAAGTCCCGCCCTTCCGCGGCGCTGCGCCGTCCGACGGCAGTGACGAGAACGACGGTGTCGCCCATGGTGACGACGACGGCGCCGTCCGCCTGACGGGCCAGCCGGCCGGTCTCGATCGACACGCTGTGCGCGCCGTAGGTGAAAGTCTGCTTGGAAACGCTCACGGATTTCCTCTGGGGCCAGGCCCGATGTCAGGCCGCGCGCCGCCGCAGGCGACGGACACGGCACGGTCCTGCGCTAGCGGCGCAGGCCAAGTTCGTTGACGACCTTGGTGTACCGCTCGGGAGCGCTGGCCTTGAGGTAATCCAGGAGCCGCCGGCGTTGTGCCACCATTTTCAGCAAGCCGCGCCGCGAGGCGTGGTCGCTCTTGTGCGTGGTGAAGTGCTCGGTCAGCCCGTTGATGCGTTCGGACAGCAATGCGATCTGCACTTCAGGCGAGCCCGTGTCCTTCGGTGCGCGCCGGAACTTGCCGACAACCTCGGCCTTTCGTGCATTCGTCAAAGGCATCTCGTTCACTTAACCCTTTTGAGAGCCGCGCATTGTACCCGCGGCCCCCCACCGCCTCAAGCTGAAACCCGGGCGGTTTCGCCGAGGTCGATCATGATCCGGTCGGGCGCCAGCCGGCGGCCTTCCCCGCTCATCCGGCCCACGCCCAGGAAGCGGCCATCGGCCCCATAGATGCGCACCCTGCAACCCCCGGGTCCTGCGGTAAACACCGCCTGGCCCTGCAACACGCAGGCCTGCTCGGCGAGTCCCAGGCGCACGGCCGGCAGGGCGGCGAGCGCGGCGTCGGCCGGCAGCAACAGTGCATCGAGCAGGTCGGGGCTCGCGGCCCGCTGCTCGAGTTCGGCGAGCCGGTGCATTTGCGGCGCATCGAAGGGCCCGAGTGCCAGGCGCCGCAGGCGCGCCACATGCCCGACCGTTCCGAGGGCGCGGGCCAGGTCCTCGGCCAGCGTGCGGACATAAGTCCCCTTGCTGCACCGGACTTCGAAGCGCAGTTGCTTACCGTCGATCGTTTTCAGGTCCAGGCGGTGTATGACGATGCGCCGGGGTTCGCGCTCGACCTCAACGCCCTGGCGTGCCAGCCGGTACAGGCGCCGGCCTGCGTGCCTGAGCGCCGAATACATCGGCGGCACCTGCGCGGTCTCGCCCAGGAAGCCGGCCGCGGCCCCTCGCACCGCGGCCTCGCCCAGTGCGGGTACACCGGCGCGCTCCAGCACCTCGCCTTCACGGTCGCCGGTCGCGGTGCGCTCGCCGAGCGCAATCGTGACGTCGTAGGTCTTGTCGGCGTCGAGCAGGAGCCCGCTCGCCTTGGTCGCCTGCCCGAGGCAGACCGGCAGCAGGCCGCTCGCGAGCGGATCGAGGCTTCCGGTATGGCCCGCCTTCTGCGCCCGATACAGGCGGCGCACCCGCTGCAATGCCGCGTTCGAGGTCATGCCCTCGGGCTTGTCGAGCAGCAGGATGCCGTCCACCGGCCGGCGCGTGACGGTGGGGAGCATGGGCGCGGCCTGCCCGCTCATTCCCCTTCCGGTTCGGTGTCGCCGTGGCGGCGGCGGTCGCCTTCGACGGCGTCGTGGATCAGCGCCGACAGTCGCGCACCGCGCTCGACCGAGTCGTCGACGTAAAAGTCGAGCTCGGGCGCCACCCGCAGACGCATCTCGTTGCGCACCTGGTGGCGCAGGAAGCCGGCGGCGTGCCGCAGCGCTGCCAGCGCAGACTCGGCGTCGCCGACACCGGCAAACGGCGTGAAGTAGATCTTCGCGTGCGAGAGGTCCCTGGACACTTCGACGCCGGTGATCGTCACCAGACCGACGCGCGGGTCCTTGACCTCGCGGCGCACGAGCTCGGAGAGCAGCCGCTTGAGCTGCTCCTCGATGCGGCGTGCCCTCGGAAACTCGCGCGGCATCGGATGACGGCTCAGCTCAGAGCTGGCGCGCGACCTCGACGCGCTCGAAGCACTCGATCTGGTCACCGACCCTGACGTCGCTGTAGCCCTTCACGCCGATACCGCATTCGGTGCCCGCACGCACCTCGGCGGCATCGTCCTTGAAGCGCTTGAGCGACTCGAGCTCGCCCTGGAAGATCACGACGTTGTCGCGCAGCACGCGGATCGGGTTGTTGCGGCGCACGTAGCCGTCCACCACGAGGCAGCCGGCGACGGTGCCGAACTTGCTCGAGCGGAACACTTCGCGCACCTCGGCCAGTCCCACGATCTGCTCCTTGACCTCGGGCGCGAGCATGCCGGTGAGCGCAGAACGGATATCGTCGATCGCTTCGTAGATGATGCTGTAGTAACGCACCTCGACGTTCTGGTCGCGCATCGCGTCACGCGCGGCCGCATCCGCGCGCACATTGAAGGCGATCACGCGCGCGCTGGAAGCGGCTGCCAGCATCACGTCGGATTCAGTAAGCCCGCCTGCGCCGCTCGCGATCACCTTGACGGCGACCTCGTCGGTCGAGAGCTTGATCAACGCCTCGCGCAGCGCCTCGGCAGAGCCCTGGACGTCCGCCTTGATCAGCAGGTTGACCGTGCCCTTGCCGTCCTCGCCCATCTGCGAGAACACGTCCTCGGCCTTCTGGCCCGCCTGCTTGGCGAGCCGCACGTCGCGGAACTTGCCCTGGCGATAGAGCGCGACCTCGCGCGCCTTGCGCTCGCTTTCCACCGCTAGCAACTCGTCACCCGCGTTCGGCGGGCTGGAGAGACCCAGCATCTGGGCCGGGATCGAAGGGCCGGCCGACTCGATTTCCTGGCCGGTCTCGTCGAACAATGCCCGGACGCGCCCGAACTGCTCGCCGGCGACGACGGAATCCCCGACCTTGAGCGTGCCTCGCTTGACCAGCACGGTCGCGACCGCGCCGCGGCCGCGTTCGACGGAGGCCTCGAGCACGACGCCGACCGCCGGTGCGTCCTTCACCGCCTTGAGCTCGAGCACCTCGGCCTGCAGCAGGATCGATTCGAGCAGCCGGTCGACGCCGTCGCCGGTCTTGGCCGACACGGGCACGAAGATGTTTTCGCCACCCCATTCCTCGGCGATCACGCCCTCCTGGGACAATCCGTTGCGCACGCGCTCCGGGTCCGCGTCGTGCTTGTCGATCTTGTTGACCGCGACGACGATCGGCACGTTGGCGGCCTTGGCGTGCTGGATCGCTTCTTTAGTCTGCGGCATGACGCCGTCGTCGGCCGCGACGACCAGCACGACGATGTCGGTGACCTGGGCGCCGCGGGCACGCATCGCGGTGAACGCGGCGTGGCCCGGCGTGTCGAGGAAGGTGATGACGCCGCGCGGCGTCTCGGCGTGGTACGCGCCGATGTGCTGCGTGATGCCGCCGGCCTCGCCCGCCGCGACCTTGGTGCGCCGGATGTAGTCGAGCAGGGAGGTCTTGCCGTGGTCGACGTGGCCCATGATCGTGACCACGGGCGGGCGCGACATGGCCTCGTCGGAGGCCTCCATGCCGGCCTGCAGCGCTTCCTCGACCTGGTCCGCCTTCAGCACCTTGGCGACGTGACCCATCTCCTCGACCACGAGCACGGCGGTGTCCTGGTCCACGGGCTGGTTGATGGTCGCCATCACGCCCATGTTGAGCATGGTCTTCATGACCTCGCTCGATTTCACCGCCATGCGCTGCGCGAGTTCGGCGACCGTGATGGTCTCGCCGATCGGGACCTCGTGCTGCACCGGCTCGGTCGGCAGCTCGAAGCCGTGTTTGCGGTCCATGCTGACCGAGGCCACGCGCCGGCGCGTCTCGGGCCGGGCGCGGCTCTTCTTGTGCCTGGCTGACAGTCCGCCCGCGATATGCAGTTCCTGCCGGCCATAGCGGGTGCTCTTGTCGTCCTCGGCGCCCTTGCGCGCCTTTTCCTCGCGCTGGCGACGCTCCTTCTCGGCCTGTTCGCGGCGCGCCTGCTCCTCGGCCTGGCGCCGCGCCTGCTCCTCGGCCTGGCGCCGGGACGCCTCCTCCGCGGTGCGCCGCTCGGCCTCCTCGCGCTCGCGTCGCGCGGCCTCGCGCTGCTCGACCTCGCGGCGCTGCGATTCCTCCGCGGCCAGGCGCTCGGCGTCATCAACTTCACGCTGGCGGTCGATCTCCTCCTGCGCAACCCGCACCTGCTCCTCGAGCACGTCGCGCTTGATGTAGGTGCGCTTGCGACGCACCTCGACATTGACCATGCGGGCACGGCCCTGCGGAGCGGCAATGCGGATCTCGCTCTGCGCCTTGCGCCGCAGCGTGATCTTGCGCGGCGCGCCGCCGTCCTCCGCCTTGCCGTGCGCCTTGCGCAGGTGCGTCAGCAATTCGTGCTTGGCGTCCTCGCTGATGCGGTCCTGCGGGCCCTTGACCTTGATGCCCGCCATTTCCAGCTGCGTGAGCAGCCGGTCCACCGGCACCTTCAGGACTTCCGCGAACTGTTCAACCGTGACGTCGGCCATCTGTGTCACCCTCCGCCCTTGCTCAGGCCTGGCCCGCTTCCGCGAACCAGTGCGCACGCGCCGCCATGATCAGCTGGCCTGCGCGCTGCGGGTCGAGGCCCGGCACCTCGCCCAGTTCGTCGAGCGACTGCTCGGCGAGTTCATCGCGCGTGCGGATGCCGCGCGACGCGAGCTCGTAAGCAAGTTCCTTGTCCATTCCCTCGACCGCGAGCAGGTCCTCCGCCGGGCCGGATTCGTCGATCTTCTCCTCACTCGCGATCGCCTGCGTCAGCAGCACGTCGCGCGCGCGGTTCCTGAGCTCATCGACCATGTCCTCGTCGAACTCCTCGATGCCGAGCAGTTCGCTGGTCGGGACGTAGGCGACCTCTTCGATGGTCGAGAAGCCTTCCTGCACCAGCACGCTCGCCACGTCCTCGTCCACGTCGAGCTGGGTCTTGAACATCTCGCGCAGCAGCTTGGCTTCCTCGTCGCTGCGCTCGACCGCCTGCTGCTCGGACATCACATTGAGCCGCCAGCCGGTCAGCTCACTCGCGAGGCGCACATTCTGGCCGCCGCGGCCGATGGCCTGCGACAGGCGGTCCTCGGTCACCGCGATGTCCATCGAGTGCGCATCCTCGTCCACCACGATCGAGGTCACCTCGGCCGGTTGCATGGCGTTGACCACGAACTGGGCCGGGTTCTCCACCCACGGGATGATGTCCACGCGCTCGCCGGCGATCTCGTTCGAGACGGCCTGCACGCGCGATCCCCGCATGCCGACGCAGGCGCCGACCGGGTCGATGCGCGGGTCGAGGCTCTTGACCGCGATCTTCGCGCGCGCGCCCGGGTCGCGGGCCGCGCCGAGGATCTGGATCAGGCCCTGGCCGACTTCCGGCACCTCGAGCTTGAACAGTTCGATCAGGAACTCCGGGGAAGTGCGCGTCAGGAACAATTGCGGGCCGCGCGCTTCGGAACGCACTTCGCGCAGCAGCGCCTTGAGGCGGTCCTGCGGGCGCACCAGTTCGCGCGGGATCATGTGCTCGCGCGGGACGAAGCCTTCGGCATTGCCGCCGAGGTCTACGTAGACGCCGTGACGGTCCACGCGCTTGACGATGCCCGACACCAGCGTGCTGACGCGATCCTTGTACTCGTCCACGACCTGGGCGCGCTCTGCCTCGCGCACCTTCTGCACGATCACCTGCTTCGCGGTCTGCGCAGCGATCCGGCCGAAGATGACCGACTCCATCGGCAGCTCGACGAATCCGCCGATTTCGGCCTTGGCGTCGACGTCGCGCGCGTCTTCGAGCCGGAGTTCCCGTTCCGGGAATTCCAGTTCCTTGGAGTCGTCGGCAAACGCCTTCCAGCGCCGGAAGGTCTTGTACTCGCCGGTCTTGCGGTCGATCTCCACGCGCACGTCGATGTCCTCGCCGTGCTTGCGGCGCGTGGCGGAGGCGAGCGCGGCTTCGAGCGCCTCGAAGATGATTTCGCGCGCCACGCCCTTCTCGTTCGAGACCGCTTCGACGACTTCCAGGATCTGTTTGTTCATGCTCAACCCACCAATCGCGCCTTGCTGATGCCCGCGAGCGGCAACTGCCACTCGCGCCCGTCCACCTCGATCGCCACCATGCCGTTCGCGACCGCGCCGAGGCGACCGCGGAACCGGCGCCGGCCTTCGACCGGCACCGCGAGCTCGAGCCGCGCCTCGCTGCCCGCGAAGCGCGCGAAAGGCGCCGGCGTGCGCAACGGCCGGTCGAAGCCGGGCGAGGACACCTCGAGCCGGTACTCGTGGCCGATCGGGTCCTCGGCATCGAGCACCGCACCGATGGCGCGGCTTGCACGCTCGCAATCGTCCAGGCCGATCCCTTGCGGGCCGGTGCGGTCGAGGAACACCCGGAGCATCGAGTGCCGTCCCGCGGAGGCGTACTCCACGTCGAGCAGCTCGTAGCCGAGCGCCGTCACCACCGGCTCCAGCAGGCCGAACAGCTTGTCCCTCATCCGGCCTCCGTCGGCCCCGGAAACAAAAAATGGGCGCGAGGCCCATATCCGATCGCCACAAAATAGCCCCGCGAGGGGGCCTCCTGATCGACCTTCCGGTTCCGGGGGACCACGACCGGGCCTCGCTGCCCGGGCCGCGGTGGCCTGCGCCCTGCCCCCGACCGGCGCGCATGATAGCGCAGGCACCCGGCGGCCTCAACCCGCACGCCGCCAGCAACGCTGACCGGGCCCTGCGCTAAACTGCGCCGGTTTGCGGCCGTGGAGAGCGACTGGATGCGCCTGCCGAATGCCCTGACCAGCGTCCACAAGTGGATCGGCGTCGTCATCGGCATTCAGGTCATTCTCTGGATCGCAGGCGGGCTCATCATGAGCGCGTTCCCGATCGAGCTGGTGCGCGGCGAGACGCAGGCCGCGCCGGCGCAGTCGCCCGCGATCGGCGCTGCCGAACTCGGCACCGACATCCGCGACTCGCTCGCGACGCACGGTCAGTTCACCGGCCTGCGCACGGTGCGCGTTGCGGGCAGGTTGTACTTCGAGGCGCAACGCGGCGATCGGCCCGCGTTGCTGATCGCCGCAGCCGACGGCACGGTGCGGGATGCCATCGACGAAGCCACCGCACGCGCCGTGGCCACCGCGGATTTCACCGGCGACGGCGCCATCGTCGCGGCCGCGTTCCTGCGCGATCGCGTGAGCGAGTATCGCGGCGCGCTGCCTGCCTGGCAGATCCGCTTCGACGATGCGCGCGACACCACGATCTACGTCTCGGCGCAGAACGGACAGGTGACGGCGCGCCGCACCGACATCTGGCGCCTGTACGATTTCTTCTGGATGCTGCACATCATGGATTACGGCGAGCGCGTGAATTTCAACCATCCGCTACTGATCGGCGCATCGGCGATCGCGCTCCTGCTCGCCGCCACCGGATTCTGGCTGCTCTTCTATCGCGTGCGCATCAGGAGGGTCCGGTGAGGCGGCTGTTTCCCGCCGCGGCCCTGGCGCTCGCCGCGTTGCCGCTGCGCGCTGAGGTCGCGGCCAACGAACTCGACGACGCAGCCGCTGCGCTACAGTCGCGCGTCATCGAGTGGCGCCGAGACTTCCACCGTCATCCGGAGCTCGCCAACCGCGAGTTCCGAACCTCGCAGAAGGTCGTCGAACATCTGCGTGCACTGGGCCTCGAGGTCCGTACGAAGATGGCGCACACGGGCGTCGTCGGAGTGCTGAAGGGCGGACTTCCGGGCCCGGCAATCCTGTTGCGCGCCGACATGGACGCGCTGCCCGTCACCGAGCGCACCGACGTGCCGTTCAAGTCGACCGCGACCGGCGAGTTCCGCGGCCGCACGGTCGGCGTGATGCACGCCTGCGGGCACGACGCGCACACCGCAATGCTGATGGGCGCGGCCGAGATCCTGGCCGGGATGCGCGAACGCCTGCCCGGCACGATCATGTTCGTATTCCAGCCCGCGGAAGAAGGCGTGCCGGAGGGCGAGCGCGGCGGCGCACCATTGATGCTCGAGGAGGGTCTGCTCGAGATCGCGCGCCCGGAAGCGGCGTTTGCGCTGCACGTCGGTCCCTTCCTGCCGACGGGCGTGGTCCTGGTGCGCCCCGGTCCGCTGATGGCGGGTTCCGATTTCTTCAGGATCACCGTCATCGGCCGGCAATCGCACGGCGCGCGACCCTGGTCCGGTGTCGATCCGATCGTGGCGGCGGCGCAGATCATCAATTCGCTGCAGACGATCGTCAGCCGGTATCTCGACATCACCAGGGCGCCGGCCGTCGTCTCCGTCGGCGCGATCAACGGCGGCGTCCGGCACAACATCATCCCGGATTCCGTCGAGATGCTCGGAACGATCCGCACCTTCAGCGCGCAGGACCGAACGGACGTCATCGCACGCATGCGAAAAGTCGCCGAGAGCGTCGCCGCCGCCAATGGCGCGACCGCGGTGCTCGAGATGATGCCGGCGCCGAATCCGCCGCTCGAAAACCACCCTGCGCTCGCCGATTGGGCGGCCGAAACGCTGCGGCGCGCGCTGGGCGATGGCGCGGTGACCCCGGGCAGCCTGCTGACGGTCGCCGAGGACTTCGCGCACATTTCGCGCCGGGTGCCGAGCGTCTACTGGTGGGTCGGGGTGACGCCGCCCGGCCGCGACCCTGCAACCGCGCCGGTCAACCACTCGGACCTTTTCTACGTGGACGAAGACGGCCTGGCCGTCGGACTCCGGTCACTGCTGCACGTGGCAGTCGACTACCTTTCCACACGTGCCAATGCATCAACTACCCAAGGGGAATGAGATGAAGAAGAAGATGATCAGCGCGGCCGTCGCCGCCATGCTCGCAGGCGGCGTCGCGGCGCAGGCTTTCGAGGTCTATACGGACTACACGCCGACCAAGGAGGTCTGGAACGTCACGATGATCAAGGTCAATCCGAACCGGGTTGACGACTACCTCGAAGGACTCAAGCAGACCTGGCAGAGCGGTTGCGAGATCGGCAAGAAGATGGGGACCGTGCTCGACTGCGGCATCTACCTGAGCGAGACGACTGCGAACCGGGACTTCAACATGATGCTGGTGATGAAGTTCCCGAGCGCCGCGAGCGGCGACCCGAACCCGGAGCAGTTCAAGCAGTTCCAGGCCGAAATGCGCAAGCAGCTCGAGGAACAGAAGCAGGACCAGCTGGTCCAGGGATACGAGGAGTTCCGCACCTTCTTCGGCGAGCAGTCCTTCCGCCGGATCGACTTCAAGTAAGGGATCGCCGCGGGCGGTTCCGGCTCAGCGGCCGGAACCGCCCAGCAGGTAGACGGCGAAGCTGCCGAGCCAGTGCCCGCCCTCGTAGTGCTCGCCGGTCACGGCGGGCAGCGCCGCTTCGGCATGGCGGGCGGCCGCCGCAAGCAGCGCCGGGCGCCGCCGGTCGTGCTCGCCGAGGCCGGAGGCGATGCCCTGGAGCATCCACGCGCGGCTCAGGTTGAGCCCGTCGATATGCGCGAGCTTGGGATCGGCACGATCCGTCACGATGCCGGGCTCAAGCCAGGCCGTGCTGCCGTCGCGGGAGATCCCGGGCATCAGTCTGAAGAGCCAGGATTCGTAATCGTCACGCGCCAGCACGCGCCGCATCAGGTCCGCTTCGGCCAGGCAGGGCGACAGGAAATCGTGGCCTGAGGGTTCGTAACGCAGCGGGCATCTCTCGTCGGCCAGGTAGTAGGCGCGGCTGCGTTCGTCGATCAGCGCGATCATCGCCGCATCCCCGGCCACCGCCGCCCAGTCGCGGATCAGGCCGAATGCGAATGCCGTCTGGGAATGCTCCCCGACCCGGATCGGGTAGCGCAGTTTCGGAAGCCAGGCCCCGATTCGCGCCGCCGCCTCGGCTTCGAGCGGTGCCAGCGCCGCGGCCCATTGCGCGGCCTCAGGATCCGTCCAGGAACGAAGTTCGGCCGCGAGCTGGAGCAGCCAGGCGAGTCCGTAAGGGCGCTCGAACGACGCACGCCCGGGCCCGCGCAAGTAAGCAGCCTCGACCGCCGTCTTTTCCGGCGTGAGGCTCTTGCGCAGCGCGACCCGTGCCTCACCCGCGAACTCGGCCGTCGGGTACAGCCGTGCGAGGCGAACGAGCAGCCAATGGCCATGCACCGCCGAGTGCCAATCGAAACAGCCGAAGAAAACCGGCGTCAGCTCGCGCGGCGGCCGCGCATCGGCGTCGCTCGCCAGCACGTGCGCAATGTGGTTCGGGTATTCCTGGTGCACACAGGCGAGCGCGAGGCGCGCGAAGCGCCCGGCCGCCGCCTCATCGAGTGCAGGCTGCACCTGCCCGGACGCAGGCGCGGCGAACATGCAGGCGATCAGGACCCACCGGCGCATCGGTCGCCACTGTAGCGCAGGCCGCCTGCTAGGATCGAGTGGTGAAGCACTCGCGCCGCGTGCTCCCGGAATTCCTGCGCATCGCCGGTCGCTATGGTGCAGGCCTGGCGCAACGCAAGCGCGAACTGATTGCCGGACTCGGGCGTGGGCAGCTGCGCTCGGCCGGAGAATTGCGACGGCTGCACGAGGCGCTCTGCTTCCTCGAGGCCTATCCCGACGATCACCGGGTGCGGCGCGCCGCGCAACGCCTGCTGCGCGCTTTCGGCAACCGCGCCGACCTGCGCCGGCATCGCGACGGCCTGCGCGGCAGCGGCATCGCGGGCAGCGACACGCCATTCCGCTTCTTCTGGCCGACGGCGCACTGGATCTCCCGGGAATGGCCCGGCGCCCTGGTGCTCGAGCGCGGTGACGAAGACCATGCACGCGCGATCCTCGAGGCACTGCCGCAGCTGCTGGATTCCGCGCAGGCCGAATGGCTGCGCAGCCTCAGATCGCCCGGACTCGAAGTCCTCGACCGCTTGCGGCCGGATGGCGTCACCGACGCGGACTTCCTGATCGGGCTCGCCGCAGCCATGCCCGCGGACGAGGCAATGCGCGAGGCGTTCTTCGACCGCATGGACCCGCGCTTCGTCCTGCGCGCCGGACGCGGCACACCCGAGCGCACCAGGGCACGATTACCGTTCGTTGCGCCGGCAGTGCGGCCCGCAGGACCCGACCGTTCGCGCCCCGACCTGCGCCGTGAAATCCGGCTCGCACCGAAGCGCGTGCGCCGGCTCAGCGCGCGCGAGGCGGCGGAACTCATCCGCGTCGCGCGCTATTCCATGATCACGCGCGAGCGCGACATCGCCGTGTTCCAGTATCCCGATACCCGTGGTTCCTTTCTGGTGGACGACGGCGCGGGGCTCGCATTCGCGATGATGGGGATCGAGACCGCACGGCGTGCGTTGCTGCCGGCGACCTTCGCCGGCCTCACGCTGCAGAACGGCATGCCGGTCGGCTACGTTCAGCTCGACGTGCTCGGTCGTCACGCCGAGATCTCGTTCAATACGTTCGAGACGTTTCGCGGCGGAGCGGCAGCGCGCGTGTTCGCGCGCCTGCTGGCGGCGTCGCATCACCTGTTCGGCTGCGATCAGTGGAGCGTCGAGCCGTACCAGCTCGGCGCCGGTAACGACGAGGGCATCGAATCGGGCGCCTGGTGGTTCTACCGGCGTTTCGGGTTTGCGCCGCGCGACCCGCTCGCCCGGCGCCTCGCCGCGCGCGAGGATGCGCGACGGGCCGCCCGGCCCGCCTACCGCAGCGCGCCCGCGACCTTGCGTGCGCTCGCACGCGCACACCTGTTCTTCGCGCTCGATTCCCGACAAGCGGCAAGGCTTCCCCGAACCGGGGCTTGCCTGGCGGCGGCCGTTGCCGCATTGCGAAGAATCCGTGCTCCCGATCCGCTGCACCGGCGAGCCAAAGCCGCCGAACTTGCGGCTCGTCGCCTCGGCGTGCGCCTGAACGCCCTCCCCCGGCCTGCCCGCCACATGCTCGAGCGCTGGGCGGGCCTGGTCCTCGCACTGACTGCATCGCGCCGGAGATCCACGCGGGAAAGGCGTGGACTGCTGCGTCTCGTCGTTGCCAAGGCCCGCCCTTCAGAGCGAGACTTCCAGCAGCTCCTGCTTCGCCATCGGCCGTTGCGGAAGCTGCTCGACTGCTGAGCAGTCCTCGGACCGCCGGGAGGTATGACACATGAAACGCATCGTGCCGGTCATCGCCTTGCTCGCAGGCTCGTCGGCGTTGGCAAGCCTTGCCAGCGAACCCGCCTGGGAAGTGCTGCCGGGCCCGGACGGTTCTGTCCTGCTCGAGCTCGACCGCGACAGTGTCGGGCAGCGCGAAGGCATCCTGACGCTATGGCTGCGGTTGAGCTTCGCGGAGCCGGTACCGAGTCGCCGCCACCTGGCCTTCCATTCGGCCGTCGCAGAGCACGCCGTCGATTGCGCCCGCCGCCGGCACGCGGCGATCCGAATGACGACTTACAGCGGAAAGCTTGGAGAAGGCGACGTGATCGACCGCTGGGACCGCAGCCCGCAGGACTGGGCCTGGCGCAGCGCGCGCGGTGACCCGGTGGACGAGGGAATCGTGGCGCTCGCCTGCGCTCAGCCGGCGTTGACCCGCTTGAGCAGGCCTGTCACGACCAGCTCACCATAGATCGGGCAGGCCTGGCAGTCTCTATTCCGCGACCCGCGCTCTCGTGATCGCGGCGCGGTACTGATTCGCGGACTGGAACGGCCCGAGCCCGGTCGCGACCTGCGACTGCTGGCCGGGGGCGAGCGTCCCATTCAGGTCGCGCCGGAACTCGCGCGTGCGTCCCGCGCCGTCCACGTACTGCACGGAGATCGAGAGCCCCGTGACCGGAATCTTGGTCGGGTTGCCGACTGCGACCAGCAGCATGCCATTCTGGTCGACGCCGGCCTGAAGCCGCAGGTACTTGCCAGGATTCTCGGGAAGCTCCAGGCGCATCAGCGAAGCGGTCGCGGCCTCGCCCAAGGCTCCCTGCGCGCCCGAGGCAGCGGCGAAGTACTGCTTCGCCTGTTCGCGCTGTCCGTCCCGCAGCGCGATGTTGCCGAGGGAGTAGTAGGCCGGACCGGTCGGCAGCAGCCTGATGCTGGTTTCGAGATCGCCCTTCGCAGCGGCGTCGTTCTTTTCGCGCTCCGCGATCAGCCCGCGCTGCAGCCAGTAATAGAAGAAGCCGTCGTTGCGCGAGATGGCATCGGTGTAGGCCTGTGACGCCGACCGGTAATTCTTCTGCACGAGGTAGGCGTCGCCCTTGAGCGCGTGAAAATGCGCTTCGGCCGAGAGCAGGCGGATCGCCTGCTCCGCTTTCGCGAGCGCCACGTCCGCCTTCTTGTCGGCCAGCGCCTTGCGACCTTCATCGTAGGCATCGTATGCGGGCCTTGCGCGCAGGGTCTTCGCGAGCGCGGCCTGGTAGCGCTCGGTCCCGAGCTCGCCGCCCTTCGGCATGGCTGCCGCGCGCTTGCGATTCGCGTCGAGTCGCTCCTGCGACGGCGGGTGGCTCGCGAACAGGCCCGCCAGCCAGCCGGCGTCCTTGCGGTCGTTCAGCCGCACGAACGTCTCCTGGAGCGTGACGGCGCCCTGCGGGTCGTAACCCGCCTTCTGCATGAAGTCCATGCCGTAGCGATCCGATTCCAGCTCCGCCTCGCGGCCGTAGCGCTGCATCAGAAGCTGCGCGCCGATGCCGGCGCCTGCGACCGCGAGATTTCCGTAGTCGCTGTCGCTCCCCGCGACCTGCGCGACGACAAGGCCGGTCTGCAGCAGCATGCCCTTGCTCATCTGCTGCGCGGAATGCCGCGCCGCCGCGTGCACGACCTCGTGACCGAGCACGGCGGCGAGTTCCGACTCGGACTTGAGCTGCATCAGGAGTCCGCGATTGACCGCGATTTTGCCGCCCGGCAGCGCCCAGGCATTGGGGACGGAGTTGTTGAGCACCGTGAACTCGTAGGGGAGCTTGCTGGGACTCTGTGCCGCGACCCGCTGCCCCACCTGCTGCACGTAGGCGGTCAGTTGCGGATCCATCGCGTAGTCGCCACCCTCCGACTGGCGCATGGGCCCGTAGTTCTTGCGGCCCATCTCGAGTTCGGCGGCCTCGCTCACGATCATGAGCTGCTTCTCGCCGGTGACCGGATTGGTGGCGCAGGCGGCGAATAGCGCCGTGACGCCGATGGCCTGGAGCAAGCGAAGGAGTGGCCGCGTCATGTCGATTCCTCCTGCGGCGTTTAGCGTAGCGTAGTGTGACACCCGTCGCACCCGCCCATGCGTCGCGGCCCTAGCATCAACCGACAATGAACAGGGCAGTCGAACACATCACGCTCGACGGTGATTTGCACGCGAGCGCCGCGCCGCCCGAACAGGCGACCCGACCGACGCTGCACTGCTACACCGTCCCGAGCGGCCCCGAGGGTTGCTTTACCCAACTCTCGGTACTGGATGGCCATTACCTGGCCGTTCGTGCCATGGGAGCACGCGGCAGGGCACTCCAGTACCAATTCGACCTGCGCTTCGCCGACCCCACACCCGTGCGCGTGCGCCGCGTTCCCTGGCGCTGGCTGGTGCTCGCGACCCTCATCGTGGGCGCCGGCCTGGCCGCAGCCGCCATCACCTGGCCGGCGGCCGTCGCGACGCCAGGTCCCGGCCTGGCGGGCGGTCTCGCGGCCGCCTGCATCGGCGGCATCGGCGTCTACATCGGCTGGCGCTGGACGACGGAATCGCTGGAACTTCGCAGCGTCCACGGTGCCGCTGCGCTCGTCAGCGTGACAGGGCGTCTCGGCGCTTCACGCCGCCATCACCAGATGTTCTTCGAGCTCTCGAGCATCGTCACGGCCGCGAGAGCGGCGCGCCCTCAAGCCAAGCGCGAGTTCCTGCGCGACGAAATGCGCGAGCACTATCGCCTGCGAAAGCTGGGGGTACTGGACGAGAAAGCATACGACGCGAGCAAGGCTGCGATCCTCGCAGCTCATTGAACTGCACTTCGCCTTCACGAGGGGACCCGCCCCGCCAGCGCTTCGCACAGTCGACTCGCGTCCAGATTGCCGCCGGATACGATGCAGGCGATCTTTCCGGTACCTGCCCGGCCCGCGAGCGCATTCGCGACGCTACAGGCGCCCGCCCCTTCCGCGACCACATGGTTGCGCTCGGCGAGCAGGCGGAGGGCAGAAGCGACCTCGGCCACGCTCGCGACCAGCGATCCCTGCAACAGGCGCTGGGCGCGTTCGAACATGGCCGGGAACACGGCCTTGCTGCCGATACCGTCCACGAACGTGGGCTGGTAGTCGACGACCACCGGCTTGCCCGCGGCAAGCGAGGGAGCGAGCGGTGCCGCCGTTTCCACCTCCGCGGCGTACACGCGACAGTCCGGCTTCAGTGCCTTGAGCGCCGTTGCGATGCCGCTGGCCAGTCCGCCACCGCCCCAGGGGATGACGACCGCATCCACTTCGGGCAGGTGCTCGAGGATCTCGAGGCCGATGGTGCCGTTGCCCGCCATGACGTCATCGTCATCGAAGGCGTGGATGAAAGTCCCTTCCACGCCCGGGTAGGAGCGTTGCTCGAAAGTCCGCCACCAGCGGTCGAAGGGCACGAGGATCGTGCGCGCACCGAGTCTTTCGATGGCGGCCCGCTTGGCGGCGGGCGCGGTGTCGGGCGCGATGACCGTGCAGGGGATGCCGAGCTTCCTTGCGCACCAGGCGACGCCCTGGGCCATGTTGCCGGCAGAGGCCGTGAATACGCCCTGCGCAAGCCGGTCCCGCGGGATCCGTGCCATCGCATTGGCAGCACCCCGGATCTTGAAGGAACCAATGGGTTGCAGGTTCTCGAGCTTGAGCCAGATTTCTGGGGGCGCATCCGCATTCAGGCGCAGCAGCGGCGTCCGCCACGCGCTGCCCGCGATGCGGTCCCGGGCGCTTCGGATGTCATCCAGCGTCAGTGGCATAATGCATTGTCCTCACCATCCGCTGAGGGGAGCAAGGCAATGAACAAGGTCTTGATAGCCATCGCGTTCGCATCGTCCCTGGCGCTCGCCGCGGGTTGCGCCCGGAAGGAAGAAGCGCCTCCGGCTCCCGAGCCGCAAGTCGAAGTGCCCGCGCCCGCCAAGTCCCTGTACGACCGGCTGGGCGGCGAAGCGGCCATCAAGGCGGTCGTGGACGAGTTCGTCGCGAACGTTGGCGCCGATTCCCGCATCAACCAGTACTTCGCGAATGCCGACCTCGAAAGGCTCAAGGGCCATCTGGTGAACCAGATCGGCCAAGCGAGCGGCGGGCCGCAGCAGTACACCGGTCGCGACATGAAGACCACTCACGCCGGCATGGGCATCGACGAGGCGGCGTTCAACGCCCTGGTCGAAGACCTGGTGAAAGCGCTCGACAAGTTTGCAGTGCCGCAGCAGGAGAAGGACGAACTGCTGGGACTGCTGGGGCCGATGAAGGGCGACATCGTCGAGAAGTGAGGCCGGGGCGAGCCGCATTGCACGGCCGCCCGCTCGACAGGCAAGCGCGCTAGCTGCGCTTGAGGCGCAGCCAGAAATTGCCGATGGCGACGGTATCGCCGGGCCGCAGGTCGGCGTGGTCCACCTTCTTCGCATTGACGAAGATGCCGTTGGAGCTGCGCAAGTCCTCGATGGCGACGTGGCCTTCCCGGTTGACCATGATCGCGTGATGGCGGCTGACATACTTGCTGTCGAGACGGATGTCGCAGTCATCCGCTCGACCGATCATCATTCGCGGCGGCCTGCCGGCCAGACCCATGACTTTCCAGGGCTTTCCATCCAGGAACAGCTCGAGGGTCGTGGCATTGCCTTCCGCCGTCACCATCGTGCGCTCGCCTGCGGGCACTCGCGTCATCTGATCGGGAAGCAGCGTCTCGGTCTCGCTGGTTCCCGCGATGCAGGGATCAGGACCAGCCGGCGGCGCGGCAACTTCACTGCGCCGGCGCGTCATGCCGCGCAGGGCCTTCGCTCGCCTCGTCGAGCGGCGCTGCTTGCCCGGATCGCCGATGGATTCCCGGGGTACCCTTTCGTCCAGCGGAGCTCGCCTTGCGCCCGACCGGGTCTCCTTGAGCGCCGCGATTTCCGCGGCACTGCTGGCGACCGTCGTCAGCAGCCCGTGCAGCTCGGTGGACTGCGCTGCCACCTGCGCCCGGAGGTCGGCGATGACAGCTTCCGGCCGCGAAGAAATCCTGTTGTCGAGTTCGGCAGCGAGTGCTTCGATGGTCGCGTCCCGTTCCGCCAGCGTCGCCTTCTCCTCGGTCAATGCCTGAGTCAGGCCGTCGATCTGCCGGTCGCATTTCTCCTGCCTGGCGGTCAGCTTTTCCACCTCCTGATTGCTGGCATCCAGTTTTCCGCGAAGCGCGTCGAGCGCCTCCGCCAATGACTGGCGCGCCCTCCCCGCCTCCTGCCTGAGCCGTTCGCTGTCCAGCAAGGCTGCATTGAGCCGGCCGATGTCCCGGGTCCTGTCATCCATCGTCCTGGAAAGTTTGGCGGCGAGTTCGGTCTGTGCTGCAAGTTGCAGGCGCAGTTCGCCCACGTCCTTGTCGTGCTTCTTGGCATCCATCAGCGCGCGGCGTTTTTCCTCGGCGGCTTTCCTTTCCAGTTGACTCGAGAGCTCGGTGATGCGCACGAGCAATTCCTTGATCTCAATATCATGCAGCGGTGACGCCCGACGCGAATCGCCGGCTTGCAGTGCGGCATCGGGCTGTCGGCCCATGATGCGTTCACTCGAATTGGCGTCGGCTGCCAATGGCACAGGCTCAGGGTCATTCTTGCGCCGCCCCTTGCCCTTCAGCGGCACCACGTGCGGCAGCATTCCGCGTGCTTCCGCAACCGAACGAATTCGCTGCTCACTGACGACCCGTGTCCCCTGGGCGCAGGATTCCGCGAGCACCGCATTGCAGAGCGCGTGGATCATGCCGGGATTCCCGCCCGTGAAGCGGTGGATGAGGGCGAGGGATTCACCCGAGAACTTCACGGCGTCGACAGCGCCCGCCAGATTCAGCCGATGCCGGATGTAGTCGTCCGTCTCAGCCTCGGAGAAGGCGCGGATGTGGAAGCAGGTCTGGTAGCAGAACTTGAGCGAACGCATGGCGGGCGAATCGATGATGCGCTGAAAGCTCAGGTTTCCGGCCAGCACCATGCTGAATGCGCGAACGAGATCGATCTTCACGTCCGCAATCCAGCGGAGCTGCTCGAGCACTGCCGGCCGGACCCGGTGTGCGTTGTCCACGAAGATCAGGGAATGGCCGCCATTCTTGCTCCGATGGATAAGGTACTCGGAGGTGATGTGCTGCAGCTCGTGCAGCGTGCCGACGATTTCGCCAAGCCCGATCTGCTCGAGGAAGGAGCGATAGAACTGGATGCCTTCCACGCAGGTCTCGTCGAATGTCGCGTAGCACAGGTCATCGTCGAGACCGGCGATGTACTCATTGAGCAGGGTCGTCTTGCCGATGCCATCCGTGCCAAGGATGACGACCAGGCTGTCGGCCCGCGTTGTCGCCGCGGCCAGATGCGCGTGCAACAGCGCGGATTGGTCCGAGTGGAAGATCTCGGTCGGTTCCGACAGCCTGAGGAACGGCGCCCGCTTCATCCCGAAAAACGGGAGAAACGTCGGTACCACTTCCTCGCTTGGCAGCGGGCTCCCCACGCACCTCTTCCCCGTATCTTGTTCTTGTCCCGTCAGGCGTCGTTCTGGCTATTTTTAGCCAATTTTCAGCCCTCAGGGAAACTTGATTGGGCGTGCGTCGAGCCTTATGCCATAGCTACTTGAAAAGTATGGACTTATTGTCAAGGGCCGCAACGAGGACGGCCGAATCGCATATGTCCAATGGGCAAGCCAGAGGAAGGTCCGCGCCCCGCACCACGCGCCTCGAGGTCGCCGCGTCAGGCGAGCTTCGGCAGGAACGCCGCGATCGCCGCGCCCGTGATGCCTCCGCGGACGAGCTCGACCAACGGGTCCACGATCGTCAACGTCAGGTTATTGATGTTCGTGATGCCGTAGAGCGTGAAATCCGCGCACAGCCAGATCAGGAAGCCGACGGCCGCGCCAGCCTTCATGCCGCAGGCGATGGTCAGCGAACCTGCATGCGACCTGAGCGCCACGAGGATCAACGCGGCGTACGCGAGTGCGCCGACGACGACGGCCCACATGATCTGCGGATCCCGTTCGACGCCGGTGGCCGAACCGCCGTTCGCGGCATAGAAATCGCCCAGCAACGTCTCGAAGATCACGTACCCCAGCGCAAACAGGACGACGGCGCCACCGATGGTGCCGACGACCCACTGCTTGGTATTCATTGCGTCCCCTCCCACTGCTTTGGTATTGCTCTTGGGCGCCGACCTGACCGGCCTGCGCGCGGCCGAAGATACGCTCGCACCGCTGCCGCGTCCACGGGCGCGACGGACGGTGCCGCCAGAGCCCCCACGCCCAGATACGTCAAAACGTGACAAGAAAACCCCGGCGCGAGGCCGGGGTTTCGTTCGATGACTTGGTAGCGGGGGCAGGATTTGAACCTGCGACCTTCGGGTTATGAGCCCGACGAGCTGCCAGACTGCTCCACCCCGCAACAGGGGCGCGCATTATAGTCAGGCGATCGCCCAGGCGCAAAGCGCGAGCAGGAACCCCGGGAAGAGGCCCAGAGCGAGGATCGCGAGCCCGTTCAGGGACAGCACGAGCCGGAATGCCGCGCCCGCAGGGAACGCCTCGTTGCCGCTGGGCTCGTCGAAGTACATCAGCTTGACGATGCGCAGGTAATAGAAGGCGCCGACGACCGACAGCAGGACCGCGAGTGCGGCAAGCCAGGTCATGCCGACATCGAGCACGGCCGAGATCACCTGCACCTTGGCCCAGAAACCGACCGTCGGCGGCACGCCCGCCATCCCGAACATGACGAGCAGCATCACGAACGCAAACCACGGACTACGGCGGTTGAGTCCCTTGTAGTCGTCGAGGGCATCCGCCTCGAAGCCCTTGCGCGACATCAGGAGCACGATGCCGAAGGCCGCGGTCGTCATGATCACGTAGGTCAGCGTGTAGAACATCGCCGCCTCGTAGCCCCCGGCATTGCCCGCGAGCACGCCGAGCAGGATGAAGCCAACGTGCGAGATCGTCGAGTACGCAAGCATGCGCTTGATGTTCGACTGCGCGATCGCGACCACGTTGCCGATCGCCATCGACAACGCCGCGATCACGACCAGCATGTCCTGCCAGGCCGCGACCGCGCCGCCCAGCCCCTCGGCGAGGATGCGCATCGCGAGCGCGAACGAGGCGATCTTGGGCGCCGAGCCCACGAAGAGCGTCACCGCGGTCGGCGCCCCTTGGTAGACGTCGGGCAGCCACATGTGGAACGGCACGGCGCCGAACTTGAAGGCGACGCCCACGATAACGAAGGCGAGCCCGAACAGGAGCCCGATGCTCCCGCCCTGCCCGGTGCCGACGGCGGCTGCGACGCCGTCCAGCAGGAGGGTGCCGGTGATGCCGTAAAGGATCGAGATCCCGTAGAGCAGCGAGCCGGAGGCGATCGCACCCAGCACGAAGTACTTCATCGCCGCCTCGGCGGAAACGCCGTCGTCGCGGTCGAAGGCGACCATCGCGTAGAGCGACAGCGACATGATCTCGATGCCGAGGTACAGCGACAGCAGGCTTGCGGCCGAGACGATCACCTGGATGCCGAGCACCGCGAACAGCGCGAGCACCAGGAACTCGCCGCGCAGAAGCCCCCGCCGCTCGAGGTAGTCGCGCGAGTAGAGGAGCGACAATGCCGCCGCGCCGTAGGCGAAGAGCTTGAGCACCGTTCCCATGGGATCGGCCACGTAGTGGCCGAAGAAAAGCACCGAAGCTTCCGAAGGCGCCACCCAGGAACTCGCCCAGGCTGCCCCCGCGAGTGCCGCGATCGTCAGCAGGAAGCTCACGTTTCGCGCCCTTGCACCCGCCAGCACGTCGAACAGCAGGATCAGGCAGGCCGCGCCCGCGACGACGATCTCGCCCATGGCGGGCGCGAGGTCGGCGAGCGAGAGCGTCAGTGGCGTGCCTTCCATCCGGGGAACCTCAGAGCTTGGTGACCATCAGCTGCTCGACCAGGTGCTCGATCGTCGGGCGCATGACTTCGAGGAGCGGTGCCGGCCACAGGCCGACCAGGAGCACGGCAGCCGCGAGCGTCGCGAGCACGATGAACTCGCGCGCATTGAGGTCCTTGAGCGAGGCCACGCCGTCATTGCCGACATCGCCCCAGATCACGCGCTTGACCAGCCACAGCGTGTAGGCGGCGCCCAGGATCAGCGTCAGCGCGGCGACGAACGAGTACCAGAAATTCGCCTTGAAGCTCGCGACGATCACCAGGAACTCGCCGACGAAGCCCGAGGTGCCGGGCAGGCCCGCATTCGCCATCGCAAACAGCACCGCGAAGAACGCGAACACCGGCATGGTATTGACGACGCCCCCGTAAGCCGTGATCTCGCGCGTGTGCAGCCGGTCGTAGAGCACGCCGACGCAGAGGAACAGCGCGCCCGAGACCAGGCCGTGGGAGATCATCTGCACCATCGCGCCGTCGAGACCCATGGCCGCGCCGCGCACGGAGCCGGTGGTCTGCCAGATGTCGTAGGCGACGAAGGCGCCGAGCGTCACGAAGCCCATGTGCGCGATGGACGAGTACGCGATCAGCTTCTTCATGTCGCGCTGCACCAGCGCCACGAAGCCGATGTAGGCGATCGCGACGAGCGACAGCGTGATGACGAACCAGTCGAGTTCGCGGCTCGCATCTGGCGTGATCGGCAGGCTGAAGCGCAGGAAGCCGTAGCCGCCCATCTTCAGCATGATGGCGGCGAGCACCACCGAGCCGCCGGTCGGCGCCTCGACGTGCGCATCCGGCAGCCAGGTGTGCACCGGCCACATCGGCACCTTGACCGCGAACGCAGCGAAGAACGCAAGAAAGATCAGCACCTGCTCCGTGAGGCCGATCGGCAGGCGCTGCATCGCCGCGATCTCGTAGCTGCCGCCTTCGAGGTACAGCCAGATCAGCGCCACCAGCATCAGCACCGAACCCAGGAACGTGTAGAGGAAGAACTTGACGGTCGCGTAGACGCGGCGCGCACCGCCCCAGATGCCGATGATCAGGAACATCGGGATCAGCATCGCTTCCCAGAAAACGTAGAACAGCAGCGCATCCGCGGCCGCGAACACGCCGATCATCAGGCCTTCCATGATGAGGAAGGCCGCGAAGTACTGGGACGGACGGTTCTCGATCGTGGACCAGGCCGCGACCACGACGAGCGGCGTCGTGAACGCGGTCAGCACGATAAGCGGCAGCGAGATGCCGTCGATGCCGAGGTAGTACCAGGCATTGACGGCGGCGATCCAGGGCCGCTGCTCGACGAACTGGAGCGCGGGCGTCGTGACGTCGAAGTCCGACCACAAGGGCACGCACAGCGCCAGCGTCGCGAGGGAAGCCGCAAGCGAAACCCAGCGTCCGGCTGCAATGCGCGCCTCGCCCAGCATGAGCACCACCAGTCCCGCCACGATCGGCAGCCATACCAGCCAGCTCAGGACGTCCGACGGTGCGCCCACTCAGGACCTCCAGAGCAGCCAGCCGAGCAACAGCGACAGGCCGATGATCATCGCGAAGGCATAGTGGTACAGGAAACCCGATTGCACCTGGCGCACCAGGGTGGCGAGCGCGCCCACCGCCCGCGCGGTGCCGTTCACCACCCAGCCGTCGATCGCCGTCTCGTCGCCGCGCTTCCAGAGGCCGGTGCCGAAGCTGCGCACGCCCACGGCGACCACGTTTTCGTTGAACCAGTCGAAGTAGTACTTGTTGACCAGGAGCCGGTGCAGGCGCGCAAATCGCGTTGCCAGCATGCCGGGCAGCTCCGGCCGGCGCATGTACAGGTACCAGGCCGTCGCGACACCGGCCATCATCAGCCAGAGCGCCGGTGAGGCGAGCGCGTGCTGTACCAAGGCCGCGGGCCCGTGGAACTCCGCGCCGAGCACCGCCAGGGGACCTTCGGTTGCGTGCGCGATTGAGCCGTCGAAGAAGCCCCCGAACAGGACCGGTCCGACCGTGAGCCAGCCGGCCGCGATCGAGGGAATCGCGAGCGCGATCAGCGGCAGGGTCACGACCCAGGGACTTTCATGCAGGTGCTCGCGCGTGTGCTCGTCCATGCGCTCGCGGCCGTGGAAGGTCAGGAACAGCAGCCGGAAGCTGTAGAGCGCGGTCACGAATACGCCGATCAGCAGGCACCAGTAGGCGTAACCGGCGCCTTCGGTTTCGCTGTGTCTCACGGCCTCGATGATGATGTCCTTCGAGTAGAAACCCGAGAGCCCGGGGAAACCGATCAGCGCGAGCGTGCCGACCAGGCAGGTCCAGTAGGTCACGGGCATGTACTTCCTGAGCCCGCCCATGCGTCGCATGTCCTGCTCGTGGTGCATGGCGATGATCACGGAGCCCGCCGCCAGGAACAGCAGTGCCTTGAAGAAGGCATGCGTCATCAGGTGGAAGATGCCGGCGCCGTAGGCTCCCGCCCCCAGCGCCGCCGTCATGTAGCCGAGCTGCGAGAGCGTCGAGTACGCGACCACGCGCTTGATGTCGTTGTTGACAAGGCCGAGAAGGCCCATGAAGAGCGCAGTCGTGGCGCCGATCACGACGATGAAGTGCAGCGCGTCCGGCGACATCTGGAACAGCGGCGACATTCGGGCGACCATGAAAATCCCGGCCGTCACCATGGTCGCAGCGTGGATCAGCGCCGAGATCGGCGTCGGGCCTTCCATTGAGTCGGGCAGCCACACGTGCAGCGGCACCTGCGCCGACTTGCCCATGGCGCCGAGGAAGAGCGCGACGCAGATGACGGTGATGACCTTGGAGGGCTCGCCCGGCGTCAGGTACAGGTCGTGGCCGATCGCGTTCGGGATGCGGGCGAATACCTCGACGTAGTCGAGGCTGCCCATGTAGGCGACGATGACCGCGATGCCGACGATGAAGCCGAAGTCGCCGATGCGGTTGACGACGAAGGCCTTGAGGTTCGCGAAGATGGCGGTCGGGCGCTTGTACCAGAAACCGATCAGCAGGTAGGACACCAGCCCGACCGCTTCCCAGCCGAAGAAGAGCTGGAGGAAGTTGTTGGACATCACGAGCATCAGCATCGAGAACGTGAACAGCGAGATATACGCGAAGAATCGCTGGTAGCCCGGGTCATCTTTCATGTAACCGATGGTGTAGACGTGCACCGCGAGCGACACGAAGGTGACGACCGTCATCATGAGCGCCGACAGCTTGTCGATCAGGAAACCGACTTCCATCCGCAGGCCGTCGCTGACGCCCCAGGTGTAGACGCCCTCGTTGAACACCGGGGCGCCGTCCAGCATCAGCTTCAGCACCCAGGCCGAAGCCGCGAACGATACGGCGACACCCAGCGTGCAGAGCCAATGCGAGCCCGCGCGGCCAAGCCAGCGCCCGCCGAGGCCCGCGGCGACGGCGGCCGCGAGCGGTGCGAGCACGATCAGCAGGCAGAGATCGGCGAATGCCACGGTTCAGCCCTTCATGACGTCGAGTTCCTCGACGTTGATGCTGCGGCGCTGCCGGAACAGCACGACCAGGATCGCAAGTCCGATTGCGGCCTCGGCGGCCGCGACCGTCAATATGAAGAACACGAACACCTGCCCGTCCAGGATGCCGAGAAAACGCGAGAACGCGACGAAATTGAAGTTGACCGCGAGCAGCATCAGCTCGATGCACATCAGCAGCAGGATGACGTTCTTGCGGTTGATGAAGATGCCCGCGACCGCGATCGCGAACAGCACGCCCGCCAGCATCAGGTAGTGCGTGAGCCCGATCATTTGCGCCGCTCCACCGGCATCCTGACGAGCCGCACGCGCTCTTTCGGCCGGGCCGCGACCTGGCGCGAGATGTCCTGCAGCTTCAACCCCGGGCGGCGGCGCATGGTGAGTGCGATCGCGGCGATGATCGCGATCAGCAGGACCACGGCCGCGAGCTGGAACGGCCAGACGTACTCCGTGTAGAGCACGGCGCCGATCTCGGCGGTGTTGCTGTAATCCGGAGGCAGGGATGCGGTCGCGCCGGGCAACTCGATGCCGAGGCGGCGCACCCAAAGGACGTAGAAGAGCTCGACGACCATGATCAGCGCGACCACGGCCCCGAGCGGGGCATTCCTGACGAAACCCTCCCGCAGTTCCTCGATGTTGACATCGAGCATCATCACGACGAACAGGAACAGCACCATGACCGCGCCGACGTAGACCAGCACCAGCACGATCGCGAGGAACTCGGCCTCGATCAGCAACCACAGCACCGCGGCGTTGAAGAAGCAGAGCACCAGGAACAGCACCGAGTGCACCGGGTTGCGCGCCAGGATCACGCCGAGCGCGGCGCCCGTGAGCACCGCCGAGAACGACCAGAACAGGAATTCGACCGCCATGGCTCAGCGGTACCTGGCGTCGGCGGCCTTGTCGGCGGCGATCATCGCCTCGTATTTCTCGCCGACCGCGAGCAGCTTGTCCTTGGTCATGATGTTGTCGCCGCGGTTCTCCATGTGGTACTCGTGGATGCGGGTCTCGACGATGGCGTCCACCGGGCATGCTTCCTCGCAGAAGCCGCAGTAGATGCACTTGAAGAGATCAATGTCGTAGCGCGTCGTCCGCCGGGTGCCGTCCGGGCCGACCTCGGATTCGATGGTGATCGCCAGCGCCGGGCACACGGCCTCGCACAGCTTGCAGGCGATGCAGCGCTCCTGCCCGTTCGGGTAGCGGCGCAGCGCATGCAGGCCGCGGAAGCGCGGCGATTGCGGCGTTTTCTCCTCCGGGTAGTGGACCGTGACCTTGCGGCGGAACAGGTTCCGCAGCGTCACCGACAGCCCGGCCAGCAGTTCGGACATCAGGAAGGTACGCGCCAGTGAACGCAGTCGCTTCATGTCCGCCTCACTCCGCCCAGGGACCGACGTCGAGCCAGGCGAGCACGCCCTCGACCGCGATCCAGACGAGCGTCACCGGGATCAGCACCTTCCAGCCGAGGCGCATGATCTGGTCGTAGCGGTAACGCGGGAAAGTGGCGCGCACCCACAGGAACACGAACAGGAAGAAGCAGGTCTTCAGGAGCAGCCAGTAGAAGCCGCCCTGCGCCAGCCAAGAGTTCCCGGGCAAGATGCCCTGGAACGGCGACAGCCAGCCGCCCAGGAACATCACCGAGGTCAACGCCGAGATCAGGATCATGTTGGCGTACTCTGGCAGCGCGAAGAGCATCGCGAACGCCGCGCCCGAGTACTCGACGTGGAAGCCCGCGACGATCTCCGACTCGCCTTCGGCCACGTCGAAGGGCGCGCGGTTGGTCTCCGCGAGCCCGGAAACGAAGTACACGACGAACAGCGGGAACAGCCACAGCCAGTTCCAGTCCAGGATGCCGCCCTCCTGCATGCGCACGATCTCGCCGAGATTCAGGCTGCCGGCCGCCATCAGGACGCCGACCAGCGCAAAGCCCATCGCAATCTCGTAGGCGACCATCTGCGCGGCGGATCGCATCGCGCCCAGGAACGCGTACTTGGAGTTGCTGGCCCAGCCCGCCAGGATGATCCCGTAGATCCCCATCGAGGTGAGCGCGAGCACGTACAGGAGCCCCGCGTCCACGTCCGCCAGCACGAATTCCGGCGAGAAGGGCATCACCGCCCAGGCCGCCAGCGCCGGCACCAGCACGATGAGCGGCGCGAGCAGGAACAGCAAGCGCGAAGCGCGGGCCGGGACGATGATCTCCTTGAGCAGCAGCTTGATCACGTCCGCGAAGGGCTGGGCGATGCCGCGGAAGATGCGAAGCCCGAAGAAGGTCACGCGGTTCGGCCCGATGCGCAGCTGCATCCAGCCGATGACCTTGCGCTCGGCGAGCGTGAGGAGCGCGACCGCGATGATCAGCGCCAGCATGACCACGACGATCTGGATCGTGATCTGCAGCAACCAGGGCGTCGCGGCCCACACGCCGAACATCCACTGCCATCTTTCGGCGAACCACTGCATGCGGGCTCCCTAACCGCAGCCCGCGGCGGTCAGCGCCGCGCGCGTCTGCTGTAGCGGCGCGGAACGGCGCACTACGGCATCCACCGCATAGAGCGGCACCTCGAAGGTCGTGCCGCCACGCCCGCCCCCGCCATCCGGCATCGCGCCCGGCTGACCGTCGTACGCGGCGCCTTGCGCGGACGAGCGCGCTTCGGCGAGGACATCCGCGGAACTTTCCTGCCCGAAACCCTCGAGCCCGAGCAGATTGCCGAGCACGCGCAGGATCTTCCAGCCGGGACGCGCCTCGCCGAGCGGCTCCGCGCAGCCGCGGAATTCCTGCCAGCGTCCCTCGACGTTGACGTAAGTGCCGGAGCTCTCGGCGAAGGTGCCCATCGGCAGCAGGATCTGCGCGGAATCCATCAGTTCCTGATCGGCATAGGGCGTGATGGCAAGCACCCGCGGGCATGCGGCGATGCGGGCGGCGGCGCCCGCGATGCCGATGTCATGCCGTGGCTCGATGCCGCCGAACAGCAGGCAGGCGGCGAGCGGCTCGGCGAGCATCCCCGCGACGTCGCGGCCCGGCCGGTTCACCGGCTTTCCGCCCGGCAGGCGGTGCGGCAGCACCCCCGCGAGCGCGAGTCCGACGGCGTTGCCGCCATCCGGCAGGTAGCCAAGCGTGGCGCCGGTCGCGGCCGCAAGCTGCGCGGCGGCGGCACGCAGCGACGCGTAATGCGAGTGACGCATCGCGATGCCGCCCAGGATGATCGCGGCGCGGCCGTTGACCAGCGAATCACGGATCGCCTTCTGCGCTGCATTGAGCTTCGTGCCCGCGGCGAGCGCAGCAAGCTCTGCCGGCAGGCCGGCGGCCCCGGCGACGATGCCGGCGTGCACCGGGAAGTGACTCTGCTGCGGCGTGACGGACAGGAAACTCACCCGGCAGCCGGCGAGCGCCGCCTTGCGCACGCGGTGCGCGACGATCGGCGCTTCCGCACGCACGTGGCAGCCGGCGAGCAGCAGCGCCGACAGCGATTCGACGTCAGCGAGCGAGATGCCGAGTCCTGGGTATGCCGGGTCGTGCTGCTGGCCCGAGAAATCCACCTGGCGCAGGCGCGAATCCACGTCGTGGCTGCCGAGACCGCGCGCAAGGCGCTGGAACAGGAATCCTTCCTCGGTGGTCGAAGCGGGAGCCGCGAGGAAGGCGGTGCGCCCGGCACCGTCGCCGCGCGCAGTTTCCTGCAGCAGTGCGGCGGCTGCAGCGAGCGCCGCCTCCCAGCCGACTTGGCGCCACTGTCCCTCGACGCGGATCATCGGCGCGCGCAGGCGGTCCGCCGCATAGATGCCCTCGCAGGAGAAGCGGTCGCGGTCCGCGATCCAGGTCTCGTTGATCTCCTCGTTCGCGCGCGGTACCACGCGCATCAACCGGCCGCGCAGCACGTGGCCGTAGAGGTTGCTGCCCGCAGCGTCGTGCGGCGACACCAGCGGGTGCTCCGTCATCTCCCAGGAGCGCGCGCGGTGGCGGAATGGCTTGGAATTGAGCGCGCCGACCGGACAGAGGTCGATCACGTTGCCGGAGAGCTCGTGATCCACGCTGTTCTCGATCCAGGTGCCGATTTCCATCCACTCGCCGCGGCCGGTCGCGCCGAGTTCCTGGATGCCGGCGATCTCGGCGGTGAAGCGCACGCAACGCGTGCAGTGGATGCAGCGCGTCATGTCGGTGGAGATCAGCGGCCCGAGGTTCTTGTCCTTGACCACGCGTTTCCGCTCGTCGAAGCGCGAACTCGAGCTGCCGAAACCGAGTGCAAGGTCCTGCAGCTCGCATTCGCCGCCCTGGTCGCAGATCGGGCAGTCGAGCGGGTGGTTGATCAGCAGGAACTCCATGGTCGCCTGCTGTGCAGCGCGCGCGCGCGCCGAGCGCGTGAACACTTTCATGCCCTCGGTCACTGGCGTGGCGCAGGCCGGCATCGGCTTGGGCGCCTTTTCGACCTCCACCAGGCACATGCGGCAGTTGGCCGCGATCGAGAGCTTCTCGTGGTAGCAGAAGCGCGGCACGTAGATGCCGGCGGCGTCGGTCACCTGGATGACCATCTCGCCTTTCCTGGCCTTGAGCGGCCGGCCGTCGATCTCGACGTTGAGCAGTTCTTCGCTCATGCGACCGCCTGCGCCGGGGCGTCCACGATGCTGCGCCCCTTGTTCCTGACCATGTACTCGAACTCGGGGCGGAAGTGCCTCAGGAAGCTCTGCACCGGCCAGGCCGCGGCGTCGCCGAGCGCGCAGATCGTGTGGCCCTCGATCTGGTTCGCGACCTGCACCAGGAGGTCGAGGTCGGCCATGCGCCCCTCGCCCGCGAGGATCCGCCGCAGCATGCGCGTGAGCCAGCCGGTGCCCTCGCGGCACGGCGTGCACTGGCCGCAGGACTCGGCCATGTAGAAGCGCGAGATGCGCTCGAGCACTCGCACCATGCAGGTGGTCTCGTCCATCACGATCACCGCGGCGGAACCGACGGCGCTGCCCGCATTGCGCAGCGAGTCGAAATCCATGGTGCAGTCCATGATCAGGGAGGCCGGCAGCACCGGCACCGAGGACCCGCCAGGGATCACGGCCTTGAGCTTGCGCCCGCCGCGCATGCCGCCCGAGATCTCGAGCAGCTCCCTGAACGGGATGCCCATCTGCAATTCGTAGTTGCCGGGCTTCGCGACATGGCCCGAGACCGAGAAGATCGCGGTGCCGCCGGAATTCGGCACGCCGAGTTCGGCGAACCATTTGGCGCCCTTGCGCATGATGGCGGGCACGGAAGCGAAACTTTGCGTGTTGTTGATGGTGGTCGGCTTGCCGTAGAGGCCGAAATTCGCCGGGAACGGCGGCTTGAAGCGCGGCTTGCCGGGCTTGCCCTCGAGCGACTCGAGCAGCGCCGTCTCCTCGCCGCAGATGTAGGCACCGGCGCCGACGACAGCGTGCAGGTCGAAATCCACGCCGGAGCCCAGCACGTTCTTTCCGAGCAGCCCGGCGGCATAGGCTTCCGCAAGTGCCGCCTCGAACCGCGGACAAGGCTCGGCCAGGAACTCGCCGCGGATGTAGTTGTATCCGACCGTCGCGCCCATGGCGTAGCCGCCGATCGCCATGCCCTCGATCACCGAGTGCGGGTTGTAGCGCAGGATGTCGCGGTCGTGGCAGGTGCCGGGTTCGCTCTCGTCCGAGTTGCAGACCACGTATTTCTGCACCGGGGCGTTCCTCGGCATGAAGCTCCACTTGACGCCGGTCGGGAAGCCGGCGCCTCCGCGACCCTTGAGGCCGGAGGCCTTGACCTCCTCGATGACTGCCTCGCGCGGCGTTTTCTCGCGCAGGATCTTCTCCCACGCCTGGTAGCCGCCGAACTTGCGGTACACGGCGAGCGTCCAGCTCTCCGGATGCGAGAGCGGCTCGAACACCACTTGGTTCATCGACCGCGGCATGCTCACTTCACCGAGTCCAGCACCTGGACCGCTTTCTCGGGCGTCAGGTTCTCGTGGTACACGTGGTCCACCATCATCATCGGCGCGTTGTTGCAGGCGGCGAGGCATTCCTCCTCGCGCTTGAGGTAAAACTTCCCGTCCGGCGTGCTCTGCCCGATCCTGATGCCAAGGTGCTTCTCGACCGCCTCGACGATGCGGTCGGCGCCGCACAGCATGCAGCTGATGTTGGTGCAGACCGAGACGTGCACGCGCCCGGCGGGCTTTGTCTCGAACATCGAGTAGAAGCTCGCGACCTCGTACACCTGGATCGACGGCAGGCCGAGGTAGTCCGCGACCGCGTCCATCAGCCCCGTCGACAGCCAGCCGTGGTTCTGGTGCTGCGCGGCCCGAAGCGCCGCGAGCACGGCCGAGCGCCTGCGGTCCGGCGGGAACTTCGCGATCCAGCGGTCGATCTCACGGCGCGTTTCATCACTGAGCAAGCCCGCCTGCTCCTGCACGCTCACCGGTCGATCTCCCCGAACACGATGTCCATGGTGCCGATCATCGCGACGACATCCGCCAGCATGTGTCCGCGCACCAGCTCGTCCATGGCGGCGAGATGCGCGAAGCCCGGTGCGCGGCATTTCACGCGATAGGGCTTGTTGGCGCCGTCGGACACAAGCCACACGCCGAACTCGCCCTTGGGCGCCTCGACCGCCGCATAGGCCTCGCCCTCGGGCACGCAATAGCCCTCGGTGAAGAGCTTGAAGTGGTGGATCAGCGATTCCATGTCGTCCTTCATCTCGTCGCGCCGTGGCGGGGCCACCTTGTGGTCGTCGAGCATGACCGGACCCGGGTTCGCCGCCAGCCAGTCCACGCACTGGCGGATGATGCGGTTCGACTGGCGCAGCTCCTCGACGCGGCACAGGTAGCGGTCATAGCAGTCGCCGTTGACGCCGACCGGCACGTCGAAGTCCACGCTGTCGTAGCTGGCGTAGGGCTGCTTCCTGCGCAGGTCCCACTCGACGCCGGAGCCGCGCAGCATCGGCCCGGTGAAACCGAGGGCAAGCGCGCGCTCGGGCGACACCACGCCGATGTTGACGGTGCGCTGCTTCCAGATGCGGTTCTCGGTCAGGAGCGTCTCGTATTCGTCGATGCAGGCCGGGTAGCGCTCGGTAAAGTCGCGGATGAAGTCGAGCATCGTGCCGGAGCGCGCCTCGTTGCGGCGCTTCGCGTCGCGCTCGCTGCGGTAGCGCGAGGGCTGGTACGTCGGCATCGAATCGGGCAGGTCGCGATACACGCCGCCCGGACGGTAGTAGGTCGCGTGCATGCGCGTCCCGGAGACCGCCTCGTAGCAGTCCATCAGGTCCTCGCGGTCGCGGAATGCGTACAGGAACACGGTCATCGCGCCGATGTCGAGGCCGTGCGAACCGATCCACATCAGGTGATTCAGGATCCGCGTCATCTCGTCGAACATCGTGCGGATCCACTGCGCGCGCGGCGGTGCCTCGATGCCGAGCAGTTTCTCGATCGCGCGCACGTAGGCGTGCTCGTTGCACATCATGGACACGTAGTCGAGACGGTCCATGTAGCCGATCGAGTGGTTGAATGGCTTGGACTCGGCGAGCTTCTCGGTCGCGCGGTGCAGGAGCCCGATGTGGGGATCCGCCTTCTGGATCACCTCGCCGTCCATCTCGAGCACGAGGCGCAGCACGCCGTGCGCCGCCGGATGCTGCGGGCCGAAGTTGAAAGTGAAGTTCTGGAACTCAGCCATCCGGCGCCCCCGGCGGCCCCGCCTTGCGGATCACCTTCGGCACCAACGTGCGCGGCTCGATGCTGACCGGCTCGTACACGACGCGGCCCTTGCCGGGGTCGTAGCGCACCTCGACGCGGCCCGACAGCGGAAAGTCCTTACGGAAGGGATGGCCGATGAAGCCGTAGTCGGTGAGGATGCGGCGCAGGTCCGGGTGGCCGCGGAACAGGATGCCGTA
>JBQTKF010000032.1:0-3417 GCA_052386355.1 Gammaproteobacteria bacterium
GCGCCATGTGCAGTTCCAGCATGTCGAATCCGGCGTCCGCTGCGAAGCGGGCGCTGGCCACGAACTGCGCGAGCACCTCGTCCATGTCGGCCCGTGTCATCTCGCGCGGCGGCGCGCTGATGCCGTCGAGGTAGGGCAGCGACGAAGGCGCGATCGTCTCCCAGTTGCCGGCGGGCAGCGGGTGATCGTCGCGCTCCCAGCCGAGCTGGGTCGAGCCCTTGCGTCCGGAATGGCCGAGCTGCATGCAGAGCTTCGCGCGGCTTTGCCCGTGCACGAATTCCACGATGCGCCGCCAGGCATCGCGCTGCGCCGCATTCCAGAGCCCGGTGCATCCCGGCGAGATGCGCCCGATCGGCGAGACGCAGGTCATCTCCGTGAACACCAGCCCCGCCCCGCCCGCGGCGCGCGCGCCGAGGTGCACCAGGTGCCAGTCGCCCGGCATGCCGTCCACCGCCGAGTACTGCGCCATCGGCGAAACCACGACGCGGTTCTCGAGCCGCATGCCGCGCGATTCGAACGGCAGGAACATCGGCGGGCGCGGCGACGGCGCCCTCGCGTGCTTTGCGAGTTCCTGCTCGACCTGCGCCACGAAACCGGCATCGCGGAGCTTCAGGTTTTCATGTCCGATGCGCTGGCTGCCGGTCAGCAAGCTGTAGGTGAACTGCCAGGCCGGCAGGCGCGTGTAGCGCGCGACGCTCTCGAACCAGCGCATGCGGTTGCGCGCGGCGCTCTGTAGCCTCAGCGCCTCGGTCTCGCGCTCCTCCTGGTAGCCAGCGAGCGCTTTCGGGATGTCCTGGCTGCCCGCGGTGCGCGCGACCAGCGCGATCGCGTCCTCCATCGCGAGCTTGGTGCCGGAGCCGATGGAGAAATGCGCGGTATGCGCGGCGTCGCCGATCAGCACCAGGCGGTCATGGTGCCAGCGCTTGCACAGCACGCGCTGGAAATTGAGCCAGGCGGATCCGCGCAGGTGCGCGGCATTGCTCATGAGTCCGTGGCCGCCGAGGTACCTGGCGAACAGCTTCTCGCAGAAGGCGATGGACTGCGCGGTGTCGGCACGATCGAGGCCCGCCGCGCGCCACGTCTCTTCGCGTGTCTCGACGATCACGGTCGAGAGCTCCTTGCTGAACTGGTAGCCGTGGATCTGGAACCAGCCGTGCTCCGTCTCCTCGAAGGCGAAGGTGAAGGCCGGGAACGGCTGCCGGGTGCCGAGCCAGATGTAGCGGCATTCGCGCGTGTCGAGGTCGGGCTGGAAGATCGCCTCGTGGCGCTGGCGGGTGCGGCTGTTTACGCCGTCGGCCGCGACCACGAGGTCGGCGTCGGCGAAGGCCGCCTCGTCCCCGACTTCGTGCTGGAACGTGTGCTGCACGCCGAGTTCGGCGCCGCGCTCCTGGAGGATCTGCAGCAGGCGCTTCCGCTCGATGCCGCAGAAGCCGTGGCCGGTCGTGGTCGTGACCGTGCCGCGGTAGTGAACGTCGATGTCGTCCCAGTGGTGGAAGCCGCCGGTGATCGCCGCGTGGGAGGGCGCATCGGCCGCGCGGAACCCGTCCATGGTGCGGTCCGAGAACACCACGCCCCAGCCGAAGGTGTCGTCCGGACGGTTGCGCTCGTACACCTCCACCCGGGCCCGCGGCAGCGCGCGGCGGTAGAGGATCGCGGCGTAGAGCCCCGCCGGACCCCCGCCCAGGCACACGATGCGCTTCATGCCGGCCCGTCCCTCACGGTCGACATTAAAGGTATAAATAATTGAAATGTCAACTAAATCGACGGGAAAACGCGCCGGGAGTCACATGGCGGGCTCAGGGGCGGCGCAGGGCCTTGCGCTGCAGCTTGCCGGTCGCGGTCTTGGGCAGCGCGTCCATGAACTCGACGATGCGCGGGTACTTGTAGGGCGCGATGCGCTGCTTGACGAAGTCCTGGAGCTCCTTGACGAGCGCAGGATCCGGCGAACGGCCCGGGGCCAGCACGATGCAGGCCTTCACGACGACGCCGCGCTCCGCGTCCTCCGCCCCGATCACCGCGCATTCGCGCACCGCGGGATGCGCCAGCAGCGCCCATTCGACCTCGGGGCCCGCGATGTTGTAGCCGGCCGAGATGATCATGTCGTCGGCGCGCGAGACGAACCAGAAGTATCCGTCCTCGTCCACGCGGTAGAGGTCCCCCGTCACGTTCCAGCCGTGCCGGACGTACTCGCGCTGCCGCTCGTCGTCGAGGTAGCGGCAACCGGTCGGGCCGGTCACTGCGAGCCGGCCGGTGCTGCCGCGCGGAAGCTCCCTGCCCTCCTCGTCGAGCACGCAGGCGGTGTAGCCGGGCAACGGCTTGCCGGTCGCGCCCGGGCGGACTTCGTCGCCCGAAGCCGAGATGAAGATGTGGATCATCTCGGTCGCGCCGATGCCGTCGATGATGCGGATGCCGGTTTTCTCGTGCCAGAGATCCGAAACCGCCCCAGGCAGGAATTCGCCCGCCGAGACGCAGTGCTTCAGCGAAGAAATGTCGTGGTCCTTCAGTTCTCCCGCCAATGCGCGATAGGCGAAGGGCGCGGTGAAGAGGCAGCTGACGCGGTGCTTCTCGATCGCGGCCAGGACGGTGGGCGGGGTCGGCGCTTCGATCGGCACGGTCGCAGCGCGGAATCGCAGCGGGAACACGAGGAGCGCGCCGAGGCCGAAGGTGAACCCGAGCGGCGGGCTCCCGGCGTAAATGTCGGAAGGATGCGTCTTCAGCAGATGGCGCGCCACCACGTCCGCCATCGCGAGCACGTCGCGATGGAAATGCATGCAGGCTTTCGGCTGGCCGGTGGTGCCGGAGGTGAAGGCGAGCAGGCAGACGTCATCCGAGGCCGTGTCCACGTTCGTGAAGCGGTCGCTGGCCTTCGCCATCCGGCTCTCGAGTTCGCCGCCGCCCCAGGTGAGGATCGTCTGCGCGCCGCCGGTCGCCTCCGCGGCGGCCTTGAGTTCCGCGGCCAGGCGCTGGTCGCAGAGTGCGAAGGCGGGCCGCGCCTTGGCGATGATCGCGGAGAGTTCCGGCACGCGCAGCATCGGCATGGTGGTGACGGCGATTGCGCCTGCCTTCATGACGGCGAGCCACGCGGCGTAGAGCATCGCCCCGTTGTAGCCGCGCAGCAGCACGCGGTTGCCCGGCAGCACGCCGAGGTCCACGAGCACGTTGGCGATGCGGTTGGCGCGCGCGAGCAGCTCGCGGTAGCTGACGTCGCCCTCGTCGGTCAGGATCGCAGGCCGGTCGCCGTGGCCCTCGGTGATCGCATCGTCGAGCAGCACGGTCGCGCAGTTCAGCCGCGCGGGATACCGGAGCTCCGGCAGGTCGAAGTGCAGCCGCGGCCACTGGTCCCAGGGAGGCAGCCGGTCGCGCGCAAACGTATCCACGCCGGCATTCTATGGTGCCGGGTCGCAATTTCGTAATCTG
>JBQTKF010000033.1:0-4613 GCA_052386355.1 Gammaproteobacteria bacterium
GGGCCGGGGTCGTCTTGTCGTTGTTCCGCGCCCCCGGAACTCCCCCAATCTCCGACCCGGCACCGACTTCCGACTTGCATGTCGAGGTGCTTGACGAGGAAGGCCCAGTGGTTGGCCCAGTCCTCGACCAGCATCCAGGTCGGCTTGCCGGCGCCGTGTCCGGCGCGGGTCTCGATGCGGATGATCACCGGGTTGGCGCAGCCCTGCGCATGCTGCAGCGCCGCCGCGAACTTGAAGCTGTGCCAGGGCACCACGCGGTCATCGTGGTCGGCGGTGGTCACGAGCGTCGGCGGGTAGCAGCGCCCGGACTTCAGGTTGTGCACCGGCGAGTACGCGGCGAGCGCGCGGAACTGTTCCGCGTCCTCGACCGTGCCGTAGTCGGACGACCAGGCATAGGCATTCGCGCTCGCCGTATGGTAGCGCAGCATGTCCATGACGCCGACGCCCGGCAGCGCCGCGCCGAACAGCTCGGGCCGCTGCGCCATCACCGCGCCGACCAGCAGGCCGCCGTTGCTGCGGCCGTGGATCGCGAGCTTTGCCGGCCGCGTGTACTGCTCCGCGATCAGCCACTCGGCCGCGGCGATGAAGTCATCGAACACGTTCTGCTTCTTCGCCTTCGTGCCCGCCTCGTGCCAGTCGGCGCCGTACTCGCCGCCGCCGCGCAGGTTCGCGACCGCGTAGATGCCGCCCTGCTCCAGCCAGGCCGCGACCTGCGGGCTGTAGCCCGGGGACAGCGACACGTCGAAGCCGCCGTAGCCGTAGAGCAGCACCGGGTTGTTACCGTCCCGCTTCGCGTACTTGCGACGCGTGATGAACATCGGCACGCGCGTGCCGTCCTTGCTCGCGTAGAACACCTGTTCGGTCAGGTACGGCGATGCGTCGAAGGAGACCGTCGGCTTGCGGTACGGACTCACCGCATCCTGCGCGACGTCGTAGCGGTAGAGCGCGAGCGGCGTCAGGTAGTCGGTGTAGGCGAAGAAGGTTTCGCTCTCCCCCGGCGCATCCGGGAACCCGAGCACGTCGCCGCTGCCGGGCAGCCGGACCTCGCCGCGGCGAGTGCCGTCCGCGCGATACACGACCACCCGCGAGCGCGCGTCGGCGAGGTAGCGGGCGATCACGTGCCCGCCCACGAGGCTCGCGTCGGCGAGCGTCTCCGCCGCCTGCGGCACGATCTCCGCCGTGGCGCCCGAGACCGGATCCACGGTGATCACGCGCCCGCGCGCCGCTCCCTGCGTGGTCTTGAAGTAGAGCCGGCCGTCCACCGCGCCCAGGAAGTCGTACAGGCCGTCCCATTGGTCGAGCAGGCGCACGACCGGCGCTTCCGGCCGCGACAGGTCCGCGAGATGCACGGCGTTCCTGTCGAAGCCGTAGAAGATGCCGAGCACCAGCCAGCGCCCGTCCTCGGTGACCGTGCCGTAGGGATTGTGGCGGTCGTTGTCGGTGATCTCGTAGACCATCGGGTCCGCGGACTGGTCGGTGCCGAGGCGGTGACGGTACACGCGCACCTGCTTCTGGTCGTCGCCCTTGCCGTCGGCGCCCCTCGGGTAGCGCGAGTAGAAAAAGGCGCTCGCGTCGGGCAGCCAGGACACCGAGGTGAACTTGGTGTCGTCGATGAAATCGGGCAGGTCGCGGCCGGTCGCCACCTCGCGCACGCGCCAGCTATCCCAGTCGCTGCCGCCCTGCGAGACCGCATACGCGACATAGCGCCCGTCCGGACTGATCGAGTAATTGGCGAGGGATGCGGTCGCATCCTGCGACAACGCGTTCGGGTCCACCAGCACGCGCGGCGGCGCCGCGAGCGACTCGGCCCAGTACAGGATGCCCTGGTTCTGCTTGCCGCTCTTCTCGACGAAGAAATAGCGGCCGCCCTTCTTCACCGGCACGCGCGCCTTGGCGCCCAGCCAGGCGTAGCCGTACTGCTCGTAGTCCCAGAGTTCGGCGAGGCGCTGGCGGATCGCCTCGCGCGCCGGGATCGCGTCGAGCAGCGGCTGCGCCACGTCGTTCTGCGCCGCGACCCAGGCCGACAGCTCGCCCGAGCGCGATTCCATCCAGCGGTAGGGATCGGCAACCGTGGTGCCGTGATAGGCATCCGTGACCGTGCCGCGCGCCGTCGCCGGGTAACGCGGACCCGCGGTCACGGTATCGCCGTTCGCGCTCATGCCCGCGCTGGCCGCGAGCGTCGCGGTGGCGAGGCTGGATATGACATAGCGGGACACCGTGCTTACACTCCAGAGTGGACCGGGCCGGAAGTCTAGCAAACGACGACTGCGGTCCCTCACTTCCCTGCGACAGGACGGAGCGACGATGCGTTCATTCGTGACCGGCCTCGCGGGCTTCCTCGCCCTCTCGTCCGCATGCGCAGCCGATCTCACCGTCGAGCGGCTGTTCGAGGGGCCGGACCTCGCCGGGCCCTCGCTGCGCCTCGCCCGCTTCTCCCCGGACGGACGCCTGGTGAGCTACCTGCGCGGGCGCGAGGATGCACCGACAGTCTACGACCTGTGGGCTTACGACATCGCCGCCGGCCGTCATCGCCTGCTGGTGGACTCGCGTGCGCTCGTCCCCGAGGAAGGCGCGCTCTCGGCCGAGGAGGAGGCGCGTCGCGAGCGGCAGCGCGTCGCGGCGCTGCGCGGCATCGTCGAATACGAATGGGCGCCCGATTCCCGGGCGCTGCTGTTCCCGCTGGGCGGCGACCTCTATCACTACGGCCTCGGCAAGCCCGCGGCGCGGGCGGCCACGCGCCTCACCGCGACCGAGGCGTTCGAGACCGACCCGCGCTTCTCGCCGCGCGGCCGCTACGTCAGTTTCGTGCGCGAGCAGGACTTGTACGCGGTCGAAGTGGCGACCGGCCGCGAGCGGCGCCTCACGACGGGCGGCGGCGGCTTCGTGAGCCATGGCGTGGCGGAATTCATTGCGCAGGAGGAGATGAACCGCAACACCGGTTACTGGTGGTCGCCGGACGAGCGGCGCATCGCCTACACCCGCGTGGACGAATCGCCCGTCGCCGAGCTCGAGCGCTTCGAAATCGCCGCCGAGGGCATCCGCGTGTTCCGGCAGCGCTATCCCGCGACCGGCGCGGCGAACGCCGAAGTGCGCCTCGCGATCCTCGACCTCGGGAGCGGCGCGGTCGGCTGGGCGGACCTCGGCGAAGCCGACTCCTACCTCGCGCGCGTGCACTGGTTCCCGGAAGGCGACCGGCTGCTGGTCCAACGCCAGTCGCGCGACCAGAAGCGCCTCGATCTGCTCGCGTTTCCGGCGGCGGGAGGCGCCGGCGCGACGCTCTTTTCGGAGCAGAGCGACCACTGGGTTTCGCTGCACGACGACCTGTACTTCCTGCCACGGCGGCGCGAGATCCTGTGGGCCTCGGAGCGCAGCGGCCACAATCACCTGTACCGCTACGGCTATGACGGCGCGCTCCTGGGCGCCGTCACCGCGGGCGACTGGGACGTGATCGGCGGATGGCAGGCGGCGGCCGTCACCGGCATCGACGAGCGCCGCGGCCGCGTCTTCTTCATGGCGACGAAGCGGTCGCCGATCGAGCGCCAGCTCTACGCGGCCGACCTCGACGCGGGCGCCGCAAAGGAGCCCGCGGCGATCACGGCGGCCGAGGGCTGGCACGATGTCGCAATGTCGCCGGACGCGAGGCGGATGATCATGACCTACAGCGCGCCCCGGCAACCGCCGCAATTCTCGCTCCACGATGCGGATGGGCGCCGCCTCGCGTGGCTGGTCGAGAACGCGCTCGACGCCTCGCATCCCTACGCGCCCTACCTCGAGCGCCATACCTTCCCGGAGTACGGCACGCTGCCGGCGGCGGACGGCACGCCGCTCTGGTGGCAGCTCATCAAGCCCGCGGGCTTCAATCCCGGGAAGCGCTACCCGGCAGTGCTGCTCGTCTACGGCGGACCCACGGTGCAGACCGTGATGCGGCGCTGGGGCGACCGCCGCGGCGGCCAGGCGGCGCAGCTATTGGCTCAACGCGGCTACGTCGTGTTTGCGCTCGACAATCGCGGCTCGGGCGGCCGCGGGCAGGAATTCACCGAGGCGCTGTACCGGCGGCTCGGCCATGTCGAGGTGCAGGACCAGCTGGCTGGCGTCGAGTGGCTCAAGCGGCAGCCATTCGTGGACCCGGCGCGTATCGGCGTGTTCGGATGGAGTTACGGCGGATACATGACGCTGATGCTGCTCGGCCAGTCGCCGGGCACCTTCGCGGCGGGCGTCGCCGGCGCGCCGGTCACCGACTGGCGCCTCTACGACACGCATTACACCGAACGCTATCTCGGCACGCCGCAGCAGAATCCCGAGGGCTACCGGCTATCGAACGTGCTGACCCATGCGCCCGCGATCCGCGACCGGCTGATGCTGATCCACGGCATGGCCGACGACAATGTGCTGTTCACGAACACGACGCTGCTCGTCCCGGCGCTCGTCGGCAATGGCCTGCTGTTCGAGTTGGTGCCGTATCCCGGCAGCCGCCATGCCGCGCTGTCCTTCAGGGACACGGGAATTCACGGCTGGAAGTCGATTCTCGACTTCTTCGACCGACACCTCTGAGGTGCCCGGGCGGTATTTAGTTAATAGTAACATCCAACAAATAAAGAAAATAAACCCCGCAC
>JBQTKF010000034.1:0-21851 GCA_052386355.1 Gammaproteobacteria bacterium
TACGCGACTGTCGGCGAACCCTGCGGCTGCGGCCGCGCCTCGCTCGTGATCCGCCGCGTGCTGGGGCGCGTCAAGAACATGGCGGTCGCGCCGGACGGCAGCCGTTACTACCCGATCAGCCTGTACAGGATCCGCGCGGTGCCGGCCATCCGCCAGTCGCAATGGGTGCAGACGGCACGCAATGCGATCGAGCTGCGCGCGGTGCTCGACCGGCCGTTGACCGAGGCCGAGACCGGGAAAGCGATCGAGACCGTGCGCGAGACGCTCGGCCATCCGTACAGCGTCACCGTCGTCGCCGTGCAGGAAATCGCGCGCGGGCCGACCGGCAAGTTCGAGGAGTTTCTGTCGCTCTTGCCGGAGGATCCGGAGCCCGCCGCCACTAGAGCGCCGCCAGGTACTCCGCAACCGTCTGAATGATCATCCCTCCGGTGCCGCGCGGCCGGTTCATGTGTGGACCGAAGTGGCGCATGTCGCCCGTCAGCAGGTGGGTGGCGCCGCAGGCCTGTGCCGCCCGGTAGATCGGCAAGTCCTTGTCCGGCAGTGCGACGTCGGCGTTCCCGGTCGCCGGCTGCGGAACTTCGACGAGTATTGCCAGCAGCGAATCCAGGCGCGCGGCGCATTGCGGGAACTTGCCCGCAATATTGCGGCGCGCCTCGGCGATGGCGAAGGCGCTCGACATCAACTGCCAGCGTTTCAGGCGGAGCTCGGCGAACAGCGAGGCCGCTTTTCCGTCCGGGTTGTGTGCAGCAGTGAAGAGGACATTGGCGTCGAGGAAAAGCCTATCCACGCCGCTTCTTCAGCTTGCGCTCCAGCTTTTCCCGTTCGCCGGGCTTGAAGGCGTCTGCGCTGTCCCAGGACCGGACCTGCTCATCCGAGTAGAGCTCGGTTTCTAGCACGACTGCCGGAGTGAGCACGATGCGTCCATCGACCGCTTCGGCCGTCACCACCGAGTTCTTGCCGATTCCCAGGGTCTTGCGCATGGCGGCCGGCAGCGTGACCTGTCCGCGGTCCGAGACGAGCAGGCTTTCCTTCATGAGTGTTGTCCGAATATCCGTAGTACGGATATTCTGCCACGAACTCCGGTGTCAGGATAGCCCGGCGCAAGCCCCTGACGGGACTCGCGAATCCGCCACGATCGCGCAGATTCCGCTCAGCCTTCCCGCAGCGTGCTGATCGGCGGATGATTCACGACCTTCCTGGCCGCGAAAGTCCCCGCCCCGCCGACGATCGCAGCTCCGGTCACGAGTCCGACCGCCCAGACCCAGGGATCGATCGCGTACTCGAGCTCGAACACGCGCGTCGCGAGGAGCCACCCGACCAGCGTCGCACCGACCGCCGCGAGCACGCCCGCCAGCATGCCGAGCGCGGTGAACTCGGAGGCGACGCCGGCGAGCACCACGCGCCGGCGCGCGCCGAGCGTCCGGAGCATCGCGCTCTCGTAGCGGCGCTCGTCGCGCGTCGCCTGGATGGCGGCGAGCAGCACCGTGATGCCGGCCGCCAGCGTGAACAGGAACACGTACTGCACGGCGAGCGAGGCACGGTCCATCACGTCGCGTACCTGCGCGAGGATCGCGTCGATGTCGAACAGAGAGACCGAAGGGAAGCGGCGCACCACGTCCACCAGCAGGTGACGCTGTTGCTCGCTGAGCTTCATGCTCGTGAGCCAGGTGCCGGCGAGGCCATCCAGAGTCCTCGGCGGGAACACCAGGAAGAAGTTCGGGCGGAAATTGTCCCACTCGACCTCGCGGAAGCTTTGAATCTCGGCTTCCAGCGTCTCGCCCGCGATGTCGAAGGTCAGCCGGTCGCCGAGCTTCAACCCCAGCTCCTCCTGGTAGTCGGTCGCGACCGCCACCAGTGGCCGCCCGGAATCCGCCTCGATCCACCATTCGCCCGCGACGATGCGGTTGTCCACCTGGGGTTCGGCCGCCCACGAAAGGTTCTGCTCGCGCTCGGCGAAGCCGCGGCCGCGGTCTTCGCGGAAGGTGATCTGGTCCATCGGCGTGCGGTTGATCGCCGTCATGCGCGCGCGGATCATCGGGAAAAGCGTTGGCCTCGGCAGTCCGCGCTCCTCGACGAATGCGGCAAAGGCCTCGGTCTCGTCCGCCGGGATGTTGATCATGAAGAAATTGGGCGTCTCCTCGGGCAGGCTCGCACGCCAGTCCTCGAGGAGATCGGTGCGCACGACGGCGAGCAGCAGAAGCACCATCAGGCCGAGGCCAAAGGCCACCACCTGCACCACGCTCTCGCGGCCACGCCGCGCGAGGTTCGCGAGCCCGTAGCGCCAGGCGACGCCCACGGCCCCGCGCAGCCTGCCCGTCAGCTTCACGAGGAGATAACCCGCGAGGAAGAGGATCGCGAGCGTTCCTGCGATGCCCGCCGCCACGAAGCCGACCAGTTTCGCGTCGCGCACCAGCCAGAAGAGCACGCCGAGGAGCGCCGCGACCGCGAGCCCGTAGGAGACCGTATAGCGCAGCGGCGGCGGTTCGAGGTTGCGCCTGAGCACCCGTGCCGGCGGCACGCGCTTCAGCTGCAGCATCGGCGGCAGCGCGAATCCCACCAGGATCGCAAGTGCCGTGACCGCGCCCATGATCGCGGGCGCGGCCGTCGGCGGCGGCAGGTCCGAGCGCACCAGATCGCCCAGCAGCCAGGCCAGGATCTCCTGCGCGAGGAAGCCGAGGAGCGACCCCACGCCCGCCGCGATGAGCGCAAGCAGCCCGAGCTCGATGACCGTCACCTGCAGCACGAGGCGCTGCGGCGCGCCCATGCATTTCATCAGCGCCACGTTGTCGAGGTGGCGTTGAGTGTAGCGGCGCGCGGCCATGGCGACCGCGACCGCCGCGAGCAGCACCGTGATCATCGCGGAGAGATTGAGAAAGCGCCCGGCGCGCTCGCTCGAGGCCTGCACCTGCGGGCTCTCCTCGGACACGTCCACCAGCCGTTCGCCGGCGCGCTTCTGTGCCGTGATCTCTTCCTTGAAGTCCGCGATCGCCGCGGGCGGCCCCGCGAACAGCACCGAATAAGTGGCGCGGCTCCCGGGACCGAGCAGGCCGGTCGATTCCAGGTCTGCGAGCGGCAACAGGAGCGAGGGCGCGAGGTCGACGAAGTTCGCGCCCTGGTCGGGGCGGTAGTCGAGCACCTGCCCGATCGTGAAGCTCGCGGCACCGACACTCACGCGCTCGCCCACCGCGGCGCCGAGCCGCGCCAGCAGCCGCGGGTCGAGCCAGACTTCGCCGCGCGCAGGCAGTGAGTCCGTTTCGCGCGCGGCGGCAAAAGGCGCATCCGAGACTTTTACCTTGCCGCGCAGCGGATAGCCGGGTCCCACCGCACGGATCGCGGCGAGCGCCGAGTCCTCTCCGAAGAACACGACGCTCGGGAAGAAGACCGTGCGGGCGCTCCGGATCCCGCGATCTGCGGCGAGCGTTTCGTAGCGCCGGTCGACCGGTACGGCGGACCGCAGCCGCAAGTCCGCCGCCAGGACCTCCGCCGCGCGCTGCGCGACCGCCTGGCCGATGCGGTCCGTGAAGAAGCCGACGCCGGTCAGCGCCGTGACGGCGACCAGGAGCGCGGCCAGGAGCACCGCGAGTTCGCCGGAGCGCCAGTCGCGCGCGAGTGCGAGCAATGCGAAGCGCAGCGCCCGCATCAGTGCACCAGCCTGCCCGCGTCCATCTCGATCACGCGGTCACAGCGCTCCGCGATCGCGCGGTCGTGCGTCACCAGCACGAGCGTGGTGCCGGTCGCGCGGTTGAGGTCGAACAGGAGCTGGATCACGCGCGCACCGGTGGCGGTATCCAGGTTGCCGGTCGGCTCATCGGCGAACAGCACCGCGGGGCGGGTGACGAAAGCGCGCGCGATCGCGACGCGCTGCTGCTCGCCGCCGGAGAGCTGGCGCGGGTAATGGCCGAGGCGGCTCGCGAGGCCCACCTGCGCGAGCACTTCGCGAGCGGTCGCGCGGGCATCGCTCCTGCCCGCGAGCTCGAGCGGCAGCATCACGTTCTCGAGCGCGGTCAGCGAGGGCACCAGGTGGAAGGACTGGAATACGAAGCCGACGTGCTTTGCGCGCGCCTCGGCGCGGCCGTCCTCGTCGAGCGCGGAGAGCTCGGTGCCCTCGAGGAAGACGGCTCCGGCACTCGGCTCGTCGAGCCCGGCGAGGAGCGCGAGCAGCGTGGATTTGCCGGCGCCGGAGGCGCCCACGACCGCGACGGTCTCCCCCGCCGCCACCTGGAGGCTGACATCGTCCAGGATGGTCAGCATTCCCTCCGGGCTGGTAACCTGTTTGCGCAAACTTCTGGCTTCGAGAACGGTCTTTCTGTCCATGCGTATCGTCCTGGCATTCCTGCTGGTCCTGCTTGCCGCCGCCGCTCCGGCGCAGGCCGCCGAACCGCCGCCGGTCATCCTGGTGGTCGGCGATTCGCTGTCGGCCGGCTACGGGCTCGCCCCCGGGCAGGGCTGGGTGGCGCTGCTGCAGCAGCGGTTGAAGAAGGAAGGTTACGGATACCGCGTCGTCAATGCCAGCGTGAGCGGCGAAACGACCGACGGCGGCGCCCAGCGTTTGACGCGCGCGCTCGGCACGCACCGGCCCGCGATCGTGATCCTCGAGCTCGGCGGCAACGACGGGCTGCGCGGCCTGCCGGTCGCGCGCGTGCGCTCGAACCTCGAACTCATGATCGCGAAGAGCCGCGCGGCGGGCGCCGAGGTACTCCTGCTCGCGGTGCGCGTGCCGACCAACTACGGCCCGCGTTACGCCAATTCCTTCGAGGGCATCTACGCCGACCTGATCAAGCGCTATCGCATCGGGAGCGCGGCGCTCCTGTCCGATGAGATCGCGCTCGACCTCGCGTACTTCCTGCCGGACGGCGTGCACCCGAACGCGCAGGCTCAGCCGCTCCTGCTGAACAATATCTGGCCGCAGTTGCAGCCGCTCTTGCACCGCTAGCCGTTCGCGCGTCAAATGCCGGAGACCGTCGGTCGCGGGGGCCGGCACTGATTTTGCGGCGCAACAATGAATGACGTGAACACCGGGGGCGGCAGGTACTGGCTCAAGCACTACCCGCCCGGCGTGCCGGCCGACATCGACCCGGACGCGATCCGCTCGCTCAAGCACATGTTCGAGGACGGCTTCCGGCTTTACGCCGGGAAGCCCGCGTTCTCGAACATGGGACGGACGTTGAGCTACCGCGAGGTGGATCGGCTCTCGCGCCAGTTCGGCGCCTGGCTGCAGAAGGAAGCCGGCATGAAGAAGGGCGACCGCATCGCCCTCATGATGCCGAACGTCCTGCAATACCCGGTCGCGATCGTCGGTGCGCTCCGCGCCGGCCTCACCATCGTCAACGTCAACCCGCTCTACACCGCGCGCGAGCTCGAGCACCAGCTCTGCGACTCGGGCGCGACCACGATCGTGATCTTCGAGAACGCGGCGGCGACCTTGCAGCAGGTGCTTGCGAAGACGCCGGTGAGGCGCGTGATCGTGACCGGCATCGGCGACATGCTCGGCTTCCCGAAGGGCGCGATCGTGAATTTCATGATCCGCAACGTGAAGAAGATGGTGCCGCCGTACCGCCTGCCGGGCAGCCTGCGTTTCGGCGCGGTGCTCGCGGGCGGCGCCTCGCTTACGCTCGATGAAGTCGAAGTCGGCGGCGAGGACATCGCGTTCCTCCAGTACACCGGCGGCACCACCGGCGTCTCGAAGGGCGCGATCCTCACGCACCGCAACCTGGTCGCGAACACGACGCAGGTGGTCGCCTTCATGCCGGAACTGAAGGACATCGACGACGCCGCGGTCATCACGGCGCTGCCGCTCTACCACATCTTCGCGCTCACCTCGAACCTGCTCGTGTTCACGCGCACCGGCGGCCAGAACGTGCTGATCACGAACCCGCGCGACATGGCGGGCTTCGTCAAGGAACTTGCGAAGGTGCGCTTCACCTTCATCACCGGCGTCAATACGCTCTTCAACGGGCTCCTGAACACGCCCGGATTCGACCGGCTCGATTTCAGCTCGCTCAAGGTCGCGCTCGGCGGCGGCATGGCCGTGCAGGCGGCGGTGTCCGAACGCTGGCGCCAGGTCACCGGCCGGCACATCTGCCAGGGCTGGGGCCTCACCGAGACCTCGCCGGTCGGCACCGCGAACCTGCCGGGCACGCTCGAGTTCACCGGCTCGATCGGCTACCCGCTGCCGTCCACCGAGATCTCGATCCGGGACGACGACGGCAACGCGCTCCCGATCGGCACCGTCGGCGAGATCTGCCTGCGCGGCCCGCAGGTGATGCGCGGCTACTGGAACCGGCCCGAGGAGACCGCGAAAGTCATGCTGCCCGGAGGGTGGCTCCGCACCGGGGACATCGGCCGCATGGACAAGAAGGGCCGCACCTTCATCGAGGACCGCAAGAAGGACATGATCATCGTCTCGGGCTTCAACGTGTACCCGAACGAGGTCGAGGGCGTGGTCGCGCAGATGCCGGGCGTGCTGGAAGTCGCCGCCGTGGCGCAGCCCGACGAACGCTCCGGCGAAGTGGTCGCGCTCTTCATCGTGCGCAAGGACCCCGCGCTCACCGTCGAGCAGGTGATCGCGTTCTGCCGCAAGGAGCTCACCGGCTATAAGGTCCCGAAGGCGGTGTACTTCCGCGACGAGCTGCCGAAAACCAACGTCGGCAAGATCCTGCGCCGCACGCTGCGCGACGAGCTCGGGAAGCCCAAGGCCTGAAAAGGGGACGCACCCGGGGTGCGTCCCCTTTCAGCGGTGGTACTTGAGAGAAAGCTCGGCCACAGCCGCCACCATCGCGGCGATGTGCTCCGGGTCCACGCCCGGCTGCACGCCGTGACCCAGGTTGAAGACATGCCCCGGCCCGCGGCCGTAGCTCTCGAGGATACGCGCGACTTCCGCGCGGATCGCCGCGGGCGGCGCGTACAGCACGCCCGGGTCCATGTTGCCCTGCAATGCCACGCGATCGCCGGTCGCGCGGCGCGCGGCGGACAGTTCCGTGGTCCAGTCCACCCCTAGCGCATCCGCGCCTGAGGCGGCCATGCGCTCGAGCCAGGCGCCTCCGCCCTTGGTGAAGAGGATCGAAGGTATGCGCCTGCCCTCCCGCTCGCGCACGAGGCCTGCGATGACCTGCTCCATGTACGGCAGCGAGAACTCGAGATACGCAGGCGTCGAAAGCGCGCCGCCCCAGGTGTCGAACAGCATGACCGCCTGCGCGCCGGCGGCGATCTGCGCGTTGAGGTAGTCGGTTGTCGCGCGCGCGAGCTTCGCGAGCAGCCGGTGGAGCGCCTGCGGGTCGCCGTAGAGCAGTCCCTTTATGCGCGCAAAGTCACGGCTGCCGCCGCCTTCCACCATGTAGGTCGCGACGGTCCACGGCGAGCCGGCGAAGCCGATCAACGGCACGCGACCGGCGAGCTCGCGGCGCACCAGCGCCACGGTGTCGATGACGAAGCGCAGTTCCTTGCCGGGATCCGGCACCGGCAGCGCGTCCACGTCGGCGGCCGAACGCACCGGGCGCTCGATGCGCGGGCCTTCGCCTTCCTCGAATGCGAGCCCGACGCCCATCGCCTTCGGGATCATCAGGATGTCGGAGAACAGGATCGCGGCGTCGAGCGGGAAGCGCGCGAGCGGCTGCAGCGTCACCTCGCAGGCGAGTTCAGGATGCGTCGCGAGCGCGAGAAAACTGCCCGCCTTCGCGCGCGTCGCGCGGTACTCCGGCAGGTAGCGCCCGGCCTGGCGCATGATCCAGACCGGCGTGCGGTCCACGGGCTCGCGGGCGAGCGCGCGCAGCAGGCGGTTGTTCCTGAGTTCGCTCATCGGCCGGGAAAGATCCGCGCGATGGTCGCCTGGACCGCCTCGGCGGCGACGTGCGGGTCGGGGGCATCACGGATCGGCCGGCCCACGACGATGTAGTCCGCCCCATTCGCGAATGCCTGCTCCACGTTCACCACGCGCTTCTGGTCATCCGCGGGCCGGTTCTCGACCGGGCGGATGCCGGGCGTCACGACGATCAGGCGGTCGTCCACGCCCGCGCGCAGCGCCTTTGCCTCGAGCCCCGACGAGACCACGCCAACGCAACCCGCAGCGAGCGCGCGTCGCGCACGCGACAGCACGAGCTGCTCCACGTCGCACTGAAACCCCAGGTCGTCGAGGTCGCCGCGGTCGAGGCTTGTCAGCACCGTGACCGCGAGGATGCCGGGGTCTCCCGCTGCGGCTTCGGCGGCAGCTTCCATGATCGCCTGGTTGCCGTGCACGGTCGTGAAGCTCACGCCGCGGTTGCGCAGATTTCGCACCGCGGCCGCGACTGTCGCCGGCACGTCGAACAACTTGAGGTCGAGGAACACGCGCTTGCCGCGCCCGGCCATCCAGTCGAGCAGTTCCCAGGCCTTGCCTGCGGTGAAGAGCTCGAGCCCCAGCTTGTAGAAGGCGACGGAGTCGCCGAGCGTGTCGGTCAATCGGCGCGCCGCGCCCGCGTCCGGCACGTCCAGCGCAAAGATCAGGCGCTCGCGCGCGGGGATCGTGGCTCTCGCCATGGCGGCTCCGGTCGGGGCGCCCATGCTATCAAACGGCGCCCTGGCCCGTGATGCGCGCGTGTTCCAGGAACGCGTAGCGGTCGGTCATGCCGGCGATGTAATCGGCAACCGCGCGCGCTCGCCCGGCCTTCCCCTGCTCACGCTCCAGAGCAACGGCATTGTCGCGGTGCTCGACGGGCAGCAGCCCGAGGTCACGGATGAATCCGTCGAAGAGTCCCTTCAGCACGCGGCCTGCGCCCACGCGGGTCCCCTGCATGCGTTCGTGCCGGTAGAGCTTGCTGCGCAGGAACTTCTTGAGTTCGTGGTGCTCGGCCTCCCGCGCTTCCGAGAAGCCGACAATCGCCTTCGGGTGCGTGCGCACCTCCTCGATGCTCGTCGGCGCGATCTCGGCGAGCCGGCGGCCGGTCTCCTCGATCAGGTCGCTCGCGACCTCGTGGATCATGCGGCGGACGATCTCGTGCACCATGCGCCGCTCCGGCAGGTCCGCGTGCAGCGCCCGCACCGCATCGTACTGGCGCGCGAACGAGGTCACCGCGCGCAATTCCTGCATGCTCACGAGCCCGGAGCGCAGGCCGTCATCCACGTCGTGGTTGTTGTAGGCGATCGCATCCGCGAGATCCGCGATCTGCGCCTCGAGGCCCGGTTGGGTGCGCTCGATGAAGCGCCGTCCCAGTTCGCCGAGCTGGCGCGCGTTCGCGAGCGAGCAGTGCTTGAGGATGCCTTCCCGGGTCTCGTAGGTCAGGTTGAGGCCGCGGTAGTTGGCGTATCGCTCTTCCAGCTCATCCACGACGCGGAGCGACTGGAGGTTGTGCTCGAAGCCGCCGAACTCGCGCATGCAGTCGTTCAGCACGTCCTGGCCGGCATGGCCGAAAGGCGTGTGTCCGAGGTCGTGCGCGAGGCAGATCGCCTCGGTCAGCGGCTCGGACAGCGCGAGCGAGGTCGCGACCGAGCGGCCGATCTGCGCAACCTCGAGCGAGTGCGTGAGCCGCGTGCGGTACATGTCGCCTTCGTGGTTGATGAAGACCTGGGTCTTGTAGACCAGGCGCCGGAAAGCGCTCGAGTGGATAATGCGGTCGCGGTCGCGCTGGAATTCGCCGCGGTAGTCGGCCGGCTGCTCGGGAAAGCGCCTGCCGCGCGAAGTCGCCTCGCGCGCGGCGCAGGGCGCGAGCCCGGCGTCGGGATCGCGCCCCTTTCTCATGCGCCGACCCGTTCCTCGAGGAGCGCCGCGAGCGCCTGCGGCGGGTAGTCCGCCGTCACCGATGCCGCCCCGATCGCGTCCGGCAACACGAGGCGCAGCCGTCCGCCCGCGACTTTCTTGTCCATGCCCATCAGCGAGAGCATCCGCTCGCGCCCGACGCGGGGCGGGTCCGTCGGCAGGCCGCTCTGCACGAGGAGCGCGCGTACGCGCGCGACATCGGCCGCGGGCAGCCGCCCGGTGCGCGCGGCGAGTTCCGCAGCGAGCACCACGCCGATCGCGACCGTCTCGCCGTGCAGCAGCTTTCCATAGCCCGCCGCCGCCTCGAGCGCATGGCCGAAGCTGTGGCCGAGGTTCAGCAGCGCCCTCGGGCCTTCTTCGCGCTCGTCGCGTTCGACGATGCCCGCCTTGATCTCGCACGCGCGGCGGATCGCGTGTTCGAGCGCGCCGGCATCCCGCGCGAGCACCAGGGGCGCATTCACCTCGAGCCAGGCGAAGAAGCCGGCATCGGCGATCAATGCGGCCTTGATCACTTCCGCGAAACCGGCGCGCAACTCGCGGTCCGGCAGCGTCGAAAGCGTTTCGGTGTCCGTGATGACCGCGAGCGGCTGGTGGAACGCGCCGATCAGGTTCTTGCCGCCGCGGTGGTTGACGCCGGTCTTGCCGCCGACCGAGGAGTCCACCTGCGCCAGCAGCGTGGTCGGCAGCTGCAGAAAAGCGATGCCGCGCTGGTAGGAGGCCGCGGCGAAACCGGCGACGTCGCCGACCACTCCGCCGCCGAGCGCGAGCACCAGGCCGTCGCGATGGATGCGCGCCGCGACCAGCCCGTCGACGATGCCCGCGATGCTGCCGAGGGTCTTCTGCTCCTCGCCCGCCGGCAGCACGAACTGCGCGAACGGCGCTGCGAGTCCTTCCGCGAGGCGCGGCAGCCAGAGGCGCGCGACCGTGGCGTCGGTGACCACGAACAGCCTGCGGTCCCCGGTGTGCGCGGCGAGGACGTCGCGCGCGCCCAGCAGTCCCGCGCCGACCACGATCGGGTACGACCGCGCGGCGAGCCTCACTTCAAGTCGCTGCATGCGGGGCCCCGGCGATCGCGCGCTCGATGTCCGCCGCGACTGCGGCCGGCGGGCGGCCATCGGTGCGGATGGTGACTGCGGCAATCGAGCGATACAGCGGGCCGCGCAGGCGTGCGAGTTCCTCGAGCGTCGCGCGCCGGTCGGGCGTCGCAAGGAGCGGCCGGTGCTGGGTGCGCCGGGTGCGTTCGAGCTGCTGCTCGAGCGTCGTGTCGAGGAACACGACGGTACCTCGGGATGCGAGCCGCTCGCGGTTCTCCGGCAGCAGCACTGCGCCGCCGCCGGTCGCGAGCACGATCCCCTCGACCTGCGTGAGCGCGTCGATCACCTCGCGTTCGCGGCTCCGGAATCCCTCCTCGCCCTCGCGCTCGAATATGTAGGCGACGTCGACTCCGGTGCGCGACTCGATCTCGGCGTCGCTGTCGTGAAACGGCAAGCCGAGCCGGCGCGCGAGCTGCCGGCCGACCGCGGTCTTGCCGGATCCCATGGGCCCCACCAGGAACACGCTGCGCACGGCGCTATCGTACGCCAAACGAAACGGCCGCCCGAAGGCGGCCGCGCCGTGGATGCCGCGGGGCGTCCCGGTCACTCCATCGTCGAGCCCTCGCGCAGGATCTTCGGCGTCACGAAGATCAAGAGCTCGTCGCGGTTGTTGACCCTGTTCTTCGACTTGAAGAGGTTGCCGAGCACCGGCACGTCGCCGAGCAGCGGCACCTTCTTCTCGGAATCGCGGCGCTCCGTCTCCATGATGCCGCCGAGCACGACGGTCTGGCCATCGCGCACCAGCACCTGGGTCTGGATGTTGCGAGTGTCGATCGAGGGCACGAAGCCGCCGGTCGCGGACGGCACCAGCTGGCCGACGCTGTCCTTGGTGACGGTCAGGTCGAGGATCACGCGGTCGTCCGGCGTGATCTGCGGCGTCACCTTGAGCGACAGCACCGCCTTCTTGAACTGCGTGGTGGTCGCGCCGCTGGACGCCGCCTCCTGGTACGGGATCTCGACGCCCTGCTCGATGATCGCCTCGCGCTGGTTCGCCGTGATCACGCGCGGCGTCGACTTGATCTCGCCGCGGCCTTCGTTCTGCGCGGCCGACAGCTCGAAGTCGATCAGGAAGTCGTCGAAATCGAGTATCGAGAGCGCGATGCGGCCGGCCGGACTCGCGGCGGGCATATTCACGTTGTAGCGGTCGAAGTTGCCGAATGGCACTTCCACCGGGAACGGCTGGCCCGTGTTCGCGAGGTTGTCGAGCGCCGAGCCTATGATGGTATCGGTGGACTGCGCGCTGCCGCTCACGGCCATCAGGTCGCCCAGGTCGTCCGACACGCGCGTGAAGCCCAGGCGCACGCCGAGCTCGCGGCTGAAGTCGTCGGAGACGATCACGATGCGCGACTCGATCAGCACCTGCCGCACCGGGATGTCGAGCGTCGCGACCATGTTGCGGATCGCGCCGAGATTGTCCGCGGTGTCCTGCACCAGCAGCGTGTTGGTGCGCTCGTCCACGGTCACGTTGCCGCGCTCCGAGAGCAGCGAACCGCCGCCCGCGGACTTGACCAGCCGGGCGATATCGCCCGCCTTCGCATAGTTGACGGTCAGGAACTCGGTGCGCAGCGGCGCGAGCTCCTGCATGTCCTTGAGCGCCTCGAGCTCGGCCTTCTCCTGCGCGGCAAGCTCGGCCTGCGGGGCGACCAGGATCACGTTGTCGCGCCGGCGCATGTCGAGACCCTTGGTCTTCAGCACGATGTCGAGGGCCTGGTCCCAGGGCACGTTCTGCAGGCGCAGCGTGACGCGGCCCTTGACCGAGTCGGACACCACGATGTTCTGGCCGCTGGTGTCGGCCAGCAGCTGCAGCAGGGGGCGCACGTCGATGTCCTGGAAGTTGAGGGTCAGACGCTCGCCGGTGTACTGCTTCTCGCGCGACAGCGTTGCCTGGGTCGCGCGCGGGCGCTGCTTGACCTCGACCACGTACTGGTTGTCGGTCTGGTACGCGAGCTGCTCGAAGTCGCCCGTCGCAGACACCACGACACGCGCGCTGTCGCCGACGCGGCTGACGTCGAACATCGTCACGGGTGTGGCGAAGTCGGTCACGTCGAACCGTTTCATCCACTGCTCGTCGACCGCAGTGCCGGTGAAGTCCACGATCACGCGGTTGCCTTCCTGGCGCAGGCTGGCGGGCGTCGACGGATCGGACAATTGCACGACCACGCGGCCGGCGCCGTCCGCCGAGCGGCGGAAATCCACGCCGGTGATGCCGCGCGCACCGCCCGCGGCGGCGGAAGCCGACGGGGCCGCAGCGTAGTTCGTCGCGGCGGCGGCGGCGGCGGCGCCGAGCGTCACGACCACGCTGTCGCCCTCGGCCGTCGCCGTGTAGGGCACGAGCGAATCGAGGTTGAACACGACGCGCGTGCGGCCCGAGGCCTCGGCCGCGACGATCGTATCCACGCCGCCCGCGCCGACGTCGATGCGCCGGTTGTCGAGCGCCAGCGCGACGTCGGGCAGATCGACCGACAACCGCGCCGGGCGGTCGATCGTGAACGTGAGGGGCTGCGGCGCCACGCCGTCGGTGCGCAGCCGGACCTGCAGGGTCGTGCCCTGCATCGGCTGCACCTCGATCGCCGTGAGCTTCGCCGCCTGCGCCGCCGCGGCCTGCGACCACGCCAGGGCCAGTATGGCCGCTGCGCCGCAGACTGCGCGGGCGATGCCGTGCGTTGCGCCCATGTTCCACATCGTGGTCCGGTTGTTGCGAGCCATCAGACGTCTCCCAGAAATCAGTCGGCGAGCGCCAGCGCCGCGGGGCGCTCGAGGTAGCCGCCAAGGCCATCAGGAATGATCTCGACCAGCGTGATCCGCGCGTCGGTGACGGACATCACCCGGCCGTCGTTCTGGCCGAGATGATTCCCCGGCAGGATCCTGTGGATCATGCCGTCGCGGGTCTGCACCAGGCCGTAGTTGCCGCCGCCCAGCTTGAGCGTGCCGACCATCTTCAGCGTGTCCAGCGGGAACTGCTCGAGGTACTCGCGCGGACGCTGCACGTCCGGGCGCGGGCCGCTCGCGTTCTCGCCGGCCAGGCTCTGCAGGAAGGGCGAGCGCCGGTCGGCCATCTGGTACTCGTGGCTGACGTACGGCTTGACCTCTGGCAGCGGCTGGATGCGGCCGCCCGGGCGCTGCTTCGCCTTCTCGATCTCCACGCGCAGGTCGTCGAGCCCGTCGGAACAGCCCGCGAGCGCGAGGGCGAAAGCCACGCCGGCCGCGGTCAATGTCTTCTGCATGCGTTCCTGGCTCATGGCGTGTTCCGCTTGGTCGTCGCCCGCTTGCCCTTGGCCTTGTCGTCGCTTTCGGCTGCCTGGAGCTCGCCTTCCTCGAGGTAGCGGTAGGTCTTGGCAGTCAGGTTGAGCGTCAGCTGGTCCGTCGGCGCCGGGGTGCGGTTGCGAGCGCTGGCGCGGGTCGCACCGCGCCCGATTTCGATGTCGTGCAGGGTCACGATGCGCGGCAGCGCCGCGATGCCGGAGACGAACAGGCCGAACTCGTGATAGCCGCCGGTCAGCTGGATCTTGATCGGCAGTTCCGCGTAGAAGTCCTTGCGGGTCTCGCCGCCGGGCTGGAACAGGCGCTCCTGGAGTCCCGCCGCCAGACCGGTCTGCGAAATGTCGACGAGCAGCGAGGGCACCTCGGTCTTGCCCGGCAGCTGCCGCAGCATCGCGCCGAAGGTTCGCTCGATCTCGGCGAGCTGCTGGCGATAGGCCTCGAGGTTCGCGGCCTTGCGCTGCTTCTCGTCGAAGGTCTGCCACAGCTGCTTCTGCTCTGCCTCCGCCTTGCGCAGGTCGGGCAGGTTGCCGTTCTCGCCGGTCACGAAGTACCACACCAGGAGCACCGCCACGACGGCGAACACGATACCGACGCCGAGCGCGCGGAACAGGAATGGCCAGCGGCCGATGTCCTTGAAGTCGAGCTGCCGCAGCTGGTTGAAGAAGTTCATGGCCGGGCCTCCGAAACGCGCGCATTGCGTTTCGAGGAGGCGGCGTCCTCCGGCGTGGTCGGCGCGCGCTGCGACGCGAACAGCGTGAACTGCGCGCCCGGGGAAGTGCCGCCGCCGGTCTGGATGACCTTGAGCTCGGGCGTCGACAGCGACTCCGAGGCGTCGATGTTGCGCATGAAGGCGGAAACGCGCGTGCTCGACTGCGCCACGCCGTTGAACTCGATCTTCTTGCCGCTCTGCTTGACCGACGTCAGGTACACGCCCTCGGGCAGCGTGCCGACGATCTGGTCGAACAGCTTCACCACCTCGGGGCGGCTCGACTGCAGGGTGTCGATGACCTGCATGCGCGCGATCATCCGCGACTTCTGCTCCTCGAGAGCGAGGATCTGCTCGATCGCCTTGTCGAGCTCGGTGATCTCGGCCTTCAGCAGCTCGTTGCGCCGGTGCTGGGCGTCGATCATCGAGCTGACCGTGAGGTGCGCGAGCAGCGCGACCACGCCCGCAACCAGGACGGCCGCGACCATCCCGATCATGAATTCCTTGCGCCGGCGCTGGCGGAGTTCCTGCCGCCAGGGCAGAAGATTAATACTTGGCATGTTCGTCGAAACTCCGCAGTGCCAGGCCGCAGGCGAGGAGCAGGGCGGTGGCGTCACGCGTCACGCCGAGCGCCTTCGCCTTGGAGGCGATCTTCATCTGACCGAGCGGGTCGCCGCGCTCCGCCGGGATTCCCACGCGGCTCGCGATCACGTCCGCCACGCCCGGGATGTTGGCGCATCCGCCGCAGATCAGGATCTGTTCCGGCTGGCTGCGGCCGCTGCCCGAGGCGAGGTAGAACTGCAGCGAGCGGCTCACCTGCTGGGTCATGTCGTCGATGAACGGGTCGAGCACCTCGGGCTGGTAGTTCGAGGGCAGGCCGCCTTCCTTCTTGGCCCGGCCGGCCTCCTCCATCGAGAGCCCGTAGGTGCGCATGATCTCCTCGGTCAGCTGCTGGCCGCCGAACGCGAAGTCGCGCGTGTACACGACCTTGAGGTCGCGCAGCACCGAGAAAGTCGTGGTGCTCGCGCCGAAGTCCACGACCGCGATGGTGCGGTCGAAGCCGCCGTCTGGCATCTGGTGCGTCATCAGGCGGCAGGCGTTCTCGAGCGCGAAGGCTTCGACGTCCACCAGCTTCGCGATGAGCCCGGACGCGTTTACCGCGGCCACGCGTTGCTCGACGTTCTCGGAGCGCGAAGCGACCAGGAGCACGTCGCGCATGTCCGGGTCCTTGTCGTTGGGCCCGAGCACTTCGAAGTCGTAGCTGACCTCCTCCATCGGGAACGGGATGTACTGGTCAGCCTGCATCTCGATCTGCTGCTCGAGATCGGCGTCCGCCAGGTTGCGCGGCATCTGGATCGCCTTGGTGATCGCCGCGTCGCCGGAGATCGCCACCGCGCATTCCTTGGAGCGCACGCCCGCGCGCTTGACCGCGCGGCGGATCGCGTCGCCGACCGCTGCGGCATCGACGATCGCCTTCTCGTTGATGGCGTTGTGCGGGGTGGGCTCGGCCGCATAGGCCTCGACCCGGTAGCCGTCTCCCGCCTTGGAGAGCTCGATCAGCTTGATCGAGGAGGTCGTGATGTCCAGGCCGACGAGCGGCGTGAACCGCGGCCCCAGCGAGATCTTCGGCAGCTTGAGCACGGAAATTTCCTTTTCAGGTCAGGCTATTGCGACGCCAATCGCTGCGCTGGGTCAAGTTTGCCGGCCAACTATATAGCAAGCAATTGTTAAATTGAACGTGACCCGACTCCCAAATCGGCCGCGCAAGCGCCATTCCAGAGGGCCCCTGTGCGGCCCGCCCGGGGGATATCGCCCCCCGGCCAGGCCACCCGGGATGCTGGCTCAATTCGCGCCCCGGCGGGGCCGTCTTTTCCAGAATCCGCCGCCGATGCTGCACCCCTTGCCGGTGAGCGACCGTGTTTCCCGTCACGGTCCCGGCGTCGCGGGGCGGCGACCCGGGCCCCGGCAGTGCCGCACATTACTATGCATAATCGCCCCCCGTGATCTCGCGACTGAATCGCCGGCTGCGCATTGCAGCGACCATCGTCGTGCTGCTCGCGGGCCTCGTCGGGCTCGCGTTTCTCTCGACGTACTACTACCTGAAGCCGACCCTGCCGGACGTCGCGGTGCTGCGCGACGTGCGGCTGCAGGTGCCGCTGCGCGTGTACAGCCGCGACGGGCGCCTGATCGCGCAGATCGGCGAGCAGCGGCGTGTGCCCGTCACCTGGGAGGCCATTCCGACGGTGGTCGTGCACGCGGTGCTTGCGGCCGAGGACGACCGCTTCTTCGAGCACCCCGGCGTCGACTGGCAGGGCGTATTGCGCGCGCTGGTGGTGACGGCCGCGACCATGGAAGTTTCCCAGGGCGGCAGCACGCTGACGCAGCAGCTGGTGCGCACCACGCTGATCACCAAGGAGCGTCAGCTGCGGCGCAAGCTGCGCGAGATTTTCCTGGCGCTCTCGCTCGAGAACGAGCTCAGCAAGCAGGAAATATTCACGCTGTTCGTCAACACCCAGTTCCTCGGGCAGCGTTCCTATGGCTTCGCCGCCGCGGCCGAGACCTACTTCGGCAAGCCGCTCGCCGAGATCGATGCGGCCGAGGCCGCGCTGCTCGCGGGCATCCTGCAGGCGCCCTCCAGGCTCAATCCCGCCTCGGACCCGAAGCGCGCCGAAGAGCGGCGCGCCTACGTGCTGCGGCGGATGCGCGAGCTCGGATACATCGACGAAGATGGCTGGCGCGCCGCGACCGCGAAGCCCGTTTCGCGCGAGCTGTTCGGCCCGCGCGTGCAGGTGGATGCGCCCTGGGTCGGCGAGATGGTGCGCTCGGCGCTCTTCGAGAAGCACGGCGAGCGCATCTACACCGACGGCTTCCAGGTCATCACGACGATCGACAGCCGGCTGCAACGGGCCGCGGACGTGGCGCTTCGCAGCGCGGTGCTCGAGTACGACCGCCGCCACGAATGGTGCGGGCGCGCCGGGCGCATCGAGCTCGAGGGCCGGAACGACGAGTCGCTCGCGGGCGCACTCGAGGAATACCCGGTCGTCGGCGGCCTGCTGCCGGCGGCCATCGTGGCGGTGCGCGGCGCGGACGCGACCGCGGTTGCGCGAAACGGCAAGCGCTACCGGCTTCCGTTCGAGGGCATGCGCTGGGCGCAGAAACCCGAACGCCCGGCGCCGAAGTCGCCGCGCGAAGTGCTTGCCGTCGGCGACGTCGTGTACCTGCTGCCCTCCTCGGGCGACGAGGCGCTGCTCGCCCAGCTGCCGCAGGCGCAGGGCGCGCTGGTCGCGCTCGACCCGCACGACGGCGCGATCGTCGCGCTCGCCGGCGGCTTCGACTACCAGGCCTCCAAGTTCAACCGCGTGATCCAGGCGCGCCGCCAGCCGGGCTCTTCGTTCAAGCCATTCGTCTACTCGGCCGCCCTGGAGGCGGGTTTCACGCCGGCCTCGGTGGTGCTCGACGCGCCGGTCGTGTACGAGGCGCCGGATCCCGCCGTCGGGATCGGCGTGCGCCCGGATGCCGCGCCGCCGGCCGAGGGCGAGGAACCGGAGGAAGAGGACTGGCGCCCGGTCAACGACTCGCGGCGCTTCTACGGCCCGACCCGGCTGCGCGACGCGCTCTCGCGTTCGAGGAACCTCGTGACGATCCGCGTCATGCGCCAGATCGGCGTCCAGTTCACGCGCGACTACGTCGCCCGCTTCGGCCTGCCGCGCGAGCATATCCCCGCCGACCTGACCGCCGCGCTCGGCACTGCGCAGCTGACGCCGCTCGAGATGGCGAACGGCTTCGCCGTGTTCGCGAATGGCGGCTCGCTCGTCGCGCCCTACCTGGTCGAGCGCGTGCTCGGCGCGGACGGCGCGGTGCTCGAAGCGGCGGCGCCCAGGATCGCCTGCGACTACTGTGGCGGCACGGCTGGGCCCGTCTCCGCGGCGGCGTCCGGTTCGCGCCGCATGCTGCACGCCGCCGAAATCGGCGGCGGGCTGCCGCCGCCCGACGCCGAGGCGCGCGCGCCGCGCGCGATTACCGAGGCGAACGCCTGGATCATGACCGACCTGCTGCGCGACGTGATCCACCGGGGCACCGGCCAGCGTGCGCGCACGCTCGGGCGCGGCGACATCGCCGGCAAGACCGGCACCACCAACGACGGCCGCGATGCCTGGTTCTCCGGCTTCACGCCGGACCTCGCCGCGACCGCCTGGGTCGGCTTCGATCAGGAACGCCCGCTGGGCCAGGACGAGGAAGGCGCGCGCACCGCCCTGCCGATGTGGATCTATTTCATGCGCGAGGCGCTGGCCGGGCGGCCGGAGCGGCGCCTGCCGATGCCGGACGGCGTCGTCACCGCGCGCGTGGCCGTGGACACGGGCGAGTTCGCGGATTCCGCGCCGCCCGTGACCGAGTTCGAGTACTTCCTGGCGGAGCACCTGCCGCCGGGCGTCGAGGGCGCGACTGGCGAGGGCGTCAAAAACGTCCCGCCGGCGCAGAAGTACGAGGAACCGATTTTCTAGGAGCTCCCGATGACGCGAGGACGCTCTCCGCGGGCGGACAACCTGCGCCAGGCCATCGCGCAGGAAGCGGCCCGGCTGATGATCGAGCACGGCCACGAGGACTACGGCATCGCCAAGCGCAAGGCCGCGGAACGCATGGGCGTCACCGACCAGGCCGTGCTGCCGAAGAACACCGAGATCGAGGAGGCGATCGCGAGCCGCCAGCGGCTGTTCGAGGCCGAGGCGCATGCCAGCGAACTTTCCGGGATGCGTGCGGCGGCAGCCAGGGCGATGCGCCTGCTCGCCCCGTTCGAGCCGCGCCTGGTGGGACCGATCCTGACCGGCACCGCGACCGCGCACGCGGCGATCGCGCTGCACCTGTTCGCCGACACGGCCGAAGCGGTCGCGATCGCGCTGATAGACCGCGGCATCCCTTACGAGGTCGGCGAGCGGCGCTTCCGCGCGCAACAGGCCATCGAGACCTGCCCGGAGCTGCGCTTCAGCGCCGGCGGCTACAAGGTCGAAGCCGCCGTGTTTCCGAGGGACGGCATCCGCCAGGCGCCACCCGGCCCGCTGGATGGCAAGCCGATGCGCCGAGCGACGCTCGCGGAAGTCCAGGAGTTGATAGGGGACGCACCCCAATTTCCGGCGGGAAGCCTGAAATAGGGGTGCGTCCCCTTTTTCTCAGCGCTTCGCCAGCGGCAGGTAGTCGCGCCGGGTCGGTCCGGTGTAGAGCTGGCGCGGGCGTGCGATCTTCAGGGAGGGGTCGCCGATCATCTCCGACCAGTGCGCGACCCAGCCCGCAGTGCGCGCGATCGCAAACATGACGGTGAACATCTCGCGCGGAATGCCGAGCGCCCGATAGATGATGCCCGAATAGAAATCCACGTTCGGGTACAGCTTACGGCTGATGAAATAATCGTCCTTGAGCGCGATCTCCTCGAGCCTGAGCGCAAGCTCGAACAGCGGGTTATCGCTGTGGCCCAGCTTGCCGAGCACCTGGTGCGCCATCTCGCGGATGATGGTCGCGCGCGGATCGAAATTCTTGTACACGCGGTGGCCGAAGCCCATCAGCCGCACGCCTTCGGACTTGTCCTTCACCCGAGCAAGGAAGGCCGGCACACTCCGCACGTCGCCGACCTTCTCGAGCATGTCCACGACCGCCTCGTTCGCGCCGCCGTGCGCGGGCCCCCAGAGCGCCGAGACGCCGGCGGACATCGCGGTGTACGGGTTGCAGCCGGTGCTGCCGGCGAGGCGCACCGTCGAGGTGCTGGCGTTCTGCTCGTGATCGGCGTGCAGGATGAACAACAGGTCGAGCGCCTTCGCGTGCAGTGGCTCCACCTCGTAGGGCTCGCAGGGCACCGCGAAGAACATGTGCAGCATGTTCGCGCAGTAGTCGAGGTCGTTCCTCGGGTAGATGAAGGGCTGGCCGAGCGCGTGCTTGTAGGCGGCCGCCGCGATCGTCGGCAGCTTGGCGATCATGCGGTGCGAGAAGATCTCGCGGTGGCGGTCCTCGTAGATGTCGGTGGTGTCGTGGTAGAAGGCGGCGAGCGAGGCGACAATGGTCGCGACCATCGCCATCGGGTGCGCGTCGTGGTGGAAGCCGCGGTACAGGCGCAGCAGCCATTCGTTCAGCATCGTGTGGCGGGTGATTGAGCGCGTGAACGCGGCGAGTTCCGCCCTCGAGGGCAGTTCGCCCTTCTGCAACAGGAAGGACACCTCGAGGAAGGAGCTGTGCTTCGCCAGCTGCTCGATCGGGTAGCCGCGATAGAGCAGCATGCCCGCGTCACCGTCGATGTAGGTGATCGCGCTCGCCGTCGCCGCCGTGGCCATGAACGCGGGGTCATAGGTGAAAACGCCGTGGTCCTTCGTGAGCGCGCTGATGTCGACCACGGCAGGCCCCACCGAGCCCTCGCGTGAGGGCAGTTCCGAGGACTTGCCCGTCGTCAGGTTCGTCAGCTGGTATTTGTCGCCGCTCATTCCGTCCCGCTCCCCGGTCTGCGATGCCGACTCATTATGATCCCATACAATGGCGGCCATGGGCGCGCCGCTTGCCGTTTATGTGCACCTGCCGTGGTGCGTGCAGAAGTGCCCGTACTGCGATTTCAATTCGCATGCGGCGCCCGGGATTCTCCCGGAGAACGCTTATGTCGAGGCGCTGCTCGCGGACCTCGGAGGCGATCTCGAGCTCGTCGCCGGACGCGAGGCATCGAGCATCTTCCTGGGCGGCGGAACCCCGTCGCTGTTCCGGCCCGCGACGATCGCGGCGCTGATTTCCGGAATCCGCACGCGCCTGCCGCTCGCACCGGATGCCGAGATCACGATGGAGGCGAACCCGGGGACCGTCGAGCACGGCAGCTTCGAGGCTTACGCCGCCGCGGGCGTCAACCGCGTCTCGCTGGGCGCCCAGTCCTTCGATGCCGGTGCGCTGCGCGCGCTCGGGCGCATCCACGGTCCGGATGAGATCCCGGCGGCGGTCGCCGGGATCCGGGCCGCCGGCATCGGGAATTTCAACCTCGACCTGATGTACGGGCTGCCGGGGCAGTCGCTCGCCGGGGCGCTTGCCGACGTTGAGGCCGCGG
>JBQTKF010000035.1:0-59301 GCA_052386355.1 Gammaproteobacteria bacterium
GTGGTCTACGAGGGCAGCAAATTCGTGCACCTGGCGCGGCGCATCACCAGCCACATCGAGATCCGCCGCGTCAAGGCGGAACGCCGCGACAACCAGTCGGCATTCCTGATCGCCGACGACCGCGCCCTGGTCTACCGGCTGCAAGCCTCGCGCTGGGAGGGCATCGTCGAGACGAACGACCCGATGGTGGCGCGGCGCTACCTCAACTACTTCGACGAAATCTGGATCGCGAGCGAGCCCGAGGCCGAGACTCGGCAGCAGCATCTCTGATCCCGCGGGGCCGCCCGGCCCCGCCGCTATAATCGCCCGATGGCGTTGCGCGTCGATACCACCGTGGCGGCGATCGCCGAGCGCGCCGGCCGCTTCCTGATCGTGCGGGAGCGCGCCGCACGCCGCGTCGTGCTGAACCAGCCGGCCGGCCACCTCGAGGATGGCGAATCCCTGGTCGACGCGGTGGTTCGCGAGACCCGCGAGGAGACCGGCAGGGCCTTCGTGCCGGAGGCGGTGACCGGCGTCTACCTCTGGCGCGGCCCCGCGAGGCGGACCGTGCTTCGCGTCGCGTTCGCGGGCCGGGTCGGCGAGCGCGACCCGTCGCTCCCGCTCGACCGTGCGATTCTCGCCACCGACTGGCTGGCGCGCGACGAACTCGGCCTTCGGGACGGCGAGCTGCGAAGCCCGCTGGTGCTGCGCTGCATCGACGACTACCTGATGGGCATCCGTTACCCGCTCGAGGTGCTGAACTTCCTGCCGGCTGCGGCGCCGGCGCGGGCGGGCTGACCATGGCGCGCGCCATCATCGCGCTCTCGGGCGGCGTGGATTCCGCCGTCTCCGCACTCCTGCTCAAGGATGCTGGCCACGAAGTCGAGGCCTTCTTCATGTCCAACTGGGAGGAGGATGACGACGGCTACTGCAATACGGCGGCGGACCTCCAGGACGCCCGCCGCGTCTGTTCCGAGCTCGGCATCCCGCTGCACCAGGCGAGCTTCGCCGCGGAGTACCGCGAGCGCGTGTTCGCGCATTTCCTGGCGGAACTCGAGGCGGGCCGCACGCCGAATCCGGACGTGCCCTGCAATCGCGAGATCAAGTTCGGCGCCGGACTCGACCATGCGCGCCGTCTTGGCGCCGAGCTGTTCGCGACCGGCCACTACGCGCGCATCGGCCTGGGCCCGCGCCTGCTGCGCGGCGCGGATCGCTCGAAGGACCAGAGCTACTTCCTGCACGAACTGACGCGCGGCCAGCTCGCCGCCACCGTCTTCCCGGTGGGCGGCCTGATGAAATCCGAGGTGCGGGCAATCGCGCGCGAGCGCGGGCTGCCGGTCGCCGACAAGCGCGATTCGACGGGCATCTGCTTCATCGGCGAGCGGCCGTTCGCCGAATTCGTGTCCCGCTACCTGCCGGGGCGACCGGGCACGATCGAGACGCCCGAGGGCGAGGTGCTGGGCCGGCACGCGGGTATCGAACGCTACACGCTCGGTCAGCGCAGCGGCCTCGCAATCGGCGGGCGGCGCGGGTGCGCCGAGTCGCCCTGGTTCGTGGCCGCAAAGGACCCGGCACGCAATGCGCTCGTCGTGGTGCAGGGCGCGGAGCACCCGGCACTGCATTGCGCCGGGCTCTGCACCGGGGCCGTGCACTGGATCTCCGGGAGCGCACCCGCCCTGCCCCGCGACTGCACCGTGAAGTTACGTTACCGGCAATGCGACGTGCCCTGCCGGATCGAGGGCGCCGCCGGGGGCGTCGCGGTGCTGTTCGACGCGCCGCAGCGCGGAGCCGCACCCGGGCAGTATGCGGTGTTCTACGACGGCGAAGAGTGCCTGGGCGGCGCCGCTATAATGTCGCTGGTCCAGACGGAGGATTCATGCAGGACAGCTTCCAGGCGCGCCGCAAGCTAGTCGTCGGCGACCGCAGTGTCGACTACTTCGCGCTGGACGCGCTGTCCGCCCACGGCGCCGGCCGCTTGCCCTACTCCCTGAAGATCCTCCTCGAGAACCTGCTGCGTCACGAGGATGGCCGTACCGTCACGCGCGACGATATCTTGGCGCTCGCGACCGCCGACCTGACGAAGCTGCCCGCCCGGGAGATCGCCTTCACGCCGGCGCGCGTGATCATGCAGGACTTCACCGGCGTGCCCGCGGTCGTCGACCTCGCGGCGATGCGCGACGCGATGGCCGCGCTCGGCGGCGAACCCGCGCGCATCAACCCGCTGATTCCCGCCGAACTCGTCATCGACCACTCGGTGATGGTGGACCATTACGGGTCGGCGGATGCGCAGAACCTCAACGCATTGCTCGAATTCCAGCGCAACAAGGAGCGCTACACCTTCCTGCGCTGGGGCCAGTCCGCGTTCGACAACTTCGCGGTGGTTCCGCCGGACACGGGCATCGTGCACCAGGTCAACCTCGAGTACCTGGCGCGCGTGGTGTTCGCGGATGGCAAGGGCCTCGCCTACCCGGACACGGTCGTCGGCACCGACTCGCACACGACCATGATCAACGGCGTGGGCGTCCTCGGCTGGGGCGTGGGCGGCATCGAGGCCGAGGCCGCGATGCTGGGCCAGCCCTCGACCATGCTGATCCCGGAAGTCATCGGCGTGAGGCTGAGCGGCCGCCTGCGGGAGGGCGCGACGGCGACCGACCTGGTGCTGACGATAACGGAGATGCTGCGCAAGCGCGGCGTCGTCGAGAAATTCGTCGAGTTCTTCGGCGACGGACTCGGCCAGTTGCCCCTCGCGGATCGGGCGACGATCGCCAACATGGCGCCGGAGTACGGCGCCACCTGCGGCATCTTCCCGATCGACGGCGAAACGCTCGAGTACCTGCGCCTCACCGGGCGCGACCCCCGGCAGATCGAGCTGGTACGGGCCTATGCGAAGGCGCAGGGACTGTGGCGCGAGGCCGGCGCGCCGGACCCCGCATACACCGACACTCTTCACCTCGACCTGGCGACGGTGCAGCCCTCGCTCGCCGGCCCCAAGCGCCCGCAGGACCGGGTTCGCCTGCCCGACATGCAGAATGCCTATCGGGATGCTTTCGCCCGCGACCAGGACAAGTGGAAATCGCAGGGCCCGGCGCGCGTGGCAAACGGCGCCGACTTCGACTTGAAGGACGGCGCGGTCGTGATTGCGGCGATCACCTCCTGCACCAACACCTCGAACCCCGCCGTGATGCTGGGCGCGGGGCTCCTCGCGCGCAATGCGCGGGAGCGCGGCCTCTCCGTGAAGCCCTGGGTCAAGACTTCGCTGGCGCCGGGCTCGAAGGTCGTCACCGACTACCTGACGCGCTCGAAGTTGCTCGACGATCTCGAGGCGCTCGGCTTCCACGTCGTGGGCTACGGCTGTACCACCTGCATCGGCAACTCCGGGCCGCTCAACCCGCCGATTTCGAAGGCGATCAACGAGAACAAGCTGTCGGTCGCCTCGGTGCTCTCGGGAAACCGCAACTTCGAGGGACGCGTGCACCAGGAAGTGCGCATGAACTTCCTGGCCTCGCCGCCGCTCGTGGTCGCCTACGCGCTCGCGGGCACGGTGGACCTCGATCTGACCCGCGACGCGATCGGCAGCGGTCGCGACGGCAAGCCGGTGTACCTGCGAGACATCTGGCCTGCGGGCCGCGAGATCCAGGCGGCGGTCACGCGCTCGGTGGATTCGCGGATGTTTGCCGAGACCTATGCCGACGTGTTCCAGGGTGACGAGCGCTGGCGCAGCATCAAGGTGCCCGCCAGCAAGACCTACCGCTGGGACGCGGCGAGCACCTACATCCAGAACCCGCCGTACTTCGCGGGCATGGGCAGAAAGCCGCCCGGCCTGCCGACCGTCAGCAAGGCGCGCTGCCTCGCGCTATTCGGCGATTCGATCACGACCGATCACATTTCGCCCGCGGGCGCCATCCGGAAGGATTCCCCCGCCGGGCTCTACCTGCAGCAGCGCGGCGTGAAGCCCGCCGACTTCAACAGGTATGGCTCGCGCCGCGGAAACCACGAGGTCATGATGCGCGGCACCTTCGCCAATACCCGCATCAAGAACCGGATGGTGCCGGGCGTCGAGGGCGGCGTGACGACGCACCAGCCTGGCGGCGAACAGATGCCGATCTACGACGCGGCCATGAAGTACGTCGGTGCGGGCGTCCCGCTGGTGGTCGTCGCCGGCAAGGAATACGGCACTGGCTCGTCGCGCGACTGGGCCGCGAAAGGCGCGCGACTGCTCGGCGTCAAGGCGGTGATCGCCGAAAGCTTCGAGCGCATCCATCGCGCGAACCTGGTCGGCATGGGCGTGTTTCCGCTCACCTTCAGGGACGGCGACAGCGCTGCAAAGGTCGGGCTCGATGGGACCGAGGCCTACGACATCGAAGGCCTCGCGCCCGGCAGCCGCGAGGCGACCGTGCGCGCGACGAAGCAGGATGGCAGGACCGTGAGTTTCAAGGTCCACATCCGTGTGGACACGCCGAAGGAATGGGAATACATGGACCATGGCGGCATCCTTCAGTATGTGCTGAGGCAGCTCGCGGCCTGAGGCAGGGCGCGCGGGCCTCAATCCAATGCCGCCGCCGGCATCCGAGCGCGCCTGGAAGCTTGCCGTCTTCGACCTCGACGGCACCATCACGCGCGACGACACATTCATCCACTACCTGCGCGGCTGGCTGCGCCGGCATCCCGGGCGCCGCAGTGGCTGGCGCGCGGCGCTCGCGTTGCTGCGCTACCTGGCGGGCGGCCGCGATCGGGGCCGCCTCAAATCGGACCTGCTGCGCATCTGCATGGGCGGCGCGCTGCGCCCCGACGTCGAGGCGTGGTCAGCCGATTTCGCGGCCGGCCTCGGCGAAGCCGACTGCTGGCCGGCTGCGCTCTCTGCGATCGCGCGCCATCGCGCCGCCGGCGACAGGCTGGTGCTGCTGTCTGCGAGTCCGGACCTCTACGTGCCGCACATCGGATCGCGATTCGGATTCAGCGAGGTGATCTCCACCGGCATCGCGTGGCAGGGTGACCGGCTGGAGGGGGCGCTGTCGACGCCGAACCGGCGAGGCGAGGAAAAACGCCGTTGCCTGGAGGCACTGCGGAGCCGCCATCCCGGGGCCGCCATCGCGGCCTACGCCAACTCCGCCTCCGACATCGCGCATCTCGCGGCGGCAGACGAGCCGCTGCTGGTGAATGGCGGGCGGCGCGCGCAGCGGCGCGCAGGGAAGCGCGGCATCCCGAGAGCCGACTGGCGTAACAAACCCCCTCCCCGGCCGGTCTGATGGGCATGCGCCGCGATCCGCCGATCCGCCCATCCGAGATCACGCCGGAGTCCGCGTACTTTGGCCGCCGGCGGCTGCTCGCCGGACTGGCCGCTGCCGGCATGGCCGCCGCACTGCCTGCGCTCGGCCAGCAGACCGTGAGCGCGACACTGGTGCCGCGCCTCGATTACCGCCGTAACGCGCGATTCTCGACCAGCGAGAAGATGAACAGCTGGGCCGAGATCACCGGCTACAACAATTTCTACGAATTCGGCACCGGCAAGGAGGACCCGGCCGAGAACGCGCACACGCTGCGCCCGCGTCCCTGGTCGGTGGTCGTGGATGGCGAATGCGGGAAACCCGGCCGGCTCGACCTCGACGATCTGCTGAAGCCGCATCCGTTCGAGGAGCGTGTGTACCGGCTGCGTTGCGTGGAGGCCTGGTCCATGGTGATCCCCTGGATCGGGTTTCCGCTGGCGGAACTGCTGAAGCGTTTCCAGCCGACATCGAAAGCGAAATTCGTGGAATTCACGACGCTCCTCGACCCGAAACAGATGCCGGGCCAGCGCTACGGCGTGCTCGACTGGCCCTACGTCGAGGGTCTGCGCATGGATGAGGCGGTGCACCCGCTCGCGATCCTTGCGGTCGGACTCTACGGCCGCGTGCTGCCGAACCAGAATGGCGCGCCGCTGCGTCTCGTCGTGCCCTGGAAATACGGTATCAAGAGCATCAAGTCCATCGTCCGCATCCGCTTCGTCGGGCGCATGCCGCGGACGTCCTGGGCGATCTCGGCGCCCTCGGAATACGGGTTCTACGCCAACGTGAATCCCGCGGTGGACCACCCGCGCTGGAGCCAGAAGAGCGAACGGCGCATCGGTGCCAACGCATTGTTCGGGCGCCACCCGACGCTGCCTTTCAATGGCTATGGCGAACAGGTCGCGGGCCTCTATCGCGGCATGGACCTGGCGCGGTACTTCTGAACGCGATGGATGCCAGGCTGACGCGGCGCGTCTTCAAGCCGCTCCTGTTCCTGCTGTGCCTGCTGCCGGTCGCCTGGCTGGTGGCCGGCATCGCGGGCTGGCCGCCCGCGGACCTGGGCGCGAACCCGGTCGAGAAGGTGCAGGACACGCTCGGCGTCTGGGGCCTGCGCTTTCTGCTGCTGACGCTCGCGGTGACGCCCTTGCGAGAGTTACTGCACGCGCCGCGCCTGGTGGCGTTCCGGCGCATGCTGGGCCTCTACGCCTTCACTTACGTCCTGCTGCACTTCTGCTGGTACCTGTTCGTGGACCAGGTGCTCGACTGGCGCCAGCTGCTCGCCGACGTTGCAAAACGGCCGTACGTCACGGCCGGCTTCACCGCGCTCCTGCTCCTCGTACCGCTCGCCTGGACGTCCACCGACCGCGCGATGCGCCGCCTGGGCCGGCGGTGGCAGCGATTGCACCGCCTTGTCTACCCCGCCGTCGTGCTCGGCTGCGTGCATTTCTGGTGGCAGGTCAAGGCCGACATCCGGGAACCGCTGGTCTATGCGTCGATCGCGGCCGCGCTGCTCGGCTGGCGGCTGCACCGCCACTGGCAGCGCCGCCGCCTGGCTGCGCAGTCAGCGGCGGCGGCCGTCGGCGAACGCCGCCAGCGCAATGCCGGCGAGGATCAGGGCGCCGCCCGCGAGCGTGCGCCAGCCGGGCACCTCGCCGAACAGCCACCACCCCAGTAACGAGGCGAGCACCGGTTCGCCGACCAGCACGATCGCGACGAAGAGCGGCGCGAGGTGGCGCAGCGCCCAGTTGTAACCGCTGTGCCCGATGAGCTGCGACACCAGCGCCATGCCCGCGAGCGCCCACCAGGTGCCCGGCGCGAAGCCGAACGCCGGCGTGCCGGTTGCGGCGACCGCGACGGCGAGCAGGAGCGCCGCGCTCCCGTAAGCGATGCCGAGATAGCTGCGGAATGCAAGCGCAGCCTGGGCTGCACGAGACAGCAGCAGATATCCCGCCATCGCGACCGCGCCGGCGAGCGCGAGCGCATCGCCGGTGGACGCATCGCCGCCGAATCCCCCGGAGCCCACGATCGCGGTTCCCACGAGCGCGGCAGCGAGCGCCGCTATCATCCGGTGCGAAGGGAGGCCGCGGCCGATGCAGGCCTCGATCACCGCAACCCAGAGCGGCGCAGTGCTGACGAGCAGCACACTGCGCGCGATCGTCGTGTAGTCGAGCGAGGCGATCCAGGTGGCGAAATGCAATGCAAGCAGCGCTCCCGCGGCGGCGGCGAGCAGGACCGGATGGCGCGGCAAGGGGCCGCCGTGCGACGGTACGAGCGCCACCGGCAACACGACCAGGCAAGCGAGGCCGAGGCGCCAGGCGGCGATGGCGAGCGGTGCCGCGTCCGCGAGCCGCGCGAAGATCGCCCCGTGCGAGACCGCGACCAGCGCGATCGCGAGCACCAGATACGGCGCAAGTCGCGAGCTGCCGGGATCGCGGCCCGTCAAGGCGGGCCTCAGGGCAGCATCCAGGCCGGCACTTCGCGCCAGCCGGCGAGGAGCGCCGCATCGAGTTCGCGCCATCGCGGCTCGTGGCGCGCGACGAGGGCCCAGAAGCGGCGCGAGTGATTCAGGTGGCGCGTGTGCCCGAGTTCGTGCAGCAGCAGGTAGTCCACGACCTCTGCCTGCTGGAACAGCAGGCAGGCATTCAGGCTGATGGTGCCGTTCCTCGAGCAACTGCCCCAGCGCGTGCGCTGGCGGCGGATCTGTAACCGCCGATAGCCGAGGCCCGTCGCCGCCGACAGCCGATCGAGGCGCTGCCCGAGCGCCGCATGGGCGAAGCGCATCGCGAAGCGCTGCAAGGCATGGCGCACCAGCGCATGGCGGCCGACGTCGCCGCGGATCTCGATCGCATCCGCGCCGGCGGCGAAGCGCAGTCGGCCCGCCGCCGGCAGGCAGCGGACCGCAAATGCGTGCCCGGTCGCCGCAAAGCGGATCGACTCCGGCAGCTGGTCGGGGGAAAGGAAATCCCGCGGGCGGTACTGCTCGACCTTGTGGTCGATCCAGCGGCGGTGACTGGCGACGAAACGCTGCACCGCGCGTGCGCGCGTCCCCGGCGGCACCACGATCTCGACCTGCCCGCCCGGCAGCACGCGCACTGCGAGCCGGCGCGCGCGCGGGCTCGGCCGCACGCGCCAGTCGCCGGATCCCGGAGGCCCGTCGAGCAGCGCGAGCTGCGGCGATTCCGCTGGCCGGCGCTTCACAGCGCTGCCGCCAGCCGCGCGCCCTCGTCGATGGCGCGCTTCGCGTCGAGCTCGGTTGCGAGCTTCGAACCGCCGATCAGATGCGCGCGCACTCCGGCGCGCTCGAGACCCGGCAGCAATTCGCGCTGCGGCTCCTGCCCGGCACAGATCACGACGTGATCCGCTTCCAGGAGCTGACGGCGTTCACCCTGGCGGATCCAGAGCCCCGCGTCATCGATGCGCTCGTAGGCGACGCCCGCGAGCATGCGCACGCCGCGGCGCTTGAGCGCGAGGCGGTGGACCCAGCCCGTGGTCTTGCCGAGGTCGCGTCCGGGCGCTGTCGGCTTGCGCTGCAGCAGCCACAGGGTACGGGCTGGCTCCGGCGTGCGGCCGCCGTCCGACGCCAGTCCCCCGCGCGCCGCATACGCCATGTCGATGCCCCACTCGCGCATGAATGCCGGGATGTCCTGGCTGGTCGGCGGATGCGCGGGGTCATGGCTCAGGAACTCTGCGACGTCGAAGCCGATGCCGCCCGCACCCACGATCGCGACGCGCGCCCCGACCGGGACGCCGTGCAGCAGCACGTCCACGTAGCTCAGCACCTTCGGGTGATCGAGTCCTTCGATGGCGGGCACTCGCGGCAGTACGCCGGTCGCGAGCACGATCTCGTCGAAGACACCGGCGGCGAGCGTCGCGAGGTCTGCGCGCCGCGACAGCTCGAGCGTCACGCCGGTCAACTCGATGCGCCGGCGGAAGTACCGCAGCGTTTCGTGGAACTCCTCCTTGCCCGGGATGCGTTTCGCCATGTTGAACTGACCGCCGATGCCGGCCGCCGCCTCGAACAAGGTCACGCGGTGGCCGCATCCGGCGGCGACCGTCGCGCAGGAAAGCCCGGCGGGACCTGCGCCCACCACGGCGATGCGCTTCGGCGTCGCTGCCTGCCGGTAGTTCAGCTCGGTCTCGCGCCCGGCGCGCGGGTTGACGAGGCAGGTCGCGACCTCGTTTTCGAACACAAGGTCGAGGCAGGCCTGGTTGCAGGCGATGCAGGTGTTGATCTCGTCGGCGCGCCCGGTCGCGGCCTTCAGCACGAATTCCGGATCGGCCAGCAGCGGCCGCGCCATCGAGATCAGGTCGGCGTCGCCGGCGGCCAGCACGCGTTCGGCGACCGCCGGGTCGTTGATGCGGTTGCTGGTCACGAGCGGGACCGAAACCGCGCCGCGCAGCCTGCGCGTCACCCAGGTAAATGCCGCGCGCGGAACCATGGTCGCAATGGTCGGGATGCGCGCCTCGTGCCAGCCGATGCCGGTGTTGATGATCGTGGCGCCGGCCCGCTCCACGGCCCGGGCCAGTTCGACCACCTCCTCCCAGCTGCTGCCGCCCTCGACCAGATCCAGCATGGACAGGCGGTAGATCAGGATGAACTCGCGCCCCGCGGCCCTGCGCGTGCGCGATACGATCTCCACGGCGAGGCGCATGCGGTTCGCCCAGCTGCCGCCCCAGCGGTCGTCGCGGCGGTTGGTGCGCGCGGCCAGGAACTGGTTGATGAAATAGCCCTCGGAACCCATGATCTCGACGCCGTCGTAGCCCGCCGTCTGCGCGAGCGAGGCGGCGCGGATGAAGGCGTCGATCTGGCGCTCGATGCCGCGCTCCGACAGTTCGCGCGGCGGGAACGGGGCGATCGGCGCCTTGAGCCGCGACGGCGCAACCGCGAGCGGATGATAGGCGTAGCGCCCCGTGTGCAGGATCTGCATGCAGATGCGGCCGCGCTCGGCGTGCACGGCTTCCGTCACCATCCGGTGGCGCGCGAGATGGCGCCGCCCGGACAGCGTGCCGGCGAAAGGTTTGGTCCAGCCGGCCGCATTCGGGGCGATGCCGCCGGTGACGATGAGTCCCACGCCGCCACGGGCGCGCTCGGCGAAGTAGGCGGCGAGCTTCGGGTAGTCCTCACGCCGGTCCTCGAGGCCGGTGTGCATCGAACCCATCAGGACGCGATTCGGGAGGGTCGTGAAACCGAGGTCGAGCGGCGCCAGCAAGTGCGGAAACGGGTTCGGCGTCACGCGCGCAATCATATAGGATGCGCGTCTTCATGACCCCGGTGCTCGAAGTTCGCAACCTCGTCAAGGACTACCCCGGCGTGCGCGCCGTGGACGGCGTGTCGTTCGCGATCGAGGCCGGCACCTGCTTCGGCCTGCTCGGCCCGAATGGCGCCGGCAAGACGACGACCGTCGAGATCATGGAAGGCGTCACCACGCCGACCGGCGGCGAGGCGCTGTACTGCGGCGAGGCGCTGGGTGCGCGCTTTCGCGCCGAAGCCGGCATCCAGTTCCAGAAGACCGCGCTGCAGGACTTCCTGACGGTGCGCGAGACGCTCGCGCTGTTCCGCGGCCTCTACCCGCGCGGCCGCGACGTGGACGAATTGATCCACCTGTGCGCGCTCGAGCAGGTCGCCGGCCGCGACATCCGCAAGCTGTCCGGCGGGCAGTTGCAGCGGCTGCTGCTCGCGATCGCGCTGGTCAATGATCCGCAGGTGCTGTTCCTCGACGAGCCGACCACGGGCCTCGATCCGCAGGCCCGGCACAACTTCTGGGACCTGATCCGCGCGATCAAGGCCGAGAAGCGCACGGTGCTCCTGACCACGCACTACATGGAGGAGGCCTATTTTCTCTGCGACGTGGTCGCCATCATGGACCGCGGCCGCATCATCGCAGAGGGCCCGCCCGCGCGGCTCCTGAAGGAACATTTCGACGACGTCGTGCTGGAGCTGCCGCGCGAGGATTTTCCCCGAGATCCGGCGGCGTTTCCGCTGCCGGTGCTGCAGGCCGGCGACCGTATCGAGATCTCGACCGGCGACGTCGAGGGCGCACTGAAGGCCCTGCTCGATCGCGGCGTGCCGCTCAGGCACCTGCGCATCCGGCCGCGCAACCTCGAGGACCTGTTCCTCGAGCTGACCGGGCGGGAGCTGCGCACGTGAGCCTGCGCCGGCTGGCAGCCGTCTGGCATGCGCGCAACCTCGAGTTCCTCCGCGACCGTTCCACGCTGGTCTTCAATTTCCTGTTCCCGCTCGCGCTCGTGGTGGCATTCGCGGTGATCTTCGGCAGCCAGGCACGCGCCGTGTTCAAGGTCGGCGTGCTCGCATCGCCTGCGGCCGCGCTGGATGCGCGTCTGCATCCATTCCTCGGCACGCGCCATGTGGATTTCTACCCGGTGGAGGAAGCGGAACTCGACGACGCCATCCGCAAGGTCGAGCGCCACCAGTCGGACCTGCTGGTGGACCTGCGGGAGAATCCGCGTTACTGGGTGAATGCCGATTCGCCCAAGGGCTACGTCGCCGAGAAGCTGTTGTTGCAGGCCGCGCCGGACGCCATTCGCGAGCCGGTGACCGGGGCCGCGGTCCGCTACGTCGACTGGCTGCTGCCGGGCATCCTCGGCATGAACATGATGTTCAGCTGCCTGTTCGGCGTCGGCTACGTGGTCGTTCGTTACCGCAAGTCGGGATTCCTGCGCCGGCTGTCGGCGACCCCGGTCACGGCGCTCGAATTCGGCGTGGCGCAGATCCTGTCGCGGCTGCTGCTGACGGTCAGCGTCACGGCGATGGTGTACGCGGCGCTCGCGGCGCTGGTGGACTTTCGCAACGACGGCAGCGCGCTCGTCCTGCTCGCGATCGCGGTCGCCGGCGCACTCGCCATGATCTCCCTCGGTTTCATGATGGCGGCGCGCTTCGTCAGCGAGGAACTCGCGAATGGCGTCATCAACCTGGCGTCGTGGCCGATGATGCTGCTCTCGGGCGTCTGGTTTTCGCTCGAGGGCGCGCCTGCGTGGTTGCGCGGGATCGGCGAGGCACTGCCGCTGACCCAGATGCTGAAGGCGGCCCGCGCCGTGATGCTGGACGGTGCGGGTTTCGCAGAAGTGCTGCCCCAGGTGGGGCTGCTGGCCGCCATGGCGGCGCTCTTTCTGGCGATTGCGGCCGCCGGATTCCGCTGGCGCGCCGCCTGACCAGGCCTGCCGCGCAGGCCGGGCCGCGACTGTGGCAGAATCCCGGCTCCCGATTGTCTGATTCCGGATCCCGCGCTTGGAAAAGGCCGAACTGCTAAAGCAGCTGCGCATCGATCGCGATGCCAGCGCCGGCGAAGCATCCCCTCGCACCCGCCTGTGGGTGGCGCTGGCTGCCGCATCGGCGGCCGCCGTCGCCGCCGCCGCGTGGTTGCTGCTGCGCACGGAATCGGTCGAAGTCGTGGTGGAACCCGCTCGCGCGATCGTGATTGCCGCGGGAAGTGCAGGCGCCTCGGTGCTCGACGCGACCGGTTACGTCACGGCGCGGCGCCAGGCCACGGTTTCCGCGAAGGTCACCGGCAAAGTGCGCGAGGTCCGCATCGAGGAAGGCCAGGCGGTGCGCGAGGGCGAGATCCTCGCGACGCTCGACGACGCGGAGGCGCGCGCCGAGGTCGCGCTGCGCCGCGCGCAGGTCGCCGCGGCGCGAGCGTCGGTCGCCGAGGTCGAGGCCTCGCTGGCGAACGCCCGGCGCGAATCCGATCGTCAGCAGGGCCTGGCCGGGCGGCAGCTCACGAGCGTCTCTGCGCTCGACGCCGCGCGCACCCAGGCCGACGCGCTCGCTGCGCGGCTCCTGAGCCAGCAGGAATCGGTGCACGTCGCCGAGGAGTCCCTGCAATCGGCCCAGGTGCAGCTCGACAACACCATCGTGCGCGCCCCCTTCTCCGGCGTGGTCACGGTCAAGGCCGCGCAGCCCGGCGAGATGATCTCGCCGATCTCCGCTGGTGGCGGTTCGATCCGCACCGGCATCGGCACCATCGTGGACATGGAGTCGCTCGAGATCCAGGTGGACGTGAGCGAGGCCTACATCAACCGCGTGCGGCCCGGCCAGTCGGTCGAGGCCGTGCTGAACGCCTATCCCGACTGGCGCATTCCGGCCGAGGTGATCGCGATCGTCCCGACCGCGGACCGTTCGAAGGCGACCGTCAAGGTCCGCATCGCGCTCGCACTCAGGGACCCGCGCATCGTCCCGGAGATGGGCGTGCGCGTGTCCTTCCTCGAGGCGGCGCCTGCCGCCGGCGAATCGTCCGGGCCGGCCGTCGGGCGCGGCGCACTGGTGCCGGCCGCAGCGGTGAGGCAGGAGGACGGTCGCGACGTCGTGTACGTGGCGCGCGACGGGCGGGCCGAACGGCGCGAGGTCACGTTGGGCGGGACCCAGGGCGACGCGCGCCAGGTGACGGCGGGCATCGCCGCCGGCGAGGCCGTGATCGTGGAATCGTCGGGGGAACTGTCGGATGGCGCCGCAGTGGCGGTCAAGGACCAGAGCACATGAGCGAAGCGATGATCCGGGTGCGGAACGTGCACAAGTCCTACGTGCGCGGCAAGCAGCAGGTCGAGGTGCTGCACGGGCTGACGCTCGACATCCCGAAGGGCGACTTCGTCGCATTGATGGGGCCGTCCGGGTCCGGGAAGACGACGCTGCTCAACCTGATCGGCGGGCTCGACCGGCCGACCGCGGGCGAGATCGAGGTCGGCGGGGAACGCATCGACCGGCTTGCCAGCGGCGCGCTCGCGAAGTGGCGTGCGCGCAATATCGGATTCGTGTTCCAGTTCTACAACCTGATGCCGGTCCTGACGGCGGAGCGCAACGTCGAGCTGCCGCTGCTGCTGACGCGGCTCTCGGCCGCGGAGCGGCGCAAGTCGGTCGCCGTCGCGCTCGAGATCGTGGGCCTCACCGACCGCGCGCGCCACAAGCCGAGGGAGCTGTCGGGCGGCCAGGAGCAGCGCGTCGCGATCGCCCGTGCGCTCGTCTCGGACCCGACGGTGCTGATCTGCGACGAACCGACCGGCGACCTCGACCGCAGGACGGCCGACGAGATCCTCGGCCTGCTGCAGGTGTTGAACCGCGAGCACGGCAAGACCGTGGTCATGGTCACCCACGACCCCAAGGCCGCCGAATTCGCCCGACGCACGCTGCACCTCGAGAAGGGTCAGCTGCTCGAGCAGGCGGCCTGAGGACGCAATGACCCGCACCGGCTTCGTGATCGCGAATCTCGGGCGCCGCAAGACGCGCACGGTGCTGACCATCCTGTCGGTCGTCATGGCCTTCCTGCTGTTCGGCCTGTTGCAGGCGGTGAATGTGCTGTTCTCGGCCGGCGCCGACTTCGTGGGCGCGACCCGGCTCGTGACCCAGGCGCGGGTGTCCTTCACGACCTCCCTGCCGATGCGGCTGTTGCCGCAGATCGAGTCGGTGCCGGGCGTGGAATCGGTGATGTGGGCGCAGTGGTTCGGTGGCGTATGGCAGGAAAACACCCAGATCTTCGTGCTGGCTGCGGACCCGGCGAGGCTGCGCGCCGTGTACCCCGAGTACGTGATGCCCGACGACCAGTGGAAGGCCTTCGCGGAGACGCGCACGGGCATGATCGCCGGCCGCGTCCAGACCGATCAGTTCGGCTGGACGATGGGACAGAAGATCCCGATCTCGTCCAATATCTTCCCGCAGAAGGACGGCAGCAAGGCCTGGGCCTTCGACCTGGTGGGCATCTATGACGGCAAGGATGCCGAGTGGCAGCGCAACACCAACGTGGGCTGGATCAACTTCGCCTACTTCGATGAGGCGAACCTGTTCGCGCGCGGCCTCGCGGGCACCTACACGATCAAGCTCGCGGACCCGGATCGCGCGGCCGATGTCGCGAAAGCCATTGACACCATGTTCGAGAACTCGCCCGACGAGACCAAGACGCAGACCGAGAAGGACTTCAATGTCGGCTTCTTCAAGCAGTTCGGCGACATCGGGCTGATCGTGCGCTGGATCCTGTTCGCCGTGTTCGTCACGCTGCTGCTCGTGGTCGGCAACACGACCGCGCAAAGCGTGCGCGAGCGCATCCCGGAACTCGCGATCCTGAAGACGCTCGGTTTCACCGACCGCGCCGTGCTCGGTTTCGTGCTGGCCGAGGCGGCCGCCCTCTGCGTGCTCGGGGGCTTGCTGGGGCTCGCAATTGCGACTCCGCTCGGCATGGCGATCACCCAGGCCACGGGCGGCACCCTGCCGATCGCCGTGGATTACCGCGTCTGGCTCGCGGGCGCCGGGGCCATGGTGCTGCTCACGTTTGCGGTGGGACTGCTGCCGGGCCTGCGCGCCGCGCGGTTGACCATCATCGACGCCCTTGCCGGGCGCTGAGGCAGGAGCCGCGATGCTCAAGCAGACGATCTCGATCACCGCGCTCGGCCTGCGCAGCATGCCGGCGCGCCTCGGCTCCTCGCTCGTGATCTTCGTGGGCCTGGCCGGTGTCGTCGCGGTCTTTACGGCACTTCTGGCGATGTCCGCCGGATTCCAGTCGACGCTGCGCGCGACCGGGCAGGCCGACGTCGCGCTCGTGATGCGCGGCGGCTCGCAGGCCGAGCTCAATTCCGGGCTGTCGCGGGAACAGGCGACGCTGATCAAGCAGGCGCCCGGCGTCGTGGTCGGCCCGGACGGCCAGCCGCTGGCTTCCGCGGAGATGGTCGTGATCGCGGAACTGGTGCGGGAGGGAGAGACGACCGGCTCCAACATCACCGTGCGCGGGGTCGAGCCCGGCGCATTCGCGCTGCGGCCGCAGCTCCGGATCGTCGAAGGCCGTCCGTTCCAGGCGGGACTGCGCGAGCTGATCGTGGGCCGCGGCGTGACGCAGCAGTTCGAGGGTGCGCGCCTCGGCGAAACGTTGCGCATGCGCGGGTCCGACTGGACCGTGGTCGGCGTGTTCGAGTCCGGCGACGCCAACGAAAGCGAACTGTGGGCCGATGCCGAGGTCGCACAATCCACGTTCAATCGCCGCGGTTTCAGTTCCGTGCGCGTGCGGCTGGAACGGCCGGACGGCATGGAAGCGCTGGAGACGACGTACAAGTCCGACCCCCGCCTGCAGGTCGACGTCGAGTCCGAGCAGCAGTATTACAGCGGCCAGACCCGGCAGTTCCGCCAGACGATCGGCGCGCTCGCCGGCATCGTCACGCTGATCATGGCGCTCGGCGCGCTGTTCGCGGCGCTCAACACGATGTATGCGGCGGTCGGCTCGCGCGCACGGGAGATCGCGACCCTGCGCGCCATCGGTTTCCGTGGCGCCCCGGTCGTGGTTTCGGTCATGGTGGAGTCTCTGCTGCTCGCGCTCGCGGGCGGCGTTATGGGCGCCTTGCTCGCCTGGTTCCTGTTCAACAACGTGGCGGTCTCCACGCTGGGCGCCAACTTCACCCAGGTGGTGTTCCGTTTCACGGTCACGCCCGCGCTGGTGCAGCAGGGGCTCGTGATCGCGCTCGTCATCGGCATGGTCGGCGGGTTGCTGCCGGCGCTGCGAGCCGCGCGGCTGCCGGTCACGACTGCGCTGCGCGCGGCCTGATCGCAAGGATGCCCCCTCCTGCCCTGATCGACATCGGCGCGAATCTGGCGCACGACAGCTTCGAGCGCGACCGTGCAGCGGTGATCGCGCGCGCCGGGGAGGCCGGCGTCGTCGCCATGATCGTCACCGGCAGCGCGCAGGCCGACAGCAAGCGCGCCCTCGCGCTTTGCCGGCAATGGCCGGATCGCCTGCGCGCGACAGCCGGCGTCCATCCACATCATGCCGCGGGTTTCCAGGACAGCGAGCTGCCCGCGCTCGCGGCGCTGCTCGATGATCCGATGACGGTGGCGGTCGGCGAATGCGGCCTCGACTACTACCGGAACTTCTCGCCGCCCGCCGAGCAGCGCCGCGCATTCGCCGCGCAACTGCGCCTTGCGGCGGAGCGCGGCCGGCCGGTCTTTCTGCACCAGCGCGATGCGCATGAGGATTTCATGGCAATGCTTCGCGAGCATCCGGCAGTTGCGGCGCGCGCAGTGCTTCACTGCTTCACCGGCGGGCCCGCGGAAGCGGAGGCCTGCCTGGCCCTCGGGCTTTCCCTCGGCGTCACGGGCTGGATCTGCGACGAGCGTCGCGGCGGCGCCTTGCGCGATGCCGTGCCGCGGATTCCGGACGCCAGGCTCATGATCGAAACCGATGCGCCCTACCTCCTGCCGCGCACGCTCGAGCCGAAACCCCCGCACCGGCGCAACGAACCGATGTACCTTCCCCTCGTGCTCGCGGAAGTCGCGCGCTGCCGCGGGCAGTCGCCGCAGGCCATCGCCGGCCTCAGCACCGCGAATGCCAGCCGGTTCTTCGGATTGACCTTCGATACCGATCGTAAGTCTTTGATATAAGGGTATTTCCATGGACTTCCAGCGCGCCCGGCGGCAGACGGCGAAGATTTTCGACGAGTCCATCGTCCCGAAACTCTGCGAGTACATCCGGATCCCGAACAAGTCGCCGCTGTTCGACGACGAATGGCAGCGGCACGGCCACATGGACCGCGCCGCCGAATTGATGGCGGCGTGGTGCCGCGAGCAGCCGATCCAGGGCCTGGAGGTCGAGCTGGTGCGCGCGCCGGGCCGCACGCCCGTGCTCTTCTGCGAAGTCCCGGGCAGCAGCCGGGACACCGTGCTGCTCTACGGCCACATGGACAAGCAGCCGGAGTTCACGGGCTGGTCGCCCGGCCTCTCGCCCTGGGAGCCCGTGCTGCGCGACGGCAGGCTCTACGGCCGGGGCGGCGCCGACGACGGCTACGCGATCTTCTCCTCGCTGACGGCCATCCGCCTGCTGCAGGAGCAGGGCGTCCCGCACGCGCGCTGCGTGGTGCTGATCGAGGCCTGCGAGGAGTCCGGCAGCTACGACCTCCCGCACTACGTCGAGCAGCTCGCGCCGCGCATTGGCACGCCGAGCCTGGTCGTCTGCCTCGATGCAGAGTGCGGGAACTACGAGCAGCTCTGGGCCACGACCTCGCTGCGCGGCAATCTCGTCGGCAACCTGTCGGTGGAGGTGCTGACCGAGGGCGTGCATTCGGGCGCGGCCACCGGCATCGCTCCCTCGGTGTTCCGCATCGCCCGCGCCCTGCTCGCCCGCGTCGAGGACCAGATCACCGGCGACCTGTTGCTCGAGGAATTGACGGTTCCGATCCCGCCCGCCCGAATCGCGCAGGCACGGGCGATGACCGCGGCGCTCGGTGACGAGGTCTGGGCCAAGCTGCCGTTCGCCGAGGGCGTGCGGCCGCTTTCCGACTCGCCGCTGGAGCTCGCGATCGCGAACACCTGGAAGCCGACGCTCGCAGTCACGGGCGCTGCGGGACTGCCCGCACTCGAGAACGCAGGCAACGTACTGCTGCCGCGACTCGACCTCAAGCTTTCATTCCGCCTGCCGCCGACCGCGGACGCGGCGCGCGCGGCTGCGGCGGTCAAGCGCACGCTGGAGACCGATCCGCCCTATGGCGCGCGCGTCGGGTTCGATGTCGGCTCGTCGCTCGCCGGCTGGGACGCGCCGGCGGTGGCGGACTGGCTGGAGCGGTCGATGCACGAAGGGTCGCGTGCGACCTTCGGCGGGGACGCGATGTACAAGGGCACGGGCGGCAGCATCCCCTTCATCGGCATGCTGGGCGAGCGCTTCCCGGGCACGCAATTCCTGGTGACCGGTGTGCTGGGCCCGCATGCGAATGCGCACGGCCCGAACGAGTTCCTGCACCTCGATTGCGCGCAGAACGTGACGGTCTGCGTCGCGAAGGTGCTGGAGGATCACTTCCGGCGCGCTTAACGCCGGCCGAGCGGGCTCGATTCCGTCTGCGAGATGAGCTCGTCCCAGGCGGGACGGTAGCGCTCGGCGGGATGGCCGGACGATCCCGCTTCCGGCGCCGGGTACTCCGCCTCGAGCGAAGCCAGGCGCAGCACGCGCGGCGGCCGGCCCTTCGGGAACTGGGCACGCTCGGTGAAGACGATGCGTCCATCCACCGGAACGTCTCCCGCCAGCGCGCGCACCGCCGCGACGCGGTCATAAAGCGCATCCAGCGGGTTCAGGAAGGTGGTGCGGCGATGGCCGTTCATGACGGCCCACTCGCGCATGTGCTCGCCGCCGAATACCACGCCCTCGACGTCGCGGAAGTCGACGATCAGGATGCCGCGGCCGGTCAGCAGCAGGAAATCCACGTGCAGCTGGCCCCCGATGCCATCCGGCACCAACACATCGCGCAGCAGCGCCGCGGAGGCTGCCTCGAATGCGCGGATGAGCTTGCGGCGCGCCCGGTGCTGGCGCCAGCGCCGGGCGCCCGCCGTTCCCGCGTACGCGAGGAGCGCGAGCAGCATGACGCCGACCACGACCTGGACGACGAGGTCCTCGGCGCTCACCGGCTGCGCTCCGCATGCCAGCGGCGAAGGAGCCGCGCGCCGCCGGGCAGTCGCAGCAGCCACAGCAGGATGCCGACGGCGGCACGGTCGCCAGCCGTCAGCGCGAATGGCCGATGCAGCGGTTCGTAGAGTTGCGGTTGCTCATCGATGCGGTCGACCGATCGCGCGCGAAACTCGAACACGCCTTCGGCCGCCGTGAGCCGCCAGCCCGCGCCCTCAGCCGCGTCGAAGACCGGGTCGCGAAGCGTGGCGGGAAGCGCGGGGCCCTGGTAACCCGACACGACGATGCGGCGCCGGCCGCCGGCGACCAGGGATTCCAGCACGAGGCGGCGGCCGGGGCCGTCCTGTTCGACGATCCGGAAGATGGAAGAGTCCTGGCGGCCGGGCATCCGGAAACTATAGACGGCGCGGAGCGACTCAACCACCGCTCTGCCGATGCGGCATCATGTGCGCATGGCTGCACAGTTGCCGCTCGCGGAATTGCTCGCCTGCCCGGCTTGTGGTAGCGGGCTCACCGGCATGGCCTGCCTCGCGTGCCGCATGGACTTTCCCACGCTCGCGGGCATCCCCTGGCTGATGCCGGATCCGCGCGCCGCGCTCATCGAATGGCGCGGCCGCCTGCATCACCTCCTGACGCACTATGCCTCCGAGGCGGCACGTCATCGCGCCGCGCTCGCAGAGGCGCCGCCCGGGAGCCTGACGCGCGTGCGCCTCGAACGCGTCGCCGCCGCCTTCGACGACCAAGTCCTGCGCGTGCGCGGACTGATGCAACCGCTCGGCCTCGAGCGGCGCAACGAAGCCCACGCCGTGCATGTCGCATTGGGGACGGAGCTGCCGCTGACGCAGGGCCTCACGAGCTACTACGCGAACCTGCACCGCGACTGGTGCTGGGGCGAGGCCGAGAATGCCGCAAGCCTCGCCGCAGTCGTCGGCGCCCTGCCAGCTGGCAGCCGACCGGCGCGCGTGCTGGTGCCGGGCGCGGGCGCCTCGCGCCTCGCCTGCGACCTGCATGCCAGGCTGGCGCCGGAGTTGACGGTGGCGCTCGATTTCAACCCGCTCTTCATCCTGGCTGCAGCGCGCATCACCGCGGGCACCGCACTCGAGCTTTACGAGTTTCCGATCGCGCCGAAGAACATCGCGGAGCATGCCGTGCTGCGCCGCCTTGCGGCACCCGCTGCGCCGCCGCCCGGGCTCGCCTTTGTGCTCGGCGATGCCACCGCGCCGCCATTCCGGCCCGGCAGCTTCGACCTGGTGCTCACGCCGTGGTTGATCGACATCCTGGCGGAGCCCATGAGCCGCCAGCTGCGCAGGATCAATGCGCTGCTCGCGCCGGGCGGCTCCTGGGTCAACCACGGCTCGCTCGCCTTTACGGGCGCGGATCCGGCCGAGGCGTTGTCACTGGAAGAATTGCTGGAAATGCTGCCGGCGGCCGGCTTCGCGCGCGCTGCCGCACGGGAATCGCAGATGCCGTACCTGGCCTCGCCGGCGAGCCGGCATGCGCGCGAGGAGACGATCATCACCTTCTGCGCGCGCAAGGAGCGGGATGTGCCCGCCCCGTCGCGCGGGCGCGAACTGCCGGAATGGCTCCGCCGCAGCGACTTGCCGGTGCCGCAGCTGCCGCAGTTCCGGGCGCAAGCGTTGTCGTCCCGGGTCTACGCCTTTCTGCTCGCGATGATCGACGGGGAGCGGACGGTCCACGACATGGCGCGCCTCATGGAGCAGCAACAACTGATGAAGGCGGAGGACGCGGAGCCCTCGATCCGCCGCTTCCTGCTGCGGGCGCTCGAGCAGTCGGGCGCGAGGCCGTCGTTCTGAATGGTGGGCCGTGGTGGGATCGAACCACCGACCAACTGGTTAAAAGCCAGATGCTCTACCACTGAGCTAACGGCCCGCCGCGAAGGCGCGAATCATAACCGATTAGAATTGTCCGGCGATGATCGAGTACTACGCGGAGATCCGCCTCGCGCATGTCGCGTCGGCCCTCGCGAGCGGGACGCTATTCCTGCTGCGTGGCCTGCTGGTGACGGCGGGTCGCGGAGACCGGGCGCTGGCCCGGCCTGCGCGCTACGCGAGCTACGCGATCGATACCGCGCTCCTGGCGGCGGCCATCCTGCTGCTGACAATTCTGCCGCAATCCGCATTCTCGAACGGATGGCTCTACGCCAAGCTCGCGCTCCTGCCGGTCTACATCGGGCTCGGCTGGCTGGCGCTTCGCAGCGCCCCACGCGGCGTCCGCCAGCTCGCATGTCTGGCCGGTGCCCTGGCCGCCTTCCTCGGGATGTACGTGATCGCGCGCGCGCACGACCCGCTCGGCCTGCTCAACGGCGGCTAAGCCGCGTCTCAGCGATAACGCGTGGGGTCCGCGATGCCGGCTAGCTCAAACCCGGCGCGTCGCAGGCGGCAGGCATCGCAGCGCCCGCAGGCCCGGCCCGCATCGTCCGGCTGGTAGCAGGAAACGGTGATCGAGTAATCGACACCGTGGGCGATGCCGCGCCGGATGATCTCGGCCTTGGTCAATTGGATCAGCGGCGCCTGGATGCGCATGCGACGGCACTCGACCGCAGCCCGCGTCGCGAGATTCGCGACCTGCTCGAACGCCGCGATGAACTCGGGCCGGCAGTCCGGGTAACCCGAGTAATCGATCGCGTTGACGCCGATGTAGATGTCGCCAGCCCCGATCACTTCGGCGTAGCCGAGGGCGCAGGCGAGGAACACGGTGTTGCGGGCCGGCACGTAGGTAACCGGAATCCCCGGGCCCGGCGATTCCGGGACCGCGATCGAGCGGTCGGTCAACGCCGACTGCCCCAACTCGCCGATCGGCAGCGGCAGCACCCGGTGCTCTGCGGCGCCGAATGCGCGCGCGACGCGCTTCGCGGCTTCGAGCTCTGCGCGGTGGCGCTGGCCGTAGTCGAAGGACAGCGCGTGGCAGCGGAAACCATCCGCGCGCGCGATCCCAAGCACGGTTGCCGAATCGAGCCCGCCGGACAGCAGGACGACGGCGCTCGCTTCAGCGGCCAGGAACGTCTCCCCACAGCACCTTGTGCAGCTGCACCTGGAAGCGCACCGGCAGCCGGTCGGCCAGGATCCAGTCGGCGAGCTGCCGCGCGGGCAGTTCCTGCCAGGACGGCGAGAACAGCACCGGGCAGCGCCGGTCGAGGCCTTCCGCGCGCACGCGATCGCGCGCCCATTCGTAGTCGGCGCGGTCGCAGATCACGAACTTGAGCTGGTCGGAGGGCCGCAGCTGCTGGCGCGCGAGTTCGAGGTTGCGTGCCGACTCTCCCGAGCCCGGCGTCTTGACGTCGATGACGCGAACGACCCGTGCGTCGACCCGGCTCGCGTCGATGGCGCCACTCGTCTCGAGCGAGACCCGGAAGCCGGCATCGCAAAGCGCCCCGAGCAGGGCGAGGCAAGGTTTCTGTGCGAGCGGCTCACCGCCCGTGACGCAGACATGGCGCGCACCGCTCGAGCGCGCCTCGTCCACGAGCGCGGACAGGCCCCGCCACTCGCCGCCTTCGAAGGCGTAGGCCGTGTCGCAGTAGCGGCAGCGCAGCGGGCAGCCGGTCAGGCGGATGAAGAAGGTCGGCCAGCCGACGGCGTCCGCCTCGCCCTGCAACGAGAGAAACGTCTCGGTGATCCTGAGTTGCGCCGCGGCGGGTACCGCGGCGGCTTCGGCGGACATCGGCCCTCCTCAGCGACCTTCGGACTTCATCCGCTCGAGGCGGGTAGCTGCCTCGGCGGCGGCCGGGGTCCCCGGAAACTCCTGCGCGAGGCGCGAAAGCGCCGCGCGGGCCGCAGCATAGCGCTTGAGCTCGTATTGGCAGTAGCCGGCCTTCAGCAGGGCGTCGGGCGTCTTGCGGGCGCCCGGGTAGTCCTTCAGCACGCCGTCGAAGGCCGCGAGCGCCGCCGCGAAATCGCGTTGCACGTAATGCGCCTCGCCGAGCCAGTAGAGCGCATTCGAGGCGAGCTCATGGTCGCGGTGCTGCGCGACGAAATCGCCGAGCGCCGCCGAGGCTTCCGGGTACCTGCCGTCCTTCAACAGGCTGAAGGCCGCCTGGTACTCGGCCTCCGGTCCGGCAGCCGTCACGCCGGCCTGGGCCGCGGCCAGGGCAGCCTCGGCCGCACGCAGGCGCGCGTCGAGGTCCACGTACTGGTCGCGCTGCTGCCCTCGGCTGCGCTCGAGCTCGTGCTGCAGCCGCTCGACCTCGCCGCGCAGGCGCCGAAATTCGGCGTCCTGCGCCTCCAGCTGGCGCGCCATCTCGACCAGGGCCTGGCTTTCGAGCTGGCGCTCGACCGCCTGCACGCGCGCCTCCAGCGACTCGATCCGCTCCCCGCGCGACTGGGCGGCAGCCTGCGCGGCAGCGGTCGCCGCGATCAGCGCGAGCGCGCAATGCCAGCCGTTCACGCGTTCACCGGCCGTAGACGATCTCGACGCGCCGGTTCTTCTCATAGGCGGCCTCGTCGCTGCCATCGGCGGCCGGCCGTTCCTCGCCGTAGCTGACCGTCGTCAGCTGCACGTCGCCCGCGCCCTGCAGCATCAATGCGCGCCGCACCGCCTGTGCCCGGCGCTCGCCAAGCGCGATGTTGTACTCGCGCGAGCCGCGTTCGTCGGTGTGCCCTTCGAGCCGCACGCGGGTCGATGCAGCGCCACCGAGGTGCCGGCCATGCGTCGCAATCAGCTCCGCGAATTCCGGGCGGATGTCGCTGCGGTCGAAATCGAAGTAAATGACGGTCGCGATGCCCGCGGGCCCGGCGCCGATGGCGGCACCCTCCGACGCCAGGTCGCGCGCCACGCCGACCCCGCCCTCGCCCGCGGTGCCGGCCGCGCCGCCGTCCTCCTGGGCTGGCGCCTGCGCTGGGGCCTCGGGTACGGTCGTCGGCTTTTTCGGGCAACCCGTGAGGCCCAGCATCCCTGCCGCGATCAAGAAGACGGTCAACCACCGCATCGTAAGCACTCCTGTTTCAGGACCGGGCCCGGCGTTTGCCGCGCCCTTGTTAGCACAACGGACCTCGATCCGTCACGGCCGTTCACTGCAGGAACGGCGACCATGCCGGCTCCCGGACCTCGCCTGCGCTCGCGGCCAGGCGCTGCTGCACACGCCCGTCGCTGGCGACGATCGCGAGCACGCCCCGGCCGCCCTCGCGTGTCGCGTAGATGATGTCCGCCCCGTTCGGCGCCCAGGACGGCGATTCGTCGAGCCGGCCGTTCGTCAGCACGCGCCTCGTCCCGCGCTCGCCGTCCACGCCCGCGATGCGGTAGGCGCCGCGGTCCTGCGTGACGACCGCCAGTTCGCGCCCGTCGGGCGAGACGCGCGGTCGCGCGTTGTAGTCGCCGTCGTAGGTGATGCGCCGCGGCCGCTCCCCGTCGGCGAGACCGAGCCGGTAGATCTGCGGGGCGCCTGCCCGGTCCGACGTGAAGTAGATCGAGCGCCCGTCCGGCGCCCAGGCCGGCTCGGTGTCGATCGCGGGATCGTCGGTCAGCCGGCGCAGTTCCCTGCTTGCCAGCGTGATCAGGTAGATGTCCACGTTGCCGTCGCGGCGCGACAGCGCGACCGCGAGCCGGCTGCCGTCCGGCGAGAAACTCGGCGCGCCGTTGATGCCGGAATAGGCCGAGACGCGCTGCTGCTCTCCGCTGCGCAGCGTCTGGAGGTAGATCGCGGGCAGGCCGCTGTGAAAGGACACGTAGGCGAGCGAGCGCCCGTCGGGCGACCAGGCCGGCGACAGGATCGGCTGCGGCGACGCGAACACCACGCGTTCATTGGCGCCGTCCGCATCCGCCACGACGAGGCGATAGCCGCGCGCCGTCGCCGGCCCGTCCACGGCGACGTAGGCGATGCGCGTCGAGAACGCGCCGCGTACGCCGAGGATGCGTTCGTACACTGCGTCCGACAGGCGATGGCTGGCGAGCTTGAGGGCAGCGCGGTCCGCCGGCATCGCGGCGCCCAGCAGCCGTTCGCCGGTCGCGACCTGCACCAGTTCGTAGCGCAGCTCGAAGCGCCCGTCCGGCAGCGGCGACAGCTGCCCCACCAGCACATAGTCCACTTTCAGCATGCGCCAGTCGCCGGCGTCGACGCTCGCCGAATCGTGCGGCAGTTCGAGCATCTGCGCGCGCGGCAGCGGCCGGAATCGCCCGCTGCGCTCGAGGTCCGCATGCACCGTCGCGGCGACGTCCCAGGGCGCAGCCTCGGCCCCGCCCCAGCCGAGCGGGACGACCGCGATCGGCACCGACTCGGCCATGCCGCGCAGGATCTGGACGGTGAGCTCTGCGTCGGCGCGCGGGATCGCGAACGCGAGCGCGGCGAGAGCGGCCAGGATCGCCCGGCGCATCAGTTGCCCGCCGCCTTGGGCGTGAACACGAGGCGCACTTCCCGCTCGAACAGGCCGGGCTCCGGCGGCGGTGGCAGCGGCGATGCCTTTTGAACCGCAGTCTCGATCGATTGGCGCATGGCCTCGCCGCCATTGCAGGTGCCGAAACGCGTACCCACCACTTCTCCGCCCGGGATCTGGATCACGTGCACGGTGCAACTCGCCCCCTTGCCGATGCCGGGTGGCTCGAACCAGCGCAGCTCGACGTGCGTCTGGATCGCCCGGACGTACTGCGCCTTCAGACTCTGGAATGCGGCGCCGGTTCGCTGTTCCTCATCCGCCAGGCGTGCGCGCAGGTCGGCCTCGTTCGCGGCGCGCTGGCGCAACTCCTCCGCGGCGCGCTTCTTCTCGGCCGTCGCCCTGGCCTCGGCCTGCTGCTGCGCCTTGCGCTTTGCCTCGGCGTCGGCCCGGGCCTCTGCCTCGGATGCCCGTTCGGCCTCGACGCGGCGCTCCATTTCGGCCCTGCGCTCCGCCAGCGCCTGTTCAGTGCGAGCGGCTTCCTCGCGCCGGGCCTGCTCCGCCGCTTCCTCGCGGCGACGTTCTTCGAGCAGGCGCCGATCGTTCTCGCGACGCTGGAGGCCCGCGGCCTCGATGACTGCCTGGTCCACCACCACCGCGTCGATCGGCAGGACCTCGAGCGCCTCCTCCGTCCGCGGCAGCCTGAGTCCGATGAACAGCAGTCCCGCGATGGCGAGGTGCAGGGCGATGGACCAGCCTGCGGGCGCGATGACGGGCGGTGCCGTCGCGTTCATCGCCGCCGTTCGAGCTCGTCGAGCGCGCGCATCGCCTTCGGGTCGGTCAGGAATCCGATTTTCTTCGCTCCCGCCTGCTGCAACAGCACCATGCCCCGTATCACGCTGCCGTACGGCACGCGCTCATCCGCCTTCACCAGCACCGGCACGCCGGGGTCGCGGCCCAGCACGGCCTGGGCCCGGCGCGCCACCTCGGCGGCCTCGATGGGAGCATCCTCGTCGCCGCCCACGTTGAGGTAGTAACGGCCGTCGCGATCCACCGACAGCACCAGCGGCTCGCGGTCCTTCAGCAGCTCCGGGTCGATCGGCCTGGCATCGGCGTCCGGCAGCTCGACCTGCACGCCCTGGGTCAGGAGCGGCGCGGTGATCATGAAGATGATGAGGAGCACCAGCATCACGTCGATGTACGGGACGACGTTGATCTCGCCCATCAGCCGGCGGCGGCGCTGGCCCGCGGTCATCTCAGCCGGTCCGCGGCGCGGCGTGCCGCTGAAGCAGCGTCGAGAATTCGTCCATGAAGGCGTCGTAGCGCAGCTCGAGGCGGTTGACCTTGTCGGCGTAGCGGTTGTAGGCGACCACAGCCGGGATGGCGGCGAACAGGCCCGCCGCGGTCGCAATCAGCGCCTCCGCGATGCCGGGCGCCACCATCGCGAGCGTCGCCTGCTGCACATTGCCGAGCCCCTGGAAGGCGCCCATGATTCCCCAGACGGTGCCGAACAATCCGACGTAAGGGCTGGTCGAGCCCACCGTCGCGAGCGTCGCAAGGCTCTCCTCCAGCCGGTCGATCTCGCGCAACTGCGCCACGCGCATCGCGCGCCGCACGCCTTCCAGCATTTCCGCCGGCGAGCCGGGCGCCTGTGCGCGCAGCCGGGAAAACTCCCCGAAGCCGGCCTCGAAAATGCCTTCCATGCCGGTCGCCGCTTCGCCGCTCGCCTCGATCGCGCGGTAGAGCTTGCCGAGGTCGCCCCCGGACCAGAACGCGGTCTCGAACCGGTTCGCTTCCGAGATCGCCTGCCGGAGCAGTCGCCGCTTGCGGAAGATGATCGTCCACGATGCGAGTGAGGCGAGCAGCAGCAGCGCGATGATGCCCTGCACCACCACGCTTGCGTTCAGGATCAACTGCAGCAGCGAATGCGATTCGTCCAAGGCGGCGCCCTCAGGTAAGCGTGGCCAGCACGGCCGGCAGCGGGCGCGGCCGCAGCCCGTCGGAGTCGATGCAGGCCGCGCGGATCGTGCCGCTGATCAGCAATTCGCCCCCGGGCGCGCCGCGTCGGATCTCCTGGGCCAGGATCACGGAGGCACCGCGCTTCTGCTCCAGCCGGACCGAGACCGACAGCATGTCGTCGTAGCGCGCCGCCTTGTGGTAGCGGACGTGCGCTTCGACCACCACGAACTGCAGGCGTTCCTCGCGCAGCATCCGGGCCTGGTCGACGCCGAGCGCGCGCAGCCATTCGCTGCGCGCACGCTCCAGGAATCGCAGGTAACTCGCGTAATAGACGACGCCGCCGGCATCGGTGTCCTCCCAATACACGCGCACCGGGAAATGGAACGGCGCCACCGCGCGGGCGCCTAGCCGCGGAACAGCGGCAGACTGCCGCCCGCGGCATCGTCGGCCGGCGGCGCGAGGCCGAAGTGGCGCCAGGTCGCGGCGGTTGCGACCCGGCCTCGCGCCGAGCGCAGCAGGTACCCCTGCTGGATCAGGAACGGTTCCACCACGTCCTCGAGCGTGTCGCGTTCCTCGCCGAGCGTCGCAGCCAGGCTGTCGATGCCGACCGGCCCGCCGGCGAACTTCTCGATGATCGTGAGCAGCAGCCGGCGGTCCAGCAGGTCGAAGCCTTCACGGTCCACTTCCAGCATGTCGAGCGCGGCCGTGGCCACGGCGGCATCGATGCGGCCGGCGGCCCGCACCTCGGCGTAGTCGCGCACGCGCCGCAGCAACCGGTTGGCAATGCGCGGGGTGCCGCGGGAGCGTTCGGCGAGGCCCTGCGCGCCCGCGGCATCGACTTCAAGCTCGAGGATGCCGGCGGCGCGCTCGACGATGCGGCGGATCTCCTCGCGCGTGTAGAAATCGAGCCGCTGCACGATGCCAAAGCGGTCGCGCAGCGGCGAGGTCAGGAGCCCCGCACGCGTGGTGGCACCGACCAGCGTGAAAGGCGGCAAGTCGAGCTTGATCGAGCGCGCCGCCGGCCCTTCGCCGATCAGGATGTCGAGCTGGCAGTCCTCCATCGCGGGATAGAGGATCTCCTCGACCACCGGGCTCAGGCGATGGATCTCGTCCACGAACAGCACGTCGCGCGGCTGCAGGTTGGTCAGGATCGCGGCGAGATCACCCGGTCGTTCCAGCACCGGGCCCGAGGTCTGGCGCAGGCCGACGCCCAGCTCATGCGCGACGATGTGCGCGAGCGTGGTTTTGCCGAGGCCCGGCGGGCCGAAGATCAGCACGTGATCGAGCGCCTCGCCGCGCCGGCGCGCCGCCTCGATGAAGATCCCCATCTGCCGCTTGACCGGCGCCTGGCCGATGTACTCGGCGAGCGACTTCGGCCGCACCGAACGTGCGAGGTCCTCGTCCTCGCGCGTGGCGGTCGCGGCGGTCACACGGTCCTGCTCGATCATGGCCCGATGTTATCGCGCTGCCGCCTGCAGCGCGCGACGGATCAGCTCTTCGGTGCCGCCGCCACCTTCGACGCTCTTGAGGAGCCGCGCCGCCTCGATCGGCCGGTATCCGAGCGCCACCAGTGCGGCGTGCGCCTCGGCCTGGGCACCTGCCTCGGGATCGAGACGCTTCGCGGCCGAGGGCAACTCGCCCAGTGCACGGATGCGGTCGCGCATTTCGACCAGGAGGCGCTCGGCGGTCTTGCGGCCGATGCCCGGGAGGCGCGTGAGCGCATCCACGTCCTGCGCCTCGACGCAGGTGAGAAAGGTGTCCACGGCCATGCCGGACAGGAGCGCGAGGCCGATCTTCGGGCCGATGCCGGTGACCCGCAGCAGGTCGCGGAACAGGCGCCGTTCTTCCTCGGTCGCGAAGCCATACAAAAGGTGTGCGTCCTCGCGCACGACCAGATGCGTGTGCAGTTCGACCTCGCTGCCGAGCTCGGGCAGCTGGTAGAAGGTCGACATCGGCGCTTCGAGCTCGTAGCCGACGCCGCCGACGTCAACGATCAGCGCCGGCGGCGACTTGCGCAGCAGCCGCCCGCGCAAGCGGCCGATCATCGCCGGGCTCCGTGACGGCGCAGCGGAGCACCGTTGCGGTGGTGGGCATGGCAGAGCGCGATCGCAAGCGCATCGGCGGCGTCCGCGGCGATGCGCCCCTGTACCGACAGCAGTGTCCTGATCATGTGCTGGACCTGCCCCTTGGCCGCTGCGCCGGTGCCGGTGACGGACTGCTTGACCGCGCGCGGTGCGTACTCGAAGACCTCGGCACCCGCATGACAGGCGCCGCACCGCGCGGCGCCGCGGGCCTGGCCGAGCTTCAATGCGCTGTCCGGGTTCTTGTGCACGAACACGCGCTCGATGGCGACCTCGCCGGGCCCGTAGGCATCCACCAGCCCGGTCACGAGACGGTGGATTTCGAGCAGGCGCAGCGCCATGGCGCCGTCGCCGACGCGGATGCAGCCGCTCGCCACATAGCGCACGCCGCCCTCCGCTGCGTCCACCACGCCGTAGCCCGTGACCCTCGAACCGGGATCGAGGCCGAGGATGCGAATCATCGGGCTATGATACCGGCTCGCCATGAAGACGACGACCACGACGGCGGCCGGCGGCGGCGCTGAGCTCAACGACTTGCGCGCCAGGCTTGCGGCTCGCGCAACGGGTGCGGACGACTGGAACGCAGCGGAGCAGCAAGGCGCGCGCACCGCGGCGATCCTGGCTGCGCTGGAAGCCGAGCGCGTGATTGTCGCGGGCGCCCTGATGCAGCCGCTGATCGAACGCGGACTCCTGGAAGCGGCGGCGGCGACCGCGGTCTTCGGCGCGTCCGCCGCCGAATTCGCGGCCGAACTCGGCGGGCTGGGGGAATTCCGGGCGGGCGCGCAGTGGTCGCCCGACAAGGCGCTGTCGTCGGCGCAGGCGGATGCGCTGCGGCGCATGCTGCTCGCGGTCGTCACCGATCCGCGCCTGGTGCTGGTGCGGCTCGCAGACCAGCTGCGCCGCATGCGGGATGCGCGCGATCTCGAGGAACCGGCGCGGCTGCGTCTTGCCTGGGAGACGCGGGAAATCTACGCGCCGCTCGCGAACCGGCTCGGCATCTGGCAGCTCAAGTGGGAGCTCGAGGACCTGGCCTTCCGCTGGCTGGAACCCGCCAGCTATCGCCACATCGCGGCCCAGCTGAATGAATCGCGCGTGGATCGCGAACGCTGGATCGAATCCGCGATCGCCGAGGTCTCGGCCGAGCTCGCGCGCCACGACATCGAAGCCGAAGTCGTCGGCCGGCCGAAGCACATCTACAGCATCTGGCGGAAGATGCACAAGAAGGGGCTGGCCTTCGACCAGGTGCACGACGTGCGCGCCATCCGCATCATCGCGGCGAGCGTCGCCGACTGCTATGCGGCCCTCGGCGCCGTGCACGGGCGCTGGCCCTACATCCCCGGCGAATTCGACGACTACATCGCGACGCCCAAGGACAACCTCTACCGCTCGCTGCATACCGCCGTGATCGGCCCCGGCGCCGCGCCGCTCGAGATCCAGATCCGGACGCGGGAGATGCACGAGCACGCCGAACTCGGCGTCGCCGCGCACTGGCGCTACAAGGAAGGTGCGACGAAAGATGCCGCGTACGACCGGAAGATCGAGTGGCTGCGCGAGCTGCTGCTGCCGGCGGCCGAGGCGGAAACCGACAGCGACTTTCTGTCGCGCGTCCGTGCCGACCTGTTCGAGGATCGCGTGTACGCACTCACACCGAAGGGCGAGGTCGTGGACCTGCCGGCGGGGGCGACGCCGGTCGATTTCGCCTATCACGTGCACACCGACCTCGGCCATCGCTGCCGCGGCGCGCGCGTGAACGGCCGCATCGTGCCGCTCCTCCATCGCCTCGCGAGTGGCGAGGTCGTCGAGATCATCGGCGGCAAGCAGGCCCAGCCCAGCCGTGACTGGCTGATCGAGCAGGAGGGCTTCCTGGCCTCGCCACGGAGCCGGGCCAAGGTGCGTGCCTGGTTCAAGAAGCGCGATGCGGGGCAAAACCTGGCCGAGGGCCGCGAGATCTTCGAGCGCGAACTCAGGCGGCAGGGCAGCCAGCAGGCGGTCATCTCGGAGTTGATCGGCGAATTCGGGCTCAGCAGCGCGGATGCGCTCTATCTGGCGCTGGGATCCGGCGACCTCAGCATGGCGCAACTCTCGGCTGCCATGCAGCGCCGGGCCCGGGCCCGCGCCGCCCTGCCGCCGCCGCCGGAGCTGCCGCGGATCGGCCCGCCCGCGCGCCTGCCTGCCTCCGCGGTGCAGGTCGAAGGCGTGGGCGACCTGATGTCGGTCTATGCGCGCTGCTGCAATCCGGTGCCGCCCGAGGCCATCACCGGCTATGTCACGGTCGGGCGCGGCGTGACCATCCACCGCGGCGGCTGCCGCAACCTCGCGCGGCTCGCGACGAAATCGCCGGAACGCCTGCTGCAGGTCGGCTGGGGCCGGTCTGCCGACCGGCGCTTCCCGGTCGAAATCATGATCCACGCGATGGACCGGAAGGGGCTGCTGCGCGACGTCACAACGCTGGTCGCGGACGAAAAGATCAACATCGAGCGGCTGGTCTCGCGCGGCGACCCGGGACAGGGCAGCGCCGACCTGACGCTGCGCGTTTCCGTCGCGGGCCTCGAGGAATTGACGCGCGTGCTGTCGCGTCTTGCCGCGCTGCCGGGCGTGATCAGCGCCCGCCGCCGTCAATAAGGGGGACGCACCCCTATTTTTGCTGCCGCGAGAGCAGGGGTGCGACCCCTTTTTATTTCAGCGGTTGGGGATGTCGATCGCACGCTTGTCGACGGCGAGCGCGGCCTCGTGCATCGCCTCCGACAGCGTCGGATGCGCGTGGATGGTGCGCTGGAGATCCTCGCTGCTCGCCGAATACTCCATCGCGAGCACGGCCTCGGCGATCAACTCGCCGGCCATCGGCCCGATCACGTGCACGCCCAGAATTTCGTCGCTGCCGGCGTCGGCCACGATCTTGCAGAAGCCGGCGCCCGCCTCCATCGCCCGCGCGCGGCCGCGGGCCGCGAACGGGAAGCTGCCGGTCTTGACCGCCCGGCCCGCCGCCTTCGCCTGTTCTTCGGTCTGGCCGACCCAGGCGATCTCGGGAGCGGTGTAGATCACGGAGGGAATGGTCTTGTAGTTGACGTGGCCGTAGTGACCGGCAATCAGGTCGGCGACTGCGACGCCTTCCTCCTTGCCCTTGTGCGCGAGCATGGGTCCGCGCACGCAGTCGCCGACGGCCCAGACGCCCTCGGCGCCGGTGCGGCAATGCCCGTCCACCTGGATGAAGCCCCGTTCGTCGAGCTGCACCCCCGTGCCATCTCCAAGCAGGTCCTTGGTGTAGGGCCGGCGGCCGATCGCAACCACGAGACGGTCCACGACCAGCGACTGCGCACCCTTCGCATCTGCGTAGCTCACGTGCACGCCGTCGGCTCGCTTGTCCGCGCCCGAGACCTTCGCCCCCAGGCGGATGTCGAGGCCCTGCTTCCTGAAGTGCCTTGCGGCTTCCTTCGACACCGCACCATCCGCCATCGGCAGCAGCGTATCGAGCGCTTCCAGCACCACGGTCTCCGAGCCCAGGCGGCGCCAGACGCTGCCGAGCTCGAGACCGATGACGCCCGCGCCGATCACGCAGAGGCGCTCCGGCACTTCCAGGAAGTCGAGCGCGCCCCACGAATCCACGATGCGCTCGCCGTCGAAAGCGACGCCGCGCAAGGGCATCGGCTCCGAACCTGAGGCCAGGATCACTTGTTTCGCCTCCAGCAGGCGCTTGCCGCCGTCGTGGCCCGTGACCTCGATCTTTTGCCCGGCGAGGAGCCGGCCGTGACCGGTGACTGGCGTGACGCCCGCACCCTTGAACAGCGCGAGGATCCCCTGCGTGCTGACGCGCACGATGCCGGCCTTGCGTTTTTGCATCGCGGCCACGTCGAAGCCGACGCCGTCGAGCTTGAGGCCGTGTGCCGCGAACTCGTGCTGGGCCCGGTGGTAGAGCTCGGAAGATTCCAGCAGCGCCTTGGACGGGATGCAGCCCGCGTTCAGGCAGGTGCCCCCGAAGGCGCTGCTGCCGTCGCGGTTCTTCCATTCGTCGATGCAGGCCACGCTCTGCCTGTTCTGGCCGGCGCGGATCGCGGCCGGATACCCGGCGGGCCCGCCGCCGATGACGACCACGTCGAACGAATCGGACATGCGTTTCTTCCTTCAGACCTGCAGCAGCAAGCGCGCGGGATCCTCGAGGGTTTCCTTCACCGCCACCAGGAACTGCACCGCCGCGCGCCCGTCGATGATGCGATGGTCGTAGGTCAGTGCGAGGTACATCATCGGTCGTACCACGACCTGCTCCCCGATCGCGACCGGCCGCGCCTGGATCCGGTGCATGCCGAGGATCGCGCTCTGCGGGGCATTCACGATCGGCGTGGACAGGAGCGACCCGAACACGCCGCCATTGGTGATCGAGAAAGTGCCGCCCGTCAGTTCCTCGAGGGTGATGGCGCCGTTCCTCGCGCGTTCGGCGAAGCCGGCCACCGCCTTTTCGATGTCGCCAAAGGCCATACGATCCGCATCGCGCAGCAGCGGGACGATCAGGCCGCGGTCGGTCGAAACGGCGACGCCGATGTCGTAGAACTCGTGGTAGACGATGTCGGCGCCTTCGACCGAGGCATTCACGACCGGGAAGCGCCGAAGCGCCTCGATGCAGGCCTTGACAAAGAACGACATGAAACCGAGCCGCACGCCGTGACGCTGCTCGAAAGTCTCCTTGTACTTCGTGCGCAGGGTGTTGAGCGCCTGCATGTCGACTTCGTTGAAGGTCGTGAGGAGCGCGGCGGTGGACTGCGCTTCGACCAGGCGCGCCGCGATGCGCGCACGCAGCCGCGACATCGGCACGCGCTGTTCTGCGCGCCCGCCGCCGGGCGACGCGGCGAGGTGCTGGGCAACGTCGCCCTTGGTGATGCGGCCGTCGCGTCCGCTGCCGGCGATCTCGGTCGCTGCCAGCCTGTTCTCCTCGACCAGGCGCCGCGCCGCGGGTGAGAGCTTCGATTCTGCGGCGGCCGCCTTCGGTGCGGCGGCCGCGGGCGCGGGTTTCGGTTCCGCGGGCTTGCGCGGCTCTGGTTTAGGCTCGATCCGGGGCGCCGGTCTCGGGCCGGCAGCGCCCGCCGCCTCGTCGATGACCGCCAGCAGTTCCCCGCTCGTCACGGTGGCGCCGGCGGGCTTGTCCTGCGACTTCAGCACTCCCGCAACCGGCGCTGGCACCTCGAGCACGACCTTGTCGGTTTCCAGGTCCGCAAGGTTTTCGTCGCGCGCGATGGCGTCCCCCGGCCGCTTGTGCCAGGTCACGAGCGTCGCGTCGGCCACGGATTCGGGCAGCTGCGGGACGCGGACTTCGGTGCTCATGAACCCTTCCTGCGGGCGGCGACGGTCAGGCGATGGGTCTCCCGATGCGTCGACTCGGTGTCGGGAGAATACAGCGCGGCGGCGACCAGGCTCTCCTGTTCGCGCTGGTGGAGGGCGAATACGCCGGTAGCGGGCGCGGCCGCCCCCGCGCGGCCTGCGTACAGCAGTTCCTGTCCATTGAGTAACCCGGCCTGCAGCCGATGGCGAATCTGGTACCAGGCGCCCTGGTTTTGCGGCTCCTCCTGGCACCAGACCGCGTCCTTCGCATTCGGATAGCGCGCGATCACCGCCCCATAGCCTTCTGCCGGGAAGGGGTACAACTGCTCCACGCGCACCAGCGCGACGTTGAATGTCTGGTCCGTGCGGCGCCGTTCCAGCAGGTCGTAGTACACCTTGCCGCTGCCGAGCACGACGCGCGTCACCCCGGCGGGGTCGAGCGCATCCTGCTCGTCGATGACCGGGTGAAAGCGGCCATCCGAAAGATCCGCCATCGTGGATGAGGACTGCTTGTGCCTCAGCAGGCTTTTGGGCGTCATGACGATGAGCGGTTTGCGCAGTGCCCGCTGCATCTGCCGGCGCAGCAGGTGGAACATCTGGGCCGGCGTGGAAGGCACGCAGACCTGGATGTTGAATTCCGCGCAGAGCTGCAGGAAGCGTTCCAGTCGCGCCGAGCTGTGCTCGGGTCCCTGCCCCTCGTAGCCGTGCGGCAGGAACAGCGTCATGCCGCACAGCCGGCCCCACTTGGCCTCGCCCGCGGCGATGAACTGGTCGATGATGACCTGCGCGCCATTGGCGAAATCGCCGAACTGCCCTTCCCAGATCACGAGCGTGTCCGGATCGGTGGTCGAGTAACCGTACTCGAAACCCATCACCGCCTCTTCCGACAGCACCGAATCGATCACGGACAGGCGCGCGCGTTCCCCCGCCACGACGGCGAGCGGCAGGTGGGTGCGGCCCGTGGTCTGGTCGTGCAGGACCGCATGGCGGTGGAAGAAGGTGCCGCGCGCGGAATCCTGGCCACAGAGCCGCACGTGGACGCCGTCTTCGAGCAGCGTGGCATAGGCCATCGTCTCGGCGGCCCCCCAGTCGAGCGGTGCCTCATCGGCGTACATGCGCCGGCGGTCGTCCAGGATCCGCGCCACGCGCGGGTGCAGACTGAAATCGGAAGGTATCGCGGTGAGCACGGCGGCGAGCGCACGCAGCCGCCCGGGCTCGATCGCGGTGGCGGGCGTCTCGGACCACTCCGCCGCGAGGTGCCGGCTCCAGTCCACCGTATGCCGGTTGCCGGCAGTGCCGGCGAAGGCGCGCGCCAGCGGCCTGCCTTCATCGAGGCCGCGCCGATAGTCCTCGGCCATCTGCGCGGCCTGGCCCTCGCCGAGGAGGCCGTCCTGATCGAGTTGGCGGCCGTAGATCTGGCGGGCGGTCGCGTGACCGCGGATCGCCTGGTACATGACCGGCTGCGTCGCCGCCGGCTCATCGGCCTCGTTGTGGCCGTGGCGTCGGTAGCAGACCAGGTCGATCACCACGTCCTTGCGGAACTTCATGCGGTAATCGAGCGCGAGGCGCGAAGCGAACACGACGGCCTCGGGATCGTCGGCATTCACGTGGAAGATCGGCGCCTCGATCATCTTGGCGACGTCGCTGCAGTAGAGCGTGGAGCGCGCATCGAGGGGATCGCTGGTTGTGAACCCGACCTGGTTGTTCACGATCAGGTGCAGCGTGCCGCCCGTGGCGAAACCGCGCGCCTGCGACAGTTGCAGGGTCTCCATCACGACGCCCTGCCCCGCGAAGGCCGCATCGCCATGGATCAGCAACGGCAGCACGCGCTGGCCGCCGCCGTCGCCACGCCGCTCCTGCCGCGCGCGGACCGAACCCTGGACTACGGCATTCACCACCTCGAGATGCGAGGGATTGAAGGCGAGCACCACGTGCACGTTGCCGCCCGTGGTGCGCAAGTCCGCGGAGAAGCCCTTGTGGTACTTGACGTCGCCGGAGCCCTGCTGCGAGTCGAGCTCGACCCGGCCTTCGAATTCGGAGAACAGCATCGATGGCGGCTTGCCGAGCACGTTCACCAGCACGTTGAGCCGCCCGCGGTGCGCCATGCCGATCACGATCTCCTCGACGCCCACGCCGCCGGCGCGCTGCACCACGTCGTCCAGCAGCGGGATGAGCGCGTCTCCGCCTTCGAGCGAAAAGCGTTTCTGGCCGACGTACTTCGTGTGCAGGTAGCGCTCGAGACCCTCGGCCGCGGAAAGCTGCCACAGCAGGTTCAACCGCTCCTCGCGTGTGAACGCATGGTTGAGGCGCCCATCCTGGAATCGGTCCTGCAGCCAGATCCGCTCCTCGCCCGTGGAGACCTGCGCGAATTCGGCGCCGATGCGCCCGCAGTAGATATGGCGTAGCTGCCGCAGGATCTCGCGCAGCTTCATCTGGCGGTCGACGCCGCTGGTACGGCTGCCGGTGAAGAACTCGGTGTCGAGGTCGGCCTCGCGCAGGCCGACGTAGGCGGGATCCAGCACCTGCGGCATCGGCCGCGGCATGAGCCCGAGCGGGTCGATGTCCGCGATCAAGTGGCCGCGGTTGGCGTAGAACTGGATCAGCCGGGATACGGCCGACTGCCGTTCGGCATCCGCATTGCCACCGGCGGCAAGCTGCGGCGCGCCGGCGAGGCCCGGGCGGGCGGCCTGCGTCACGCGCACCCGACGAGGCCTTTCGGTGCCCAGTTGCTCGAAGAACTGGCGCCAGCGCGGGTTCAGCGACCCCGGTGCATCGAGGTACTGCTCGTACAGGGCTTCCAGATACGGCGCCTGCGAGCTGGCGAAAGGACTGGACTCGATCAGCTCTCGCAGGGAACGGCTCATTGCCCATGGAATTATACCGGACCGAATTGGTCCGGAAACGGTGATCGATCAGGGGCTTAGCAGGAGGTCGCCGGTTCCCCGCGCGAGCGCTGCGCAGGGCGCTCCAAAAAAGAAGCCCGGCGAGGAGCCGGGCTTCCGATCAACCGATGGGCGTCGTGTCAGTTCGTGCGCCTGCGGTGCAGCGCGAGACCCAGGAGTCCCAGTCCCAGCAGAGCGAGCGAACCCGGCTCTGGCACGCGGATCGGTCTGCCGTTGTCGCTGCCCTCGGGCAACGCCTGGTTGAATCCGATGTCATTGATGAAGAAATCCCAGAGACAGCAGCCTGTGACCGCGCCAGGACCGGCGAGGATCGAGAACAGATTGCCCGCCGATGCGAATCCGAAGACCTGCTGGCCGCCACTCGTATTGTTGGCGAGGGTCCAGGTCGCTCCATTTCCGAGGTTGTCTGAGAGTGTGTAATCCACGGCCACGGTGTTGCCGTTGTACAGGCTCAGGAAGAAGTTGTTGACATTGAGCGGATTGAGCGTGCCCTGGGCGAAGAACTCGATGGTCAGCGGGTTCGTGTAGCCGGTTTGGCCATTGCAGCCGTTGGCGAAGTTGGCCGTGCCATAGGCGATGCTGGCGGTAGCGGGCAGGAAGGAAATGTTCGGACCGAGCGGCGTGCCGCCGCTGAATCGAACGTCGTACCCACCCTTCGTAATCGTAATCGTCTGTGCATTGCCTGCGCCGCAGAAGAACGAGCCCGTGCCCGTGACACCCTCGGCCGCAAAGTTGATGATCACGGCGTTCGCAGCCGCATTCGCAAGGAACAATGCGATGCCCGCTGCCGCAATTACTTTCGATTTCATGTGGCCCCCTGACAGGTTGCTCTTCGGCCGCCCGGTCCTCGTCGCCTGGCGGCTAAAGCGGATCCAGCAAGAACCCTGCCAGGGCTTCCAAATAGGCTGACGATCAATGACTTGCAGCGCTCGCAAGCTAGCACCGTGGGGGCACGGATGGGGGACTTGTCAGGAATTCCGACAAGCCATCGGTGGCCTGGAAGGGGAACTGGCGCCCCGGGCCGGAGTTGAACCGACGACCTGCCGCTTTGGTGGCGGCCGCTCTATCCACTGAGCTACCGGGGCGCGCGCGCAATATTACCCGGGACCGGTCCAGCTGGACCGGCCCGGGTTCCAGACTCGCGCGATCGCCCGGTCAGGCGGCCTGTGCGGGTGTCACCACCGGGGCCGGCGCCGGCTTGGGCTCGACGAGGCGTGTTTCGACCGCCGTCGTCGCCTGCTCGACTTTCTGGGCCGCCGTGCTCACCGCCTGGGTCGCGGCCTTCTCGACCTTGCGCGTGGCCACGCGCACCGTCTGCGCCGTGCTCTTGATCGCCTTCTTCGCCGTGCGCTGCGCCGACTTCACGGACTTGCGCGCGGCACGCGCGGCCTTGCGGGCCGCCTTTTGCACCGACTTGCGTGCCGATGCGCTCTTGCGCGCGAGCTTGCGCTTCGACTGCGCGACGCGGCGCTTGCCGCGCTTCGCCGCTTTCTTCGCCTTCTTCCTGGCTGCCATCTGGATTCACTCCGAAATTGGGTTTGCGGGGACGTGAGCCGCTCCGGCGCGGCTCGACGTCACGCTAGGACGCGGGCCATCCGCTGTCAATCGAAGAAAGGGCAAAAATTTGGTGGAGCGGAAGGGGATCGAACCCTCGACCTTCGCATTGCGAACGCGACGCTCTCCCAGCTGAGCTACCGCCCCACGATCGAGGGGCGGGATTGTAAAGACCCGCTGTCGGGCCAGCAAGCAAGCCTCGTCGCAGACGTGCTCCGCCACATGGTGTACCGTCCGGGGCGTGCGCATTCGCGAAGCGACCGCCGCCGACCTCGAATTCATCGTGCGTGCCAACCAGGCCCTGGCGCAGGAGACTGAGGAACAGTCACTGGATCCCGCGCTGCTGCGTCCGGGCGTGAAGGCGGCGCTCCACGATCCGGCGCTCGGACGCTACTACCTGGCGGAGGACGAAGGCCGCCCGGTCGGCCAGCTGATGACCACTTTCGAGTGGAGCGACTGGCGGAATGGCCTGCTGCTATGGGTCCAATCGGTCTATGTCCTGCCGGAGGACCGGGGTCGCGGCACATTCCGGGCCCTGTTCCGGCATCTCGCGGATCTGGCGCAGCATGATCCGCGGATCTGCGGCATCCGACTTTACGTCGACCGCGGCAATGTCCGCGCACAGCAGGTCTATGCCCGCCTTGGCATGCACCGGTCGAACTACGCAGTGATGGAGGTCGTCTATCGCGGCCCCGAGTCTCGCGCCTGAGACAACTGCCAAGCTGAGGCAACCGCCGACCTGAGGTATCCGCCATGCTTTCCACCGGCGTACTGGCCCCCGAATTCACCCTCCCCGACCACGACGGCCGCCAGCGAAGCCTGGCCGAGCTCCAGGGTGGCGGCCCCATGATCCTCTATTTTTACCCGGCCGATTTCACGCCGGGATGCACGCGCGAGGCCTGCGACCTGCGCGACCTGCACGTGCAGATCCTGTCCGCCGGGCTCAAGGTCGTTGGCGTCAGCCCGCAGTCCCCGGAGAGTCACCGGCGCTTCCGCGAGCAACATGCGCTGCCATTTACGCTGCTCTCCGATGAGGACAAGACCGCCATCCGCGCCTACCACGTGGACGGGCCGCTCGGCATCGGCGTGCGCCGCGCGACTTTCCTGCTGGACGGCAGGCGCAAGATCGTGGACGCGGTGCTGGCCGACCTGCGCATCGGCCGGCACCAGGAATTCGTGCAGAAGGCGATCGCCGCTAGGGAAAGTCGAAGCGCGTGACCGCGGCGCGGCTGAAGCGCGGGACGGAGACCACGTAGACCATGCCGTAATCCGACTCGCTCATCGGCGGCACTTCCCGCCCCGAAAGCTCCTCGACGAGCGCAGGCACCGTATTCGAGTGGCCGACGATCAACACGCGCCCGCCGCGGTACTCGTCGAGCGCGCGCTCGGCGGCCCGCTCGTTCTCGCTGGCAGGGACCACGATCACCGGCACGCCGAGCCGGTTGGCGAGCGGTCGTACGGTCTCCTGACTGCGCCTGAATTCGCTCACGATGATGCAGTCCAGGCCCAATGCCTTCGGCGCCCGACCGAACTGCTCCGCGAGCGCGAGCGCCCGCGCTTCGCCAACGGGTGACAGGGGCGGGTCGTCGCCGGGAATGGCCGCCTTCTCGGCATGACGCATGACGAACACCGTCGTGGTCGAGGCGGCCGAAACGAGCCAGACCGCAAGCGCCAGGAATACGATGCCCGCGAGCGCGGCGAGCCACACCGGCGCCAGGAAGGGCCGGCGGCGCAGGCTCGCGTATTCTTTGTGCATGAATTCGATGATACGCCGGCCCTGGGTGTTGGTGATGGCCGCGGGCGGCTCGGGCCGGTTCGGCGGCCCGAAGCTGCTTGCGCGAATCGGCCGCGAGTCAATGCTGCGCCGGGCCGCGAGGGTGGCGCTCGGCAGCCGGCCCGCAGGCTGCGTTGTCGTGCTGGGTGCGCGCGCCAGCCGGCTGCGCGCTGAGTTGCGCGGCTTCCCGGTGCGCATCGTCGTGAACCGGAACTGGCGCCGGGGACTCGCGGGGTCGCTGCGGATGGGCGTCGCCGCGCTGCCTCGTGAGGCGCCGGCCGCGCTCGTTCTGCTCGCCGATCAGGTCGCCGTGGGACCGGCCGAACTCGAGCTGCTGATCGCCGCATGGCGGCGGGCGCCACGTTCCATCGTGGCAGCCAGTGCCGGCCAGATCCTCGGCCCGCCGGTCCTGTTCCCGCGCAAGGCATTTGCGGCGCTGCGCAGGTTGCATGGTCCCGCAGGTGCCAGGCAGCTATTAGTGCGTATGCGCGCTCAGGTTCAGGTCCTGGACATGCCCGAGAGCGCGGTGGACATCGACACTGAAGGGGACTTGGCAAGGCTCCGGCGCGTATCCCTGCGGCGCCGAATCTCCCCCAACTTCCAGCCGCACGTTGCGCGCGGGCAACAGCCGTCGAACCGGCGACTCGGGAATCCTGTCGTTATCAAAGCAAATTGACAGTTTGCAACATTTGTTATACCTATATTGAGGGGCCTGAGCAACGGGCCGAGCCACTTCGCGGACAGGTCTAGGGGGAGGACCACGCACATGACACATTCTCGCAACACGCGCCGTACATCGCCGACCGCAAGAGCAGTATCGGAGATTCTCCGTGGTCGCGCGGCCCGCGTCGCGTCGCCGGCTGTGGCCATCGCCGCAGCAAGCACGTTGGTTTCCATGCCCGCCCTCGCGCAGGACCCGAGTGCCGACATCAAGTCCGGCACCGAATTCGGGCCCATCGTTGTCACCGGCTCCCGCATTCGGCGCGAAACGCTGTCGGATGCCCCGTCCCCGACCCTTCAGGTGGGGCAAGAGGAGATTGCCGAACGCCAGATGGCCAACGTGATCACCGCGCTCGACGAACTGAACCTGGGCACTGTCACGACGAATCGCGGCGCAAACACCCAGTTCGGCGACAACTACGCCTTCGTGGGCCTGCTGAATGTCGGCACCCAGCGCACGCTGACGCTGTTGAACGGCCGGCGCGTGGTACCGAGCAATCAGGGCACGGTGTTCGTGCCGGGCAACGCCAGTGGCGCCCAGGTCGATTTCACGCTGTTCAACCCGCTGATGGTCGAACGCATCGAGGTCATTACCGGCACTGGCGGCGCGGTCTACGGGGCCGACGCGGTTGCCGGCGTGGTCAACGTCATCACCCGGAAGGACTTCGAAGGGCTTAGCGTACAGGCCGGCGGCGGCATCGCCGAATTCGACGACGAAACCAGTTACCGCGCGTCTGCGGTCTGGGGCACGAATCTGTTCGACGACCGCCTGAACTTCACGCTGGCCGGCGAGTACTACGAGTCGGACATCTTGCTGACGAGCGACCGGAATCCCGCCCGTTACCAGGGAGCGCCATCCCTGAACCAGTTCAATGGCGCGGTGCGCGACCCGAACTCATTCTCACCATCGCAGGCGGTCGCCGACCTGATCGCGGGTCGCGCGCTCAATCCGGTGTTCCGGTCAGCGACGACGGACCAGGTCGCCAGCACGGTGTTCAACAATCCGCTGTCGCTACAGACCCCAGCCGTCTCTACCGGAGGCCTGCTGGTCGGGGGCCAGTTCGCCACCCTGGGGGCGACCACCCAGTTCTTCCCCAGCGGATTCGTGGCCGCCGGTTTCGGGGCGGCCGCAGACCCGCAGGGTCTCGCTTTCTTCGCGCCGTCGGCATTGACCGCAGCGCAGAACACCAATCCCAACGGTTCGGTGATCCAGGTGCTCTCGCCGGGGCTGGACGTGAGCGGCCTGACCCTCGCGCAGCAGCGGACCCTCGCATTGCAGATGCTGCAGCGCGCCCGGCCGACGCCCTGGGAGCACGGGCAGACCAACGCGGTCAACCCGCTGCATTACGTGGCCGCCTTCGGCGGCGGTGGCATGTATCCGACGATCAATAACACGGATCCGGCGACCTCGGCGCTGTTCCCGCGCGTGGCCGTGCCGCTGCACTTCGATTCGAGCGGCAATCTGGTGCCATTCAACATCGGCGACATCACCCCGCCGAACCAGGGACGCATCAATGCGGCATTCGGCGGCGACGGCTACGATTCCTTCGCCGCAGGCCACCAGCAGACGCGTTCCGGCGTGGAGCGCGCCTCGTTCATGGGCCAGCATCGCCTGGACATCTCCGACAATGTGCGCTGGATCGGCGAGTACATGTACTCCGACATGACCTTCGACTCGATCGCCACCACGCAGCAGAACGGCCCGTTCGGTTCCACGACGGCGGGCACCCGCTCGATCCCGATCTTCATCGACCAGAACCCGTTCCTGAACGCGAGTTCCCTGGCGACCATCAATGGTCTGGTGCCTCAGGGTCTTGCGATACCGACCATCGGCGGCCAGCGTGTCCTGTTCATGGGCCGCGCCCTCACCGACGTCATGGGCGGCGGTACCGAGACGAGCAACGAGGTCAAGACCTGGCGCATCGGCCAGACGCTCGAAGGCGATTTCGAAGCCTGGGGCCGGCCGTTCTATTGGGACATCTCGGGCGCGCGCGGCGAAGCGGAGGCGGTCAACCGCAACGCACAGCTGCTCGACCTCGAGTTCGCACTCGCGGTCGACGTCGTGCAGGGCCCGAACGGCCCGGTCTGCCGGCAGCAGACGCTGGCGGCGCCGGAGTCCGTCGCGATCCGCAATCCGCAGCTCGCCTTCATCAACACGCTCCTCTCGCTGACGCCGACGGCTGCGCAGGTGGCGGCCTGCGTGCCGCTGGACCTGTTCGGCAGCGGCGCGCCCTCGCAGGAGGCGATCAACTACGTCAGGACCGACGGCGGAACCACCAACAACAACGAGCAGGACTACTACGCGGCGTCGCTGGGTGCCGAGGTGTTCGACCTGCCGGGAGGCCCGCTCGGGCTGAACATCCAGACCGAGTACCGCAAGGAATCCATTGCCTTCGTGCCGGGCGCGGCGGCCTCGGTCGGCGCTGCGCGCAACACGACCATCCGCGCGAACTCGGGAGAGCTCGAGTTCACCGAGTATGGCGTGGAGGCGCGCATCCCGGTCTTCGGCGGGGACTTCACATTCCCGCTGCTGCGTGCGATGGAGCTGGACTACGCCTTCCGCCGGGTGGAACGCGAGCAGAGCACGGAGAGCATCTTCTACCCGGATCCGGGCGAGCCGACGGAAGACGACATTTTCAGCGCCGGCATCCGCTGGAAGCCCTTCGATGACCTGACCCTGCGCGGCACCTTCGCGGAATCGGTACGCTCGGCGTCGCTGGTCGAGCTGTTCTCGGCGCCCAGCAGCGGCTTCACGAACCCGGTATCCGGCGCCAATTACTGCCGCAACACGCAGATCGACTCCGGCCCGAACCCGACGGTCCGCCGCGCGAACTGCGTTGCTGCGGTGCAGACCCTCGGTCTTGCCGCGACACCGGCCGAGGCGACAGCTTTCCTGAGCACCTTCACCGGCACCGGCGGCGCCCGCCCGGCTGCGGCGACCGGCAACCCGTTCCTGCAGAACGAGCAGGGCCGGTCGTGGACGGTGGGCTTCACCTGGCAGCCGAACTTCGTACCGAACCTGAGCGTCGGATTGGACTACATCGACCTCGAGATCAAGCAGGAAATCGGGCTGTACTTCCCGGACTTCTACATCCAGAACTGCTTCGACAGCACCGATTTCCCCAACACCATCGTCGCGGGTACCCCGGTGTGCGACCTGTACACGTTCGGGATTCAGGATGCCAGCGGCCAGTGGATCATTCCGGCGACCAACCCGCTCACGGGCAACCCCGTGACGGGCGGTGCGGCGGCCGGTTCGCCGGCAACGGTCCAGGGTCCGTTCGAAACGGCATTCATGCAGTTCCCGAACTTCAACCTGGGCCGGCGCGAGGTGCAGGCATACAATTTCGAAGCGCGCTACGGCTTCGAGCTCGGCGCCATCGCCGATGCGATGGACAACTGGGGCAGCATCTTCCTGCGCGGCTCGGCGTTCTTCACGGACGCGCTCGACCTCTATGCCAACGGGGTGGACCTGTCCGACAAGCAGGCCGGCGAGCCGGCGGCGCCCTCATGGCGCACGCGGCTCGACGTGACCCACCGAGTCGGAAACCTGGCGCACACGCTGCAGTGGTTCTACGTAGACACGACCGTCGACGACATCCTGCTGCCCGTCGATCGGAGACCCGATCAGAGTCAGGCATTTATCAACGCGGACTACAACTTCTTCAACTACAACGCCCAGTATTCGGTGAGCGACAACATCGAAATCCGGCTGACCGTCAACAACTTGACGGATGAAGATGGCCCGAACGGTGCCTTCGGCGATGCCTATGACCTCGGCGTCGGTCGCGAGTACGTCCTCGGCGTCAGCTGGCGCGTCCGCTAAAGTTCCGGATCTCGGGCTCCTTGGAGCACTAGAGCCGGTACACCGCAAGGTGTACCGGCTTTTTGCTGGGTGCCCGGGCGCGGCAGATCTGGCGGAGAGGGTGAGATTCGAACTCACGAAAGTCTTGCGACTTTGCCGGTTTTCAAGACCGGTGCATTCAACCGCTCTGCCACCTCTCCGGCGCGACGCGTTGCCGCGGGATTGTCGGCCCGGCCAGCGGCTCCCGCAAGAACCGCGGGCGCAGGCATCTCAGGCCGGCTCGAGCTTCACGGTCCCGCCCAGGTAAGGCCGCAACACCGGCGGGACGGTGACGCCGCCATCCGCCTCCTGGAAATTCTCGAGCACGGCGACGAGTGCACGGCCGACCGCGACGCCCGAGCCATTCAAGGTGTGCACGGGCTCGGGCTTGCCGGTTACCGGGTTGCGCCAGCGGGCCTGCATGCGCCGCGCCTGGAATGCCTCGCAGTTGCTGCAGGACGAGATCTCCCGGTAACCGCCCTGCCCCGGCAGCCAGACCTCGAGGTCGTAGGTCCTGGCGCTCGCGAAACCCACGTCGCCCGCACATAGCGCGACCACGCGGTAGGGCAGCTCGAGCCGCTCCAGCACCTTCGCGGCATGCAGGGTGAGTTCCTCGAGCGCGGCATGGGAATCCTGCGGCCGCACGACCTGGACCAGCTCCACCTTGTCGAACTGGTGCTGGCGGATCAGGCCGCGCGTGTCCTTGCCGTAGGATCCCGCCTCCGAGCGGAAGCAGGGCGTGTGCGCCACCAGTCTCATCGGCAGTGCTTCGGCCTCGAGGATGCGATCCCCCGCCAGGTTGGTCAGCGGGACTTCGGCGGTCGGGATCAGGAACAGCTCCGCCTCTGAATCGCCGCGGTCGATCCGGAACAGGTCCTGCTCGAACTTCGGCAGTTGCCCGGTGCCGGTCAGCGTCTGGCGGGTGACGAGGTAGGGCACCCAGGCCTCACGGTAACCGTGCTCGCGCACGTGCAGGTCGAGCATGAACTGGGCGAGCGCACGGTGCAGCGCCGCAACCGCACCGCAGAGCACGGCGAAGCGAGCGCCGGAGATCCGTCCCGCTGCCGCCGGATCAAGCCCGCCGAGGCCCTCCGCGACCGCCACGTGGTCGCCCGCGGCGAATTCGAAGCGCCGCGGCTCGCCGTGCCGGCGCAACTCGACGTTGGCCTTGTCGTCCCGGCCTTCGGGCACGCTCTCATGGAGCAGATTCGGCAGGTCGAGCAGCAACCGGTCGAGTTCTCGCTGGAGCGCGGTGAGCGCCTGCTCGCCGGTCGCGAGTCGCGCGCCGAGCGTCTCGACTTCGGCCAAGAGCGGCGCCACGTCCTCGCCGCGGGCCTTGGCCTGGCCGATCGCCCGGGAACGCGTATTGCGCTCGTTGCGCAGCGCGTCCACCGCTACCTGCGCCTCCTTGCGCCGGCCCTCGAGCTCGGTGAACTTCCCGAGGTCGAGCCGGTAACCGCGTCGCGCGAGGTTCGCGGCGACGCCCTGCGGATCGTTGCGCAGCTGGCGGATGTCAAGCACGCTCGTCTTCCTGCGCACCCGGTGCGGCTGCCGGTGCATGCCCGGCGCGAACGCGCGCGAGCATTTCGCGCAACTGCAGCTCGAGCCCGCGCGGCACCGGTTCATAGTACTGGCGCGGCTCCATTCCGTCAGGAAAATGGCGCTGGCCTTGCGCAAGCGCGCCCGGTTCGTCGTGCGCGTAACGATAGCCGTGCCCGTAGCCCAGCTCCTGCATCAGGCCGGTCGGGGCATTGCGCAGGTGCAGCGGCACTTCGAGCGTGCCGAGGTCCTTCGCATCCTCCATCGCCGCGCCGAACGCCCGGTACACGGCATTGCTCTTGGGCGCGCAGGCGAGGAACACGCAGGCCTGTGCCAGCGCGAGTTCGCCCTCGGGGCTGCCCAGCCGGTCGTACCCGTCCCATGCGGCGAGCGCGAGCGTGAGCGCGCGCGGGTCGGCATTGCCGATGTCCTCCGCCGCCATGCGCACCATGCGCCGCGCGATGAATCCGGGATCGCAGCCGCCGTCCAGCATGCGACACAGCCAGTACAGGGAGGCGTCCGGGTCGCTGTCGCGCACCGACTTGTGCAGCGCGGAGATCTGGTCGTAGAAGAGTTCGCCGCGCTTGTCGAAGCGGCGGTGGCCGCCGGCACAGGCCTCCTGCGCGATGACCAGGGTGATGGCGGCGCCGTTCGCCGCGACGGCGAGATCGGCGGCGACTTCGAGCAGGTTGAACGCGCGGCGGGCGTCGCCATCTGCCGCGTCCGCGAGGAGCGCCAGCGCGTCCGGCAGGACTCGCAGTCCGCTGGCGCCCAGGCCGCGCGCCGGATCCGCGAGGGCGCGTTCGACCAGCGCTGCGAGTTCCGCCTGCGTGAGCGGCTTCAGCACATAAACGCGGGCCCGGGAGAGCAGCGCGGAATTCAGCTCGAAGGACGGGTTCTCGGTGGTCGCGCCGATGAACACCAGCGTGCCGTCCTCGACGAAGGGCAGGAAGGTGTCCTGCTGGGCCTTGTTGAAGCGATGCACCTCGTCGAGGAACAGAACCGTCGCCGGGCCGCCACCCGCATTCGCCGCGCGCGCCCCCTTCACCGCGTCCCGGATGTCCCTGACGCCGGCCATCACGGCGGAGAGCGCGATGAAGCGCGCCTGGGTGGTCGCCGCCGAGAGCCGCGCCAACGTCGTCTTGCCGCTTCCGGGCGGACCCCACAGCACCATCGAGTGCGCGATGCCGTCGGCGAGCAATCGGTGGAGCGGCTTGCCCGGTGCCAGCAGATGTCGCTGGCCCGCAAACTCGGCGAGCGTGCGGGGGCGCATGCGATCCGCGAGCGGCCGGTAGGCAGCCGTCAGCGGAGCGGCGATCGGCAGTTCGGACTGCTGGCGCATCTCGCACCGATTCTAGCGTTTCGCGCGCGGCCTCATGGCGGCGGGCGGCGCCAGAGCCTCGCCTCGACGTGGCGCGCCCAGCCGGCGCGGCCGCTGCCCGCTACCAGCCAGGCGGCCAGGATCCCGGCGCCATTGGCGGCCGCATCCGTCCAGTCTGCCGAACGTCCCGCGCCGGAGAGCGCCTGCAGCAGTTCGAGCGAGACCCCGAAGGCGAAGCTGCGCGCCATGACGACCCACAGGCGGTGAGGTTCCACGATGCCGGAGCCGAGCAGCGCGAGTGCGAAGTAGGCGAGGAAGTGCTCGAGCTTGTCGACGCCTGCGGCGGGGATCACCGATGGCAAGGAAAGCAGGCTGCCGAGGGCGATCGCGAAGGCGAGAAGCAGGATCACTCCCTGCCAGGCGCGGCGGAACCCGGTGCCGATGGGTTTCAATTGGCGGGCGGCCGGCCGACGACGTCGACGCCCGGAGGCGGGACGAACGAGAAGGTCGCGACGTCGAGCGGCGGATCGCGCTCGATGCGCTCGAAGTCGATGCGGGTGACCTGGCCCAGCCGGTCGACCAGCAGCATGCGCCGCAGGTCGCGGCCCCGGAAGCCGAGCCGCAGCTCGCGGAAGTCGCCGTTCGCGCGCCGCGGCGCGAGCCGGCTCCAGGCCAGCCCTTCCCGTTCGCCCCCGTCGCTGATGGCGAATTCGGATTCCAGTTCAACGGCCCCCGCGAGCAGCATCGCGGGCGTCCCGGCGAGCGTCTCCGCCGCGCCGCGGATCGTCACCTGTTCGAGTTCCACGTCATGGAACCAGACCGTGCGCCCGTCGGAGACGATGACCTGCGCCGGCGTGCGATAGTCCCAGCGGAAGCGCCCCGGGCGCGCGAGCGCCACGCTGCCCTCCGCTTGCTCGATGATCCGGCCCTCGGGATCGGTGACGGACTGCCGGAACTCCGCGCGCAGGCTGCTCAACCCGCCGAGCGCAGACTGCACGCGCTGCGCGGCGGCCGCGTCGCCCGCGACATCGGCCACCGCCGCCCCGGCGGCGAAAAGCAGCAACGCAGGCAGCAGCCGCATCAGTCCTCCGGCGGCGGCGGCGCGAGCACTTCGCGGCTGCCATTCGATTGCAGGGGACCCACGAGACCTGCAGCCTCCATGGACTCGACCAGGCGTGCGGCGCGGTTGTAACCGATCTTGAGGCGGCGCTGCACGCCCGACACCGAGGCGCGGCGTGATTCGGTCACGATGCGCACGGCCTCGTCGTAGAGCGGATCCTGTTCGCCGGCCGCCTCGCCCTCTCCCGCTCCGCCCTCGCCCGGCTCGTCCGAGATGCCCGGCAACGGCAGGGCCGGACCGGTGAGCACCTCGTCCACGTATTCCGGCTGGGCGGCGTTCTTGAGCGATGCGACCACCCGGTGGACTTCCTGGTCCGACACGAAGGCGCCATGCACGCGCTCCGGCGTCGACGTTCCGGGCGGCAGGTAGAGCATGTCGCCGTGCGACAGCAGCGATTCGGCGCCGCTGCCGTCGAGGATGGTGCGCGAATCCACCTTGGCCGAGACCTGGAAGGCGATGCGCGCCGGGATGTTGGCCTTGATCAGTCCGGTGATCACGTCCACCGACGGCCGCTGCGTCGCGAGCACCAGGTGGATGCCCGAGGCGCGCGCCTTCTGCGCGAGGCGCGCGATCAGTTCCTCGACCTTCTTGCCGACGATCAACATCAGGTCGGCGAGCTCGTCGATCACGACGACGATATACGGCAAGGGGGTCAGCACCGGCACCTCGCCTTCGTACTGGCCTGCCGCCAGCTGGCGCGCGATCAGCGGGTCCCGAATCGGGCTGCCTGCCTCCTGCGCCTCGCGGATCCGGCGGTTGAGGCCGGCGAGATTGCGCACACCCAGTTCCTTCATCAGCGGGTAGCGCCGCTCCATCTCGGCCACGCACCAGCGCAGCGCGTTCGCCGCCTGCTTGAGGTCGGTGACCACCGGCGCGAGCAGGTGCGGAATTCCCTCGTAGACCGAGAGCTCGAGCATCTTGGGGTCGATCATGATGAGCCGCACCTGCTCGACGGTGCTCTTGTACAGCAGCGACAGCACCATCGCGTTGATGGCGACCGATTTCCCGGAGCCCGTCGTACCCGCGATCAGGAGGTGCGGCATCTTTCCGAGGTCTGCCACCACCGGCGCGCCGCCGATGTCCTTGCCGAGGGCGAGCGCAAGCGGCGAATTCAGCTCGTCATAGGCGCGCGAACGCACGATCTCCCCGAGCGTGACGAGCTCGCGTGATTCATTCGGGATCTCGAGGCCGACCACGGATTTTCCCGGGATTACCTCGACCACGCGCACGCTGATCGCGGACAGGGCGCGGGCCAGGTCCTTCGCGAGTGCGCTGATCTGGCTCACCTTGACGCCGGGTGCGGGCTTGAGCTCGAAGCGCGTGACGACCGGCCCCGGCTGCACTGCGACCACCTCGACGTCTACGCCGAAGTCCTTGAGCTTGATCTCCACGAGGCGCGACATCGCGTCGAGCGCCTCGCTCGAATAGCCCTGTTCGCGCGCCGGCGGGCCGTCGAGCAGCTTGAGCTCGGGCAGGCCGCGGGCCACCGTCTTGGAGAAGAGCGGGACCTGCCTTTCCTTCTCGACGCGTGCGGATGGCTCGGGCACCGGCGGCGCCGGCGGCTCGATGCGTGGCGGCGTGCGCGTCGCGGCCTTCCTCTGCACCTCGCGCACCGCCGCCTCGCGCGCCTCCCGGGATTCCCGCCCCGCAGCCTGGTCGCGCGATCGCGCAACGCGTCGACCGAGCCAGGCCGCGCCGGACAGCACCGCATGGCCGATGAAGTCCATGATCCGCGGCCAGGACACGCCGGTGAAGAGCTGCACGCCGGCGAACCACAACGCGAGCATCACGAGCGTTGCGCCGAGCAGCGCGAGGACGCCTTCGAGCGCCTCGCCGACCAGGTTTCCGAGGATGCCGCCCGCGCCCGCCGGCAGCGGCGAGCCGGTGTAGTGCAGCGTTGCGAGGCCGCAGCTGGCCGCGAGCACGAGCACGATGCCGATGGTGCGCAGGGCGACCGTGGTGCGGCTCTGGCCGCGCTCGTCCGGTGCGCGCTTGAGGCCCACCCAGGCGCTGAAGGCGATCGCGACCGGGAACAGGTACGCGGGCCAGCCGAACAGCAGCAACATCAGGCCGGCGGCCCAGGCACCGGCCGGGCCGATCAGATTGCCGACCTGGCCGGGTTCGCCGGTGTAACTGAAGCTGCGGTCGTAGGCGTCGTAGCTCGAGAGCGCGATCAGGAGCACGAGCGCAAGCACCGCAAGCAGCCAGAAGGCGACGTTGCGCAGCGCACGCGCAAAAACCGGATCGAGTTTCGCGTCGGATCGGGCAGCGTCGGCGGCGAGACGGGACAAGGCTTCAGAATCCTGCGCAGGAAAACACGATAAGCGATTGATTATAAGAACGTTGCAAATCGCGCGGCAAGGACCCATGCAGGCCGATTAGGATGCCGGACTATACATGACGACCCCCCGCCACTCGCCCCTCATCATCCTCGGATCGGGACCCGCCGGTTACGCCGCCGCGGTCTACGCAGCGCGCGCGAACCGCAAGCCGCTCCTGATCGCGGGACTGCAGCCCGGCGGCCAGCTGATGACCACCACTGAGGTGGACAACTGGCCCGGCGACGTCCACGGCCTGCTCGGCCCGGACCTGATGGACCGCATGCGCCGCCACGCCGAGCGCTTCGGCGTCGAGATCGTGCAGGACCAGGTCACGCGCGTGGACCTGTCGCAGCGTCCGTTTCGCCTGCAGGGCGAGGACGGCGTCTTCGGCTGCGATGCCCTCATCATCGCGACCGGAGCATCGGCCCGCTATCTCGGGCTCGAGTCGGAGGAGCGCTTCCGGGGCCGCGGCGTATCGGCCTGCGCGACCTGCGACGGATTCTTCTACCGCGACCAGCAGGTGGCCGTTGTGGGCGGCGGCAATACCGCCGTCGAAGAGGCCATCTACCTCGCGAACATCGCGGCGCACGTGACGCTGGTTCATCGGCGCGACAAGCTGCGCGCCGAGGCAATCCTGCAGGATCGCCTGCAGGCGCTCGTGAGACAGAAAAAAGTCTCGCTGCTCTGGAATCACGTCGTCGAAGAAGTGCTCGGCAGCGACGGCGGCGTGACCGGCGTGCGGTTGCGGGAGGCCGGGAACGGAAAATCACGGGATCTGGAGGTCTCAGGACTCTTCGTCGCGGTCGGCCACACGCCGAACACCGAACTCTTCGCCGGCCAGCTCGAGATGAAGAACGGCTACATCATCGTGAAATCCGGAATCGCGGGCGACGCGACCGCCACCAGCGTCGCGGGGGTGTTCGCGGCCGGCGACGTCGCGGATCACGTCTACCGCCAGGCCGTGACCTCGGCCGGCACCGGCTGCATGGCGGCGCTCGACGCGGACCGTTACCTCGAGCGGACCGGCGCCGGCTGAAAGAGCGCCGATGACCACGCGGGTCGTGCGGTCGCTGGCCGAAGTCGACGCCGCGGCCTGGAACGCCCTGGCGGGCCAGGCCTCCCCTTTCCTGCGGCACGAATTCCTGTTTGCGCTCGAGAACTCCGGCTGCGCGACGCCGAAGACCGGCTGGGATGCGCGCCACCTGCTGCATTTCGACGCCGCCGGCGTCCTGGACGGCGCGATGCCGCTCTACCTGAAGCCGCATTCCTGGGGCGAGTTCGTATTCGACTTCGCCTGGGCCGAGGCTTACCACCGCGCGGGGCAGCGCTACTACCCGCGCCTGGTCTGCGCCGTGCCATTCACGCCGGCGACCGGCCCGCGGCTCCTCGCGCACAGCGCGGCGGTCCGGCGCGAACTTGCGGCCGGCGCGCGTGAACTCGCGCGCGATCTCGGCGCGTCTTCCTTGCACGTGCTGTTCCCCGATGCCGGCGCCCGCGAAGTGCTCGGATCCCTGGGGCTGCAGCCGCGGCTCGACTGCCAGTTCCACTGGCGGCACGAGGGTCACCGGGATTTCGACGACTGGCTCGGCTCGCTGGCCTCGGACAAGCGCAAGAAGATCCGGCGCGAGCGCCGTCGCATCGCCGAGGCCGGCATCGAGTGCCGCACCTGCCTGGGCGGAGAACTCGGCCGCGAGGACCTGGATACGGTCTATGGGCTGCACGCACGGACCTTTGCGCGGTACGGCAATGCGCCGTACCTCAACGCGGAATTCTTCGGGCGCCTCGCACGCCTGTTGCCGGACGCGCTGGTGGTCGAATTCGCCCTGCTCGGCGGCGAACCCGTCGCTTGCGCGCTGTCGCTGCGCGGACCGGATGCGCTCTACGGCCGCTACTGGGGCGCGGCCGGGGAATTTCACAGCCTGCATTTCGAGCTCTGCTACTATCGGGGCATCGAGCACTGCCTGCGCCAAGGCATCGCGCGGTTCGAGCCGGGCACGCAGGGCGAGCACAAGCTGCTGCGGGGCTTCTGGCCGAGCCCGGTCTGGTCGCTGCACGACATCCTGGATGAGCGCTTTGCGGTCCCGATTGGCGCCTGGCTTTCCCGCGAGCGCCGACGCCGTCGCGCCTGGCTCGCCGAAGCCGTGAGACACCTGCCCTTCCGGCGCGACGACATCCCGGCTAGGCTGCCCGCCGATGTCCGGGATTGCCTGGCTGCAGAAGACTGACAAGCCTTCGGCGATGCCGCCGACGGCGCGCGCGCTCGCCGAGCCGAACGGCCTGCTCGCGGTCGGCGGCGCGCTCACCCCCGAGTGGCTGATCCACGCCTACCGCCAGGGCGTCTTTCCATGGTTCTCGGCTGAACAGCCGATCCTCTGGTGGGCGCCGGACCCGCGCGCGGTGCTGGTTCCTGCGGAGTTTCGAGCGTCGCGCAGCCTGCGGCGCTCGATCCGCGGTCGCGGTTACGAGACGCGCATCGACACGGCCTTCGAGGCCGTGATCGCCGCCTGCGCCGGGCCGCGGCGAGGCAATGCCGGCACCTGGATCACCGGCGAGATGCACGCCGCCTACGTCGCATTGCACCGGCAAGGGCTCGCGCATTCGATCGAGACGTGGAGAGCCGGGGAGCTCGTCGGAGGCTTGTACGGGGTCGCGATCGGGCGCGTGTTCTTCGGCGAATCGATGTTCACGCGCGAGACCGACGCGTCCAAGGTCGCGCTCGCGCGCCTGGTCACCGAATGCGCCGCCCGCGGCGTCCCGCTGATCGACTGTCAGATGCCATCTCCGCACCTCGCGAGCCTCGGCAGCCGGAATCTGCCGCGGGCCGGGTTCGAGCGCGAACTGTCGCGCCTGGTCCAGGAGCCCGCCCCGCCATGGCACGCCTGAGACAATTCATTGCGCCCGATCAGGCGCTGCGGCACAATCCGCGCGGTTTCACGGACGGCAGCGGGTGATGGCGAAAGAAGAAGCGATCCAGATGGAAGGCGAGGTCGTCGAGACCCTGCCGAACACGACCTTTCGCGTGAAGCTGCAGAACGGCCATGTCGTCACCGCGCACATCTCGGGCAAGATGCGCAAGCATTACATCCGCATCCTGACCGGCGACACCGTGACGGTCGAACTGACGCCCTACGACCTCTCCAAGGGCCGCATCGTCTACCGGGCACGATGAAGAAATAGGGACAGGTACACTTTATCGGAACCGATAACGTGTACCTGTCCCTATTTCCTATTCCGCCCCCCGCAACTCCGGCGCACGCGCCGGCCGGCAGTCGAGCGCCAGCCCGGTACCATCCGCGGCGAGCGTCACGCGCACGCTGCCGCCGCCCGCGAGGCGGCCGAACAGCAGTTCCTCGGCCAGCGGGCGCTTGACGTGCTCCTGCAGCACGCGCGCCATCGGGCGCGCGCCCATCTTCGGGTCGTAGCCCTTGTCCGCTATCCAGCGCCGCGCGGCATCGTCCACCGCGACTGCCACGCCTTTCTGCTCCAGCTGCGCCTCGACTTCGAGCAGGAGCTTGTCCACTACGCGCTCGATCGTCGGCGGATCGAGCGCTGCGAACTGGATGATGGCGTCCAGGCGGTTCCTGAACTCGGGTGAGAAGATGCGCCTGACCGCCTCCATGCCGTCCGGCGCGTGATCCTGCGGCGTGAAGCCGATGCTGGCACGGCTCATTTCTGCGGCGCCCGCGTTGGTGGTCATCACGATGATCACGTGGCGGAAATCGGCCTTGCGGCCGTTGTTGTCGGTGAGCGTGCCGTGGTCCATCACCTGCAGCAGCAGGTTGAACACGTCCGGGTGAGCCTTCTCGATTTCGTCGAGCAGCAGCACGCAGTGCGGCTGCTTGGAGATCGCCTCGGTCAGCAACCCGCCCTGGTCGAAGCCGACGTAGCCGGGCGGCGCGCCGATCAGCCGCGACACCGTGTGGCGCTCCATGTACTCCGACATGTCGAAGCGCAGGAATTCGACGCCGAGCGCGATCGCGAGCTGGCGGGTGACCTCGGTCTTGCCGACGCCCGTGGGGCCCGCAAACAGGAAGCTGCCCACCGGGCGGCGTTCGTTGCCAAGCCCCGCGCGCGACATCTTGATCGCGGCCGCGAGCGCGTCGATGGCCGCGTCCTGGCCGTAGATCACGAGCTTCAAGTTGCGCTGCAGATTGGCGAGCATCTCGCGATCGGAGAGTGAGACGTTCCGGGGCGGGATGCGCGCGATGCGGGCGACCACGGCCTCGACGTGCGCGACCGTGACCGTAGTCTCGCGCTCGGCGGCGGGCCGCAGGCGCAACGACGCGCCGGCCTCGTCCACGACGTCGATCGCCTTGTCCGGCAGGTGGCGGTCGTTGATGTGGCGCTCGGAAAGTTCGGCCGCGGCGACCAGCGCCTCGTCCTGGTAGGCGATGCCGTGGTGTTCCTCGAAGCGCGACCGGAGACCGCGCAGGATCTCGATGGTCTCGGCGATCGAGGGCTCGACCACGTCGATTTTCTGGAAGCGCCGCGCGAGCGCATGATCCTTCTCGAAGATCCCGCGGTACTCCTGGTAGGTGGTCGAGCCGATGCAGCGCAGTTCGCCCGATGCCAGCACCGGCTTGATCAGGTTGGAGGCGTCCATGACGCCGCCGGAGGCCGCGCCGGCGCCGATCACGGTATGGATCTCGTCGATGAACAGCACCGCGCCGGGACGCTTCTTGAGTTCGGAAACCACGCCCTTGAGCCTCTTCTCGAAGTCGCCGCGGTACTTGGTGCCGGCGATCAGCGCGCCCATGTCGAGCGCGTAGATGGTGCAATCGGCGAGCACGTCCGGGACCTTGTGCTCCACCACGAGCCGTGCGAGGCCCTCCGCGATCGCCGTCTTGCCGACCCCGGCCTCGCCGACGTAAAGCGGGTTGTTCTTGCGCCGGCGGCACAGGATCTCGATCGTGCGCTGTACCTCGAGCTGGCGGCCGATCAGCGGGTCCACGCGGCCGGCGGCCGCCTGGGCGTTCAGATTGACCGTGTACTTCTCGAGCGCCGCGGCACCCGTGTCCTCGGTGCTCTCGCGACCCCCCTCCGCCGACTCCTCGCGTGGCGGCTCGCGCGCGTCCGGGGCCGTGGGCAGCCCGTGCGAGAGGTAGTTGACGACATCGAGGCGCGTGACGTCCTGAAGCGACAGCAGGTAGGCCGCGTGCGACTGCTTCTCGCTGAAGATCGCAACCAGCACGTTTGCGACCGTGACCTCCTTCTTGCCGCTCGATTGCACGTGGAATACCGCGCGCTGAAGCACGCGCTGGAAGCCGAGCGTCGGCTGCACCTCGCGGTCGTCGTCGGGCGCGAGCGCCGGGGTGGTCTCGTCGATGAACTTCTGCAGCTCGCCGGTGAGGCGAGCGAGATCCGCGCCACAGGCCTTCAGGATCTCGCGCACGCGCGGCGCATCCAGGATCGCGAGCAGCAGGTGCTCCACGGTCATGTACTCGTGCCGTGCGTCGCGGGCCTTCTGGAAGGCCTCGTTCAGGCAGTATTCCAGTTCACTCGACAGCAATCAGGTCTCCTCCATCGTGCACATCAGCGGATGCTGGTGGTGGCGGGCATAGGTCGTCACCTGGGCGACCTTGGTCTCGGCGATCTCGAAGGTGAACACGCCGCATTCGCCCTTCCCGCGCGTGTGCACCTCGAGCATGATGCGCGTCGCACGCGTGCGGTCGAGACCGAAAATGCGTTCCAGCACGTCCACCACGAACTCCATCGGCGTGTAATCGTCGTTCAGCAGCACCACCCGGTACAGCGGCGGCTTCGCGAGCTGCGGCGGCGCCTCCTCGACCAGGAGGTGCTGTCCGCCCTGCCGACTGTCCCGTTCCTCGTCGCCGCTCACACTGCCCGTCCATCGTCGGTGCATTTATAGGGGCGGTACACGGGCGTGCACAAGTGACGTCATCGCGGGTTCTGCACGCGCGCATCGCCCCGAGTCCGGTTTGAGAAGTGTCGCACAAGTGCCCGCCAATGCTTCATTTTCCCGATTCCCCGCGCCTTGTGGGGCCACATGGCCTGCCCGTATCATGGGACGCTTTGCCGGGGGGTCGGTTCCGGGGGACGGGTCGCATGCAACTTGTCGACCGCATCGTTGCGCCGTTGCGCCAGCCTGCGGGCGGCCTGCGCGCGGGTTTCGGGGCAGCGGGCCCGTCGCTGGCGACACTCGCATTCGTGGTGCTGCTCGCGGCCCAACTCGCGTCGCTGCTGTGGCGGGCACTCGACGATTCCGGCCCGCCGCCAGCCGCGCTGCCGGATTCCGCGGGCGCCGACACGCCCGCGCTTGACCTCACCGCAATCGTGAACGCCCATCTGTTCGGCGTCGCGCCTGCAACCGGCGATCCCGCTTCCGCGCCCGCGACTTCCGCCAACCTGACGCTGGCCGGCACGCTCGCGGGGCGTGACCCCGAACAAGGCTGGGCCATCATCGGCGCAAGCGGCCAATCTGCGCGCGTCTACGCGACCGGCGCCCAGCTGCCGGGCGGCGCGCGCCTGGTTGCCGTCTATCCGGACCGCGTGCTCCTCGACCGCGGCGGTGCGCGCGAATCGCTGGTCCTGCCGCGGCTCTCGGGCGGCCCGACGGGCGCTGCCGCAACGGCGTATTCGCCCGCGGCCCCGGCGCCGGCGGCGAGCCTCGCGGACAGCGTGCGGCAGCTGATCGCGCAGGATCCAGCGGCGGCCAACGAACTGCTGCGCCCGCAGCCGGTATTCGCCGGCGGTTCGTTGCGCGGTTACCGCGTGTATCCCGGCCGCAACCGCGCACAGTTCGCCGCCCTGGGTCTCCAACCCGGGGATCTCGTCACCGCGGTGAACGGCGCTGCGCTCGACGACCCGAGCCGCGGGCAGGAGATCCTGCGCGGCATCGGCCAGGGATCCGCGGTAACCCTCACCATCGACCGCAATGGCCAGGCGCAACAGCTCAATGTGGA